>JAQWPD010000107.1 GCA_029245525.1 Gammaproteobacteria bacterium | reverse complement strand
AAAGCAAATACATTAATTATTGCAAGAACCATTTTTTCGCACAGCTGCAAGCGTATAGGGGTCTATCCTGAGACGTCCGGAAATAAAGGGCTAAAGGCGAGGTTAAGCTAATAATGGTAAGGTTTCTGCAGAGGGATCAAGCCCACGCTCCTCACTGTATTACTCGTAATGCAGCGCTTCAATAGGGTCGAGCTTCGCTGCCTTGCGTGCAGGCCAGATACCGAAGAACAGCCCGACACCTGCGCTGAAGAAAAACGCCATGGTGATCGCCTCGACCGACACCGGTGTTTGCCAGCCAGCAAGATTGGCAAGCAGGGCGGATGCAGAGCCCCCGAGAATAATGCCAATGGTCCCGCCGGCAATGCACAGACTCATCGCTTCAATGAGAAACTGCGTCATGATGTTGGTGCGGGTGGCACCCAGCGCTTTGCGAATACCAATTTCACGAGTGCGCTCTGTCACTGTTACCAACATAATATTCATTATGCCGATGCCACCGACAATGAGGCTAATACCTGCGATACCCGCCAACAGATAGGAGAATATTTTGGCTGCCTCCTGCTGTATATTCAGGAACTGTTTACGATCCGACAGGCTAAAGTCATTTTTTGCGCCTGGCATAATTTGATGTTCGCGACGCAGAATCCGTTCTACGTCGATCATCGCTGTTTCAATGGGAACATTGGGCGCGATCTGCACGCTAATCGAATCGATTTTGTCGCTGCCGGCGATCCGGTACTGCGCAGTAGCGAGTGGTGTCCAGATATAGTCATCACGATTAGAAAAACCGATAGAGCCTTTCTCCTCGAGAATGCCGATAATCTCGAAAGAGGTGCCTTCTATATTCAAGCTCTGACCGATCAGCATAGCCGGGTCTTTTTCGAAGACCGCGGGAACGCCGCCACCCAGCACCGCAACGCGTTTTTTAGCGGCATTCTCGCCGGCACTGAATAAGCGGCCGTAGAGCAATGGGTAATCGCTCACATCGGCAAAATTGGGCGTTGTGCCAACTATCGACAGACTGCGATTGGCGCTGCCGAGTTTGATTTGTTTGCGCACTGACAGTTCGGGGACAACCGCAGTTACTGAGTATACATCTCGCGCAAGTGCGTCTGCATCGCTGACCGAAATGCTGCTGTCAGAGCTGGCTATGCCGCGCGAAAACATCTGGCCCGCTCTAACCGAAAGAATACTGCCACCCAGGCTATCTATTTGATCATCGATGGCTTGTTGTGCGCCGGAACCGAGTGCCACCATGGTGATCACGGCAGCCACACCGATGATAATGCCGAGCATCGTCAAAAAGGCCCTAAAAAAATTAGCTCGGATAGACTGAGCGGCAATACGAAACATTTCGAGTAATAGCATAGCTGGGTACTACTTTTTATCGTCGTCTTTGCCCTTCATCCCGGGCACCCCACTCATGCCACCCATTATATCGCGGAAGCGTTCCTGCGATTCAATGAGGCCTGCGCTCGGCAGCATGACGATCTCATCACCCTGACCCACGCCGCTAATAATTTCACTGTAGTCGAGGTCGGTGATGCCTGTTACCGCGTATACAGGTTGCAGACCTTGTTCGGTCTCCAGCAGTAACCAATAGCGATTGCCAAACTGGTAGCCTGACTGGTCTTCATTCGAAGCGGTCTCCGTTGTTTCGGAAAGGCGCAGTTGTTCTCGAATCCAGCCTTCCTCCAAACCCAGATAGGTTTCCGATGCGCTGATATCCCGCATGGTGCGCAGCGCCATGGTTGGCACTGCAGGTATGTCCATGCGACTGGCAATGCGGAGATTTACCTCAGCGTTCATACCCGGACGCAATAAGCCTTCCTGATTGTCGATATTAACAAGCGCGGAAAACATGGTCACCGCCTGGTCTTCTTCCGCCTTTGGCTCAATTTTGATCACCTGACCATTAAATGGCTGATTTGGGTACGCGGCTACAGTGACTATTACATCTTGCCCTGCCTTGATTTTTCCAATATCGGTCTCATCGACCAATGCTCTAACCTGCACTGAGCTAAGGTCGGCCATTTTCAATAGCACGGTTCCGCCACCCACATCGGTGGTGGGCGATGAGATGACCTGACCTTTTTCAACATTCTTCTCGATAACTGTGCCGGTAATAGGTGCCCGAACCTCGGTATCGTCTAGAGCAATGCGAGCATTTTCCACCGACACTTGGGAGCGCACAACCTCAGCGCGGGCATTGGCGTATTCGAGAATGCTCTTTTCCAAGTCGACTTTATTGAGGGTGCCTGAGGCATGCAATGTCTCTGCGCGATCTTGCTGTGATTGTGCAATATCACGACGAGCAATAGCGGCTTCGAGCTCTGCTTCAGCCTGATTCAGCATATTGCGTGGGCTGCGTTTGTCAATTTGAACCATAAGTGCCCCAGCCTCAATCTGCGAGCCCGAATCCACTTCGAGGTTCAGTATTTCACCAGAGGCTTTTGATTTCACTTCAACGGTTGTTTCGGGTTCAATGACGCCAGCAGCCTCAACGGTAACAATAATATTCCGTTGTTCGACGGTTGCTGTACCGTACTTGCTTGCCACCTCGGGGGGCTTGCCACAGGCGACAACCAAAAGTGCGGAGGCGAGAATGATGCTGAATTTTTTCATTGTGCGGGTACTTCCTGAGAAATTTTTGGGCGGGTGTCATGCGCAATAATGCCATCGTGGAGGTGAACCTCGCCTTTGGCATGTGCGGCGATATCCGCCTCATGGGTTACTAGAATGATGGTTTGTCCATCGCTGTGTAGTTTGTCGAAAATGCCCATAATCTCCCGCCCTGTTGCCGAGTCGAGGTTGCCGGTGGGTTCGTCAGCCAGCAGGATGCTCGGCTCGGTGACCAGTGCCCGGGCAATTGCAACCCGTTGGCGTTGCCCGCCGGACATTTCCGATGGCTTGTGCTTCATGCGACTGCCTAAGCCGACGGCATCAAGCATGGCTGTTGCTCGTGCATGACGCTCTTTGCGGGATACGCCTTTGTAGATCAGTGGTAGCTCAACATTTTGCAGTGCGCTAGTGCGGTTTAATAAATTAAAGGTTTGGAACACAAAACCAATTTCCGCATTGCGAATACGCGCCAATTGACTGTCGCGCAGCTGCGATACCGACTGATTATTGAGCCAATACTGACCACTGTTCGGGGAGTCCAAACAGCCGATTATGTTCATTAGTGTGGTCTTGCCAGATCCGGAAGGGCCCATAATGGCAACGTATTCATTGCGACAGATGTCCAGATCAATTCCATTTAACGCATGTATCACCTCATCACCCATAGGATAGGATCGATGCAGTTTATTAATACGGATAATAGGTTTTTCTGACATGAGCTCTTACATTTTCGCTAACAAAGTGCTGCACGGAAGCTAATGCAGTGCCCTGATTATATCGGGTGGGTCAGTTGTGCAAGTAACGCTTTGTAACGCCCGGGGGTTTCACTGGTGTCGCAATGCTAGCTTCGCCGCCAGCGATTGTATCGTTCCGCTACCGCCAGCAGTCGCTGTGGCAAGTGGCGTTGCTGCCAGAGGCCAGCGGTGAACTTGGATGCTTCGCTGAACGTGGGGTAGGGGTGCACGGTGGCGAGTATTTTACGCAGTCCGAGTCCGTGCCGCATTGCAAGCGTGAATTCGGCCAGCAGTTCGGTGGCGTGTTTGCCAACAATAGTGACGCCCAGAATGGTGTCTTTACCCGGAGGCGTTAGGACTTTGATAAAACCAGAGGCGTCGCCATCAGCAATGGCCCTGTCAAGGTCGTCAATGCCATACACCGTAGTTTCATAGGCCACGTGAGCGTTGATCGCATCTTGTTCATTTAGGCCAACCCGTGCAATTTCCGGCGAGGTAAACACACCGCGGGGGATAGCACGGTAATCGACTTTAAACTGATGGAAGCTGCCAAACAGGGCATTGACCGCGCAGTACCATGCCTGGTGAGCCGCGGCATGGGTGAGTTGAAAGGGGCCCGTGACGTCGCCGCATGCGTAGATATTCGGATAACGGGTTTGCAGGCCGTCATTAACGGTTAGGGTGCCATCGGGATTCGTTTCTAACCCGATGTTTTCCAGCCCCAGTCCTTCGGTATTGGCAACCCGACCAGTGGCAATCAGCAGTTTGTCGAACCGAAGTTCTTTAATGTTGCCGTCATCGCTTACGCAATGGGCAATACCCTGCTGAACTTTCTGTGCCCGATATCCGGTGACAAGCTTAATGCCCTCCGACTCGAAGCTGCTGCTGATGGCTGTGGATACATCGAGGTCTTCTGCTGATAATAGTCGGTCACCAGCCTCGACCAAAGTAACCTTGCTGCCGAGTCTTTGGAAGGCTTGCGCCAGTTCGCAGCCGATAAATCCACCGCCCAGAATAAGCAGTTCTTTTGGCAGTTCGGGCAGTTGCCACACGGTATCGGAGGTGAGGTAGTCGACTGCCTCGAGGCCTTCTATCTTTGGCACAAACGGTTTCCCACCTGTGGCAATGACAATGCTGCGGGCAGAATGTGTGCGGCCATCAACCTCAACAGTCCACGGCGAGGTGATGGTGGCATCTCCGGTAATGCAGTCGACGCCCAGCCCTTTATAGCGGTCGATTGAGTCATGTGGTTCTATGGTTTCAATCACTGATTGAACACGGCGCATAACGGCAGAAAAATCGATGGATGCCAGATGGTGTTTAATACCAAAGTCGGCGGCGCGCCGAATATCATGCATCACTCCTGCAGAGCGGATTAATGCTTTGCTTGGCACGCAGCCTGTGTTCAGACAGTCGCCGCCCATTTTTTCACGCTCGATGAGCATTACCTGTGCTTTCGATGCCGCAGCAACATAGGCAGTAACCAGTCCGGCAGCACCTGCCCCGATTACGATAAGGTTTGTATCAAATTTTTTGGGTTTTTCATGGCCATAGAATGCGCGTTGCCGCTGCCACAGCTGCAAAAATTTTCGAGCGATCAGCGGGAACAATCCGAGCAGCACAAACGAACCGATAATCTCCGGCGAAAGTATGCCGCTGACATTATCCAGCTCACCGAGCTGCGTGCCTGCGTTCACAAACACAAGAGTGGCCGGTAGCATGCCGAGCTGGCTCACCCAGAAGAAGCTTCGTAATGGCAGTCGGGTTAGACCCATCACCACGTTGATTACGAAAAAAGGGAATAGTGGCACCAGTCGCAAACCGAATAAATACAACTTTCCGTCTTTCGCAATGCCCTTGTTGATTTTTTTGCTGGCATTGCTAAATCGCTGTTCAACACTATTGCGCAGCAGATAGCGGGAGATTAGAAACGCGCCGCTTGCACCAATGGTGCTGGCAAATGAGACCAGCAGTGTGCCTTGAAGCAAGCCAAACAACGCACCGCCGATCAGTGTGAGTACAGCCGCACCCGGAATACTCAGCGCAGCGACTAAAATGTAAGTGGCGAGGTAGCCACCAGCCGACAGTAGAGGGTTGTCGCTCACAAATGCCTGAATGTCGACCTGGCGTTGCTTAAACCCTTCGAGGGATATCAGATTGGCAGCATCGGTGACAATGAACAGAATAATCAGTGCCAGCAGCAGTGTGATGACGGCGATGCGACCTTTGCTCACGCGTTTACCCCTTTACCAGAGGAATAGGGTCAAGCACCCAGGACTTGCTGTTACGCCGTTCCGGACTCGGGATGGCGTAGGCAACGCGCAGCTTGTCTCTCGCCACAGCATCGAGGTCGATGCGCCAGCCTTTGCTGGTCCATTCATCGAGCTTGCGGCGATAGCCACCAACACAGGAGTCAGACGGCATGAGGAACTCGGCCGTGTTGGATGATGGCGTTAGCATCGGGTTAAGATCCATCAGGACATCGCGATCCTGATAAGCCACGTAGGCATTGCGTTCTTTGATGCGCTCATGATGAGACTCTTCCAGCATAAAGTTACGCAGATTCACTAAAAATATAGTGGTGTGATTCTCATCAATCGGTTTTTCAAAAGCGTACTGATGAATAAGCATATCCGGTGTGGGGTGGATGTAGGTCCATAAACTTGCCGCACCCTCATGACCGGTACCTGTGTAGATCACAGCGTTTTCGGTGCGGCCTGATGCGGCCTGCATAGTCTTTTCAGGCAGTGGTGGCGCCATAATCTCTAAGCCAAAACCCGTGCCCCATTCGGTTTCTTTTAGGTCGAATGCAGGCACTTCATAGCCATCGTGCTCGCCCGAGAAGCCATGAGTGTCATGCACAAACTCATTGTGCGCAGGATCAACGCCATTTTCCATCGAGCGTTCATAATAAATATCAAAGTCGAACTGTTGGATAGTGTAAGTCCAGCCTTCATGAGCCCATTCGGGAATTTCCATAATGGGTGGGCGTTCTGCCTCAGGCAGATCCCCTAAGAAACAAAACACCAGGCCATAGCGCTCTTCGACAGGGTATGCATCGATACGGGCGCGGGACGGGATTTTGGCATTGCTCCCGAGGGATGGAATTTTGGTGCAACGGCCTTCGCCGTTGAACTCCCAGCCATGGTAAGGGCATTGCATGTTGCCATTGCGAATTTTGCCATCGCCTAGTGAGCCACCACGATGAGTGCAGGTATTGCTTAGACAGCAAGCCTTGCCATCTGCATCGCGGAATAACACAAATTCCTGACCCAGTATGCGTGTCTTGATAGGCTGGTCGGTCAGTTCTTCGCTGGTGACGGCGGGATACCAAAAGTTTATAAACATCAATTTTTGCCCCTGTGTTAGCGCTAATCTTACACAATGTGCCTGTCGAAGTAGCGTCCTTGGTTTAGCTAGGGCTTGGCATATCTTCTCTGTGGCGAGTGGTGCTCTGTCATCATCATGCAGTCAGCCTAGATTGCAGACTGCGGCCGAAGCAAGCGTGGGGCCGCTAAGAGCCTAAATTTCTATTGTTACCGGGTTGTACCCGAACAGTCCTAGTTTTTCTTCGTTTTTGTGCGTGTGCTGATTGTAACCATCAGTATCAGGGCGCTGCAGTCGCTTAATGTTTTCGCGTGATTCAAGTAACACGAAGCTTGTCCTTTCATGCCGTGCCCGCTGATAGCGCTGTAACGCCTGCTGAGGCGAGGCGCTGGCCGCAAATGCGCGACCTAGGATCAGGCCATCTTCAATGGCCATAGCGGCACCCTGACCTAAAAAGGGCAGCATGGCGTGAGCGGCATCGCCGAGCAGGGTGATGCGGCCATTTGTCCACGTAGTGAGAGGGTCGCGATCGAATAGCGCCCATTTATAGAGGTTGTCGCCTGGTGTGGCGGCAATCATCTCGCGGACATCGTCAGACCATTCGGAAAATTCGGCAAGAACCTCAGCTGGATCCGAACGAACCGACCAGCTCTCCACTTCCCAGCCGCTGCATTTTGCGATGGCCACATAGTTCAGCAGTTTGCCCCCGCGGATTGCATAGCGGGTGAAGGTTTGATTGGGGCCCGTGCATATGGCGGAGTCGGGGTCGAGTATTCCGCCGCTCAGTTGTGCAGTCGGGACCAAGCCCCGCCAGGCGATGTATCCGGTAAACCGAGGAGTTTCTTTGCCGAACAGCGCTTCCCTCACAAAAGAATGCACGCCATCACAACCAATGACGGCTGCTGCACTAAACGTCTGCCCATTGGTGAACCCTGTCGAGACTGCTTGATCGGTTTGCGACAGCGCGCTGAGCTTGTGGCCAGTGTGGATACATCCCGGGTCATTGAGTTCTACAGCGTCATGCAAAATTTTGTGCAGGTCGGCGCGATGTATTTGCAGGTAATCGGCACCGTAAAGTTGCCTGGGGGTCTTGCTGCGGTTGTTGGTGGCAAGCATTTCGCGGGTTTGATAGTGCCGTACACCGCCGGAAGCAGGAATAATTGATGCATCAGCTATGGCGACTTCAAGCCCCAAAAAATTGAGTGCATGATTGGCATTAGGACTTATTGTAAGTCCCGCGCCAACTTCACTGAGTGAATCGGCCTGCTCAAAGATGCGCACACGAAAACCGAACTGCTGCAGCGCCAACGCAGCAGTCAGCCCGCCGATACCTGCCCCGATAATTGTGATGGAAGCGTTTTTCATGACCATGGGAGGGCAGTCTCTAACGGCTAATGGGAAAATACAACGCTGAGGCTTCCTGCGGTGTTTAGGTGACCGCTGCGCAAGCAGTCCTGATGGTGACCGCTCTCGCTCAAATCCCCTTCTCTTGCCATGATGCTATAAAATAGTTCCATCAGTTGCTCACCGGATCACCTATACAGAAGCTGCACTATGAATTTATCAACCTTCGGTCAACGGTTTTCGCGGAAGACCGGTGCCAGAGAGCTTATGGACGATTTGGGTGCAGCGCTGTCTGGTGGGAGTGCCATGAAGATGCTCGGTGGTGGCAATCCCGCCCATATTCCCGAAGTTCAGGCATTGTTTCGCGAACGTATGCTGCAGGTGATGGCTGATGAGCCTCTGTTTAAACGAATGCTTGCAAATTATCCAGCACCTGCTGGTGAGGAGTATTTTCGTGCCGCTTTGGCCGGATTGTTGAACCGAGAGTATGGTTGGGATCTGTCCGAGAAGAACATCGCTTTGACCGCCGGCAGTCAAAGCAGCTTTTTTCTGCTGTTTAATTTGTTCGCCGGCCCAATGCCAGGTAACAAGGCTGATCGAAAAATATTATTGCCACTGACGCCGGAGTATATCGGTTACGCTGATCTGGGTATTGAAGACAATATGCTGCGTTCGTACCAGCCAGAGATCGAACTTTTGGATGATCGACTGTTTAAGTACAGAGTCGATTTTGATGCATTGGCCGAAGACAACCCCGGCGACTTAGGTGCGGCATGTGTATCGCGCCCGACCAACCCGACGGGCAACGTACTTACCGATAATGAAATGGATCACCTGACCCGGTTTGCCCGCGCCCGTGATATACCGCTTATTGTCGATAATGCCTATGGCGCACCATTCCCCGGCATTATATTCTCGGACATTACCCCTGTCTGGAATTCGGAGACAGTGCTCTGCTTGAGTCTGTCGAAGATCGGCCTTCCCGGGGTACGAACCGGCATTGTTGTGGCTAATGAAGATGTAATTGATGCGCTGACGAGCATGAACGCTGTATTGAGTTTGGCCGTTGGCAGTGTAGGGCCGGTTCTGGCGCAGAGTTTGGTAGAGACCGGCGCAATTATGGAGCTGAGTCGTAATGTGATACGCCCATACTATGAGACGAAGGCGCTGCAGGCGTTGGAGTGGTGCCGTGAAGCACTTGACGGCATTGACTTCCATGTTCATAAGCCAGAGGGGGCGCTGTTCCTCTGGTTGTGGTTTCCGGACTTGCCGATCAGTTCAGAAGCGCTATACCAGCGCTTAAAACAGCGGGGCGTCCTGGTGATCGCCGGTCAGCATTTTTTTCCAGGGTTACAGCAGGATTGGCCGCACAGCCGTGAATGCATCCGCGTTGCTTACTCTCAGGATGATCAGGTGGTGCGTGAGGGCATAGAAATTATCGGTGATGAGCTGCGCCGTATTTGGGCCGAAGTCTAGTTCGTCGCAGTGCATTGCCAGTTGCCGTTGAAACAGACACAATTCGTTACCGAGACGGATTATTTATCTGCATATTGCAGGGGCGTTAATTTAAAAAAAATCGGCTGGCATTGGTTTAATACCATAGGCGCCGATGGAGCATTTTATGCCAAGTAACATCATGTTTGTTTTTCCCGGTCAGGGTGGTCAGTACGCTGGCATGGGCAGCGATCTTTGTGCGGAGTTTGCAGTAGCCCGTGATATCTATGCCAAAGCCAACGATATTCTCGGCTTTGACATTACGGGGCTTTCTCATGAAGGCCCGGAAGAAGAGCTTGGCCTTACGCGCAATACTCAGCCTGCGTTGTTAACGCATGAAATTGCTTGTTTAGAAGTATTTCGTGACCTCACTGGTGGCAAGATATCTGCGGCATCGGCCGCCGGGCATAGTCTTGGTGAATATTCTGCGCTGGTCGCTGCCGGTGTTTTAAGCTTTGAGGACGGCTTAGGCTTGGTGCGCCGGCGCGGCGAACTGATGGGTGAGCATGGTGAGGGCGGCATGGTGGCGTTGGGGCTTACTGTAGAAGAGGCTCAACCGTTGGCAGATCGCTTCTATTGTCAGATCGCTAGTTGCAATCTGCCACAGCAAACCGTGGTTGGCGGTACAGATGCCGACCTCGATGCGCTGGAAGCGGCGCTGCCTGATATCTATCCACGCAAACGTGCTACACGGCTTAAAACCGAGGGCGCATTTCATACTTACCTGATGGTGCAGGCAGCGCGTGAGTTCCGCAAAGAGCTTGATGCCGTAGCATTTAATACCGCGAACTGTGATGTGTTGTCGAACTATACTGGCATTGCTCATGAAGAAACGCCGGATAGCATCCGCACCCGTTTGTTCTTTCAATTGTTTGCTCCGGTGAACTGGGTGGGCTGTGTTGCATCTGCCGTTGGTGCGGGTGTCGATACTTTTATTGAGTTCGGCGGAGGCATTGGCAGTGGTGAAAGTCCGGCGGAAAAGAAGCCAAATCTGCAAAGCATTATTAAAAAGAATCTGCGTGCGCTTGAGTACGAAGCAGCATATTTTGCGGCAATCAACGTAGAAAGTATTAAGGCTGCAGCTGCTGAATTGAACTGAGCACGACACAGAAACAAAAAGGCCTGCCGATCATAAAGATCGGCAGGCCTTTTTTTGCATTCTGTAGTGCTTAAACCTGTTCTATTTCGATCAGAGTGCCCACAAAATCTTTCGGATGCAGGAACAGCACCGGCTTGTTGTGCGCGCCAATCCTAGGCTCGCCATCACCAAGCACTCTGGCGCCAGAGGCAATCAGCTTATCCCGCGCGGCAATAATATCATCCACCTCATAACAGATATGATGCATTCCACCGCTTGGGTTTTTCTCCAGAAACTTCGCAATAGGCGAGTTTTCACCTAATGGCATCAATAGCTCTATTTTGGTGTTGGGCAGTTTTACAAATACGGTGGTAACGCCATGCTCAGGCATATCCGTTGCTTCGGATACTTCCGCGCCCAGTGTGTCTCGATACACGGACGCCGATGCTTCAAGGTCCGGTGTGACGATAGCCACATGGTTCAATCTTCCAATCATATTCATTCCTTTTCGAGATGGTTGGCAGCTGATTCCTGCCGTGGCATGAGCCGGATTAATTTTTTTCTAAAAAGGTGTCGATTAGCTTTTGTGCGGCGGCAACCGGTGAGGTTTCACCAGCAGTGACAGCCTTTTCGAGTTTCTTTAGTTGCTGCCTTACAGTCTTGTCATGCTTTAGCATGTCAACTAGGGCATCGGTAACTTCGGACCACATCCATGCGTGTGCTTGAGCGGCCCTTTGCGCACTGAGTTCACCGCTCTTCGCCATTGTGTTACGGAAGCGACAAATGATTTCCCAGATTTCAGGTGTACGGTTACCCTCAATTGCCGAGTAGCTTTCCACTGGAACCTGCCAATTTGCACTGCGCGGATGGAGCAAGTGAAGCGCATTTCGGTAGTCAGCGGCGGTGCGTTGTGCGGGTGCTTTGGTGTCACCATCCGCTTTATTCACGATGACCATGTCGGCAAGCTCAACAATGCCACGCTTAATACCCTGAAGTTCATCGCCACCGCCGGGTAACAGCATTAGCAAAAACATATCGGTCATGCGCGAGACTTCAGTCTCGCTCTGGCCAACACCAACAGTTTCAACCAACACCACGTCGAAGCCAGCAGCTTCGACAATTTGCATAGTTTCTCTGGTGTGGCGTGCAACACCGCCTAAAGTATCTCCGGAAGGTGACGGACGGATAAAAGCTTCGGTACGCCGCGACAAAATTTCCATGCGGGTTTTATCACCGAGAATGGAGCCGCCGGTAAGCGTTGATGAAGGGTCAACCGCTAACACTGCAACCCGATAACCCTGGTCGATCAGATGATTGCCCAGCGATTCGATAAAAGTTGATTTGCCTGCTCCAGGAGCTCCCGATATGCCAATTCGGATAGACTCGCCCGCGTGGGGCGTGAGCAGATCAAGAAGCTCACGAGCAAGCTGCCGGTCACCGGGTCGAGCTGACTCAATTAACGTGATCGCCCGCCCCAGCGCCCTGCGATCGCCGTGTAAAATGGCTGCCGAGAGGTTTGCGACGTCAATATTGGGCATCATTTACGCTCTATTCAAACTCGAGTATCGGTTGATCAACAGCCAGTGTTTCCCCTTGCTCCGCCAGAACCTTGGAGACAACGCTGTCTTCAGTAGCGCGCAGACTATTTTCCATCTTCATGGCCTCAACCACGGCCAGTTCTTCGCCGGCTTTGACTTCATCGCCAACACTGACCTCCAGTTTAACCAGTAGGCCGGGCATGGGTGACAGCAGGAATTTAGATAGATCCGGGGGAACTTTCTTGATCATGAACCGGTTTAACTCTGCCGCACGGGGAGTCAATGTTAAGGCGCGTACTTCGGCACCACGATGGAACAGTTTGTAAGCAGGACCATCGTTATCGATCTGCATTGTGATATCTCGACCACCTACATTTGCATGAATCAGCGATTCGCCAATTCGCCAGTTGGTGCTGATGTCATATACATCGTCGCTCTGAATAACAGTATAGCCACCTTCTTTGCGCACAACGTTTACCGGATTGTATACGTCATCGATAACAACAACCCAGTCATCACCGACGACACGCTCATGACTCTTAAGCTGGCCACTGAGTTTTGTAGCACGGCCCATCTGCGCACAATTAATAATCGCAGCAATACTTACAGCCAGGCTCGGATCATTCTGCGGCACATCTGCAGCGGAGAATCCATCAGGATATTCTTCGGCGATAAAATTAGTGGTTAGCTCACCGCGACCAAATCTCGGGTGTGCAATCAGCGCGTTCAAGAAGCTGATGTTGTGTGATACGCCTCGGATATAATAGTTATCAAGCGCGTTGCCCATGGTATCAATCGCAGTTTGCCGGTCTTTGCCATAGGTGATGAGCTTGGCGATCATTGGGTCGTAATACATCGATACTTCACCGCCTTCTTTGATGCCGGTATCAACACGCACAGATTCGCTTTCCTTTGGTGGGCTGTACTTATGCAGACGGCCGATTGAGGGCATAAAGTTGCGGAAAGGGTCTTCTGCGTACACGCGTGCTTCAAGGGCCCAGCCTGTGAGTTTTACATCGGCCTGAGTCATTGGCAGCTTTTCGCCTGCAGCAACACGAATCATCAGTTCGACTAGATCGAGCCCTGTGACGAATTCGGTAACCGGGTGCTCAACCTGCAGGCGTGTGTTCATCTCCAAGAAGTAGAAGTTGCGTTCGGCATCAACGATAAATTCAACCGTACCGGCAGACTGGTAATCAACAGCTTTCGCGAGCGCTACAGATTGTTCGCCCATTGACCGGCGCGTTTCTTCATCCAGAAAGGGCGACGGCGCTTCTTCAATAACTTTTTGATGGCGGCGTTGAATTGAACATTCACGTTCACCAAGATACACAGTATTGCCATGACTGTCGGCCAGTACCTGAATCTCGATATGCCGAGGTTCCTGAACAAATTTTTCGGCAAATACCCGATCATCCCCAAAGCTTGATTTTGCTTCATTCGTGGCGCGAAGGAAGCCATCACGGCACTCATCATCGTTACCTACGACGCGCATGCCTTTTCCGCCGCCACCAGCGCTGGCTTTTAGCATCACGGGATAGCCAATTTCTCGGGAAATCTCTACCGCATGCTCAGCATCTTTAATTATGCCGGTATAGCCCGGTACGGTATTCACCCCGGCTTTAGCGGCGATTTTCTTCGAGGTGATTTTATCGCCCATGCTCTCGATAGCTTTTTTGCCCGGGCCGATGAAGGCTATACCCTCTTTTGCGAGTGATTCTGAAAAGCCGGAATTCTCGGAAAGGAAGCCATAGCCTGGATGCACTGCCTGAGCACCGGTTTTTTTGCAGGCTGCCAATATCTTGTCCGCAATTAAGTAGCTTTCGGCGGAAGGCGCAGGGCCAATATGCACAGCCTCATCGGCCATCTGCACATGCAGCGCTTCCTTATCTGCATCGGAATAAACAGCAACAGTTTTAATACCCATCTTCTGCGCCGTCTTAATGACGCGACAGGCAATTTCACCACGGTTAGCTATAAGGATTTTGTCAAACATCGTTTTGGGTCTGCCTGTACTGAATTAAAGAGGAATGTTTCCATGCTTGCGCCACGGATTCTCGAGTTTCTTTTCGCGCAGCATGTTAAGCGAACGGCATATGCGTGAACGAGTATTCCGCGGCATAATGACATCGTCGATGTAACCGCGGGCTCCAGCAATAAACGGGTTGGCGAATTTTTTTCTGTACTCTTCGGTGCGTTCTGCGATTGCGTCAGCATTGCCAATGTCAGATCGGAAAATGATTTCTACAGCACCTTTCGGCCCCATTACTGCGATCTCGGCACTTGGCCACGCATAGTTCACGTCGCCGCGTAAGTGCTTTGAGCTCATCACATCGTAAGCGCCACCATAGGCTTTGCGTGTGATCAGCGTAACTTTGGGCACAGTGGCTTCAGCGTATGCGTACAGCAGTTTCGCACCATGCTTAATAATGCCGCCATACTCTTGCGAGGTGCCGGGCATAAAGCCGGGAACATCGATAAGTGTCAGCAGTGGGATATTAAATGCATCGCAGAAGCGCACAAAGCGTGCTGACTTGGTTGAAGAGTTGATGTCGAGACAGCCTGCCAAAACCATCGGTTGGTTTGCGATAACGCCAACGGTTGAGCCTTCCATACGAATGAAGCCCACAATAATGTTCTTCGCATACTCTGACTGAATTTCAAAGAAGCTGCCTTCATCGGCAAGTTTGTGGACAACCTCTTTCATGTCATAAGGTTTCGCAGGATCATCGGGAATAATTGTGTCCAGTGACGGTTCAGCACGTTTTGCTGGATCACTGGTTGGCCAGACCGGCGGCTTTTCCCGATTGTTAGGCGGCAGATACGAGACGAAACGACGTGTCATCAGCAGCGTCTCAACATCATTGTCAAAAGCGGCATGACAAACACCGGACTTGCTGCTGTGAGTTGACGCGCCACCGAGCTCCTCAGCGGTTACTGTCTCGTGGGTGACTGTCTTTACAACGTCAGGCCCGGTGACAAACATGTACGAACTGTCGCGAACCATAAAGATGAAATCGGTAATAGCCGGTGAATATACGGCGCCACCTGCAGACGGACCCATAATTACCGAGATCTGAGGTATTACACCTGAGGCCAACACATTCTGTTGGAATACATCGGCATAACCACCGAGGGATGCAACGCCCTCCTGAATGCGCGCGCCGCCAGAGTCGGCAAGACCAACAACCGGAGCACCGGCTTTCATGGCCTGCTCCATAATTTTGCATATTTTTTTCGCGTGAGTTTCGGAGAGTGAGCCACCAAATACCGTAAAGTCCTGACTGAAAACAAAAATTAGACGACCATTGACTGTGCCATACCCAATAACAACACCATCGCCGGGGATCTTATTATCCTCCATGCCAAAGTCGACACAGCGATGTTCTACGAACATGTCCCATTCTTCAAAGCTGTCGTCATCAAGGAACAGTTCGACACGCTCGCGAGCGGTCAGCTTGCCTTTGGCGTGTTGTTTTTCGATGCGCTTTTTGCCGCCACCAAGTCTTGCCTTGGCGCGCTTTTTTTCCAGCTGCTGGATAATGTCCTGCATTAAAATCTCCGATTTCTAAATCGTGCGCCGCAGACCGTCTGCGACCATGTAATACAGCTGTTAAGCTGCTTTAGTTTGTTTCCGAATTAATGCGAGTACCTGCCTTGCAGCTTCCGGAATGTTGGTGCCAGGCCCATACACTGCGGCAACACCTTCTTTGTGTAGGTCGTCGTAATCTTGTGGCGGAATAACACCACCACATACTACCAGCACGTCGTTTGCACCTTGCTCACGGAGCGCTGCGATGAGTTGCGGCACAAGTGTTTTGTGTCCGGCAGCCTGAGAGGATACCCCAACCACGTGCACATCATTCTCAATTGCATGTCGTGCTGCTTCTTCGGGGGTCTGGAACAGCGGGCCTATATCAACGTCGAAACCGATGTCGGCAAATGCCGTAGCAATAACCTTTGCTCCTCGATCGTGACCGTCCTGACCCAGTTTTACCACCAGCATTCGCGGGCGGCGACCTTGTTCTTCGGCAAAATCTTCAATGTCATTCTGGATATTCATATAGTTCTGATCTCCCTCGTAGGCGGCACCATAAACGCCGGAGATAGATTGAATGACTGCTCCGTGCCGTTTGTATACGGTTTCCAGCGCATCTGATATTTCACCGACACTGGCACGGGCCCGCGCGGCATCAATGGCCAGTGTCAACAGGTTGCCACTGCCATCTTTTGCAGCAGCGATAAGCGCATCAAGCGCAGTGCTGCAGGCAGAAGAATCGCGCTCCAGACGTATTTTCTGCAGACGGGCAATCTGAGATTCGCGAACAGCCGTATTGTCTATATTAAGTACGTCAATTTCAGATTCGCTGGCTTGCTGGTATTTGTTGACACCAACAATAACTTCTTCTCCGCGATCGATCCCTGCCTGACGAACCGCTGCAGCCTGCTCGATCTTCAGCTTTGGCATGCCAGATTCAACAGCCTTGGTCATGCCGCCGAGATCATCTACTTCAGCGATAATTTTGCGTGCTTCGGCGACTAAAGAGGCTGTCAGGCTTTCAACATAGTAAGAGCCGGCCAGAGGGTCCACAACGTTGGTAATACCCGTTTCTTCCTGCAGCACCAACTGAGTATTGCGGGCAATGCGTGAAGAAAACTCGGTGGGTAGGCCTAGAGCCTCGTCGAATGAATTGGTGTGCAAGGATTGGGTTCCACCAAGTGCAGCAGCCATTGCTTCAACTGTGGTGCGCATGATGTTGTTGTATGGGTCAAGACTGGTCAGGCTAACACCTGAGGTCTGGCAATGGGTTCTCAGCATCAGAGACTTGGGGTCTTTCGGCGCAAAGCGCTCCTGTATTAGCTCAGCCCACAGCAAACGGGCAGCGCGCAGCTTGGCAATTTCCATGAAGAAGTTCATGCCGATAGCGAAAAAGAATGACAAGCGTGGCGCAAATTTATCCACTTCAAGACCACTATCTATAGCCGCCTGAACGTATTCAATACCATCGGCTAGCGTGAAGGCTAACTCCTGAACGCACGTCGCTCCAGCTTCCTGCATGTGATAACCCGAGATCGAAATCGAATTGTAGCGGGGCATGTTGGCAGCGGTGTAGGCAATGATATCGGCGACAATGCGCATTGATGGAGCGGGTGGGTAGATGTAGGTGTTACGAACCATGAATTCTTTAAGGATGTCATTCTGAAGTGTGCCAGCGAGCTGCTCGGGTGTGATGCCTTGTTCTTCGGCAGCAACAATGTACATGGCCATTACCGGCAGTACCGCACCGTTCATGGTCATTGAAACAGTCATTTTGTCGAGCGGAATCGAGTCGAATAGAATCTTCATGTCTTCGACGGTATCGATAGCAACGCCAGCCTTACCAACGTCACCAACAACGCGCTCATGATCAGAGTCGTAGCCGCGATGTGTTGCCAGATCGAAAGCAACGGATAGACCGGTTTGACCGGCCGCTAGATTCTTGCGGTAAAAAGCATTGGATTCTTCTGCGGTTGAGAAGCCTGCGTATTGACGCACCGTCCATGGGCGACCCGCGTACATAGTTGCTTTGGGACCGCGGACAAACGGAGCAAACCCCGGCAAGTTATTTACATGAGCAAGACCTTCAGTGTCGGCAACGGTATAGAGTGGCTTAACCGGAATCCCTTCGGGAGTGTTCCAGGTTAAGTCTTCTAAAGGCTTGCCGCGCAATTCTTTAGTGGCGAGTTTCTGCCAATCCGCAACGGATGGCTTCTTGCTGTCGATCACTGTGTTGACTCCTAAACTATTTGGACGCTGTGTAAAACAGGGCCAGAATTCGTTTCGCTTCATCGATATGAAGCTCTTCAATAAGTTTGCCTTCATGCACGGCAATACCTTCACCGGCATCGCGCGCCTTCTGCCACGATTTCAGCATGGCTTCGGCGTGTATGGCTTGTGCTTCGGAAATACCAAAGATCTCGTTGGCAATAGCAATTTGAAGCGGATGAATCAGAGTTTTGCCATCAAAGCCGAGGGCTGCTCCCTGCTCACATGAGCCCCTGAAATCTGCATCAGCGGCAACCCTTGGGTATACGCCGTCTAGTATATCAAGACCGTGCGCTCGGGCGACTAGAATGCTGTTGCTCAATGTCCCCAGCAACCCAGTTCTTGGCTGGGCGGTGCTGACGCGCAGTTCTTTGCCCAGATCGGAGGTGCCCATAACCACAGCATCTAGCCCCGGCGCAGCGCAGATATCATCCAGATTCAGAATTCCCCGCGGTGTCTCGGCCATCATCCACAATTTCTGCTGGCGGTTGCCTCCAGCAGCAATTAAGCGGTCACGAGCATCGATGAGTTGATGGCGGGTTTCGACCTTGGGTAACAGCACTGCATCGGGTCGCGCGGCGGCGGCGGCCTCTAGGTCGGCAGGTCCCCATTGGGTATCCAGCGCGTTAATTCGGATAATAAGCTCGCGATGACCGAATATTTTAGCCCCAGCGGCTTCGCTAACTTGTTGTCTTGCAATGTCTTTTGACTCGGGCGCTACCGAATCCTCAAGATCAAGGATGAGTGCATCGGCATCCAGCGTGCGAGCTTTTTCGAGTGCGCGGGCGTTGGAGCCCGGCATGTATAGCACCGAGCGGCGTAGTTTTGGGGTCTGATTCAACGGCTTCCCTTCTTATTATTGGATACCGGGACTCAATTATAGTCAATTTCGCCTGAATTGAATCGTACTTTATGGGTTTATGAGTCTAAAACCAGCGAAATACGGCGAACTGGGCTTACTTGGCGCTGCTTAAAGCGCTTGTTTTACGACTTTGGCGCGGTTCATGGTCCGAGAGCTTCTCTGGCAGTGATGTCGCGGGTCTATCAGCTGTGTGGCAATGGTTTCCTGCTGGGTTAGCGCTTACACTCAGGACAGTTTCAAAAGTTTGCTAGTTTTTAGATCAACGGATCTGTTATGACCAGAAAAATTTTGTTGTTGTTTGTCTGCAGCATCGCCATTGTATTGCTTGCGACCGGTGGTTGGCTTTATCAGGTAAATAACCATCAAACCGAGGGTGATTTAAAGCTTCCTGGGCTGGTTGAACCGGTCCGGGTGGTTCGTGATGGTCTGGGCATTCCCTACGTTTACGCTAATTCGTTAGATGATGCCTATCGTACCCAGGGCTTTCTGATTGCTCAGGATCGCTTGTTTCAGATGGAAGTTGTTCGACACCTTTCGCAGGGTCGTTTAGCTGAACTGCTCGGCCGACCAGGGTTGCAGTCGGATATTAAAATGCGTGTCGTTGGCGTGCCACAAATGGGGCGGCGACATGCTGGCGTGCTGTCACCCGAAGCGCGCCATGTTATGGCGCTTTATGCTGCGGGCATTAACAGTTATATCGACAATAACGAGTCCGAATTTCAGCTCGGACTCAGAGTGCTTGGTATTGAGCCGGTGGCATGGACTGTAGAAGATCTGATGATTATAGCTGCATTCACAAACTGGAGCAGCAGTTCGAATATGGACATCGAGCTTATTGCTCAAGCAATAATCGATAAAATCGGACCTGCATTAGCTGACGAAATCAGTATCGTGAGTATTAATCCTGATGATGGCGGCTATAAAGAACCTGCGCCGGCTGTTTCTATTGAGCAGCTTGGTCTTGATCTTAGCAATTTTATTGCTTCTCCAGCCAAGGGAGAGGCAGCGCTTGGCAGCAACCATTGGGCGATATCCGGCGCTCGAAATGCCTCTGGTGGCGCAATGCTTGTTAACAACCCGCATATTGATAGCCGCACCTTGCCCGGTATCTGGTACCCCATGGCACTTATTACACCTGAACTCAGAGTGGTGGGTGCAGCGGGGCCGGGCGCACCCGGGTTTGCGGTGGCGCGGTCCGAGAACATTGCATATGGGGTCACCAATTCCTACGGCGATGTTATAGATCTCTATATTGAAACAGTCGACCCGCTTAACCCGGATAACTATCTGGAAGGGGGTACGTCGGTACCCTTCGATGTTGTTGATGAGACATTCTTGGTGCGGCACAGGAAGAGCGGCAGCTTCTATGCGCATGCGGTGCAGATTAGGTATACCCGCCGTGGCCCGGTTGTTTCTGATCATGGCTTAATTCCCGATGAGTCGCGTGTCGTCACAATGCGCTGGGCCGCGCCTGAGCATTTGTCTGGCAGCTATGGTTTGGCATCCTTGATGTTGGCGAAGAATCTTACGGAGGTAGAGCAGGCTGTAGCCCAGATTGATGTGCCCTATAACTACACAGTAGTAACCGCTGCCGGCGACATAGCGCAATTCACCGCAGGGCGCGTTCCAAATCGCATTAAGGGTGATGGTTCCCGACCGTTCGTAGTTACTGATGACAAGGACAATTGGAATGGCGTGATTCCAGCAGAAGATATGCCGAGGTTGATTAATCCCGATCGGGGTTGGGTGGGCAATGCCAATCACCGCACACTGCCGGATGACTACCCTTATTTATATTCCACCCACTTCGCCCATTCCTGGCGCTATCAGCGAATGCGCCAATTGCTCGATGTCGAAGGTAAGACAACAGCGGAAGAGCAATGGGGCTATATGCGCGATGTAAAAAATGTGATGGCAGAACAAGTTACGCCATACCTGATTCGTGCTTTAGCATTGCATCGCGATACCGGTTGGGTTGTCTCACATTTGCGCCAATGGGATTACAATGATGATGCAGACGCGATTGCCCCCTTGTTGTTTCAGGCGATTTACCGGAGCTTTGTTACCCGCGTTTTTAAAGATGATTTGGGCGATGATCTGGCCACAGCGATGCTCGATGCACAGTACTACTGGCAGGAACGCATGTTGTTAATGCTGAAAGACAATGAATCTATATGGTTCGACGATCACAATACCTTTGTGATAGAAAGTCGCGATGACCTGATCTATCTTGCCGCTAAAGAGGCGCTTGCTGATTTGAAGAAACGCACAGGCAAAGAGCCGAAAGAATTAACTTGGGGTGATCTGCATACTGTGACTTTCGCCAGTCCGGTTGTTCCAGGCAAGATTGCTGCAGCTGTTATCGGTGGTGGCACTTTTCCCAAAGAGGGGTCGGGTGAAACGATGAATCGTGGCAAATACAAGCTATCGAAGGCCTACGATACCGTGGTTATTGATTCAATGCGTTTTGTGGCTGATATGGCTGACCCTGACAAGGTTATGGGGGTTGTGGCGGGTGGCGTGAGCGGCCGCTTGTTTGATAAGCATTTAAAGGATCAGATGGAATTGTGGCGAACCGGCGAACCTGTGTACTGGTGGTATAGCGACCGGGCTATCCAGCAAAATACAAAGTCTGAGTTAATGCTGTTGCCAGAGTAACGCTCTTTTGGTACCAAGTCCTTTTATAAATTAATGCACTGGCAAAATTGCCAGGCGCTAGAGTTGCGCGCGACTTTAGATTGACGCATGTGGAGTAGTTATGGGTTTTTTCGATAGATTTTTTCATCCAAACACAACTAATGAGCCTTTTGTAGATAGCCCAATGCGAGATAACTGGTATCAGGCGAGTTCGTATTGGCCCTCATCATTTGCGCTGATTACCACAGTTGATGAAGCGGGCAACACCAATATTGGTCCGTATCAGCTAACCTTCCCGTTTGAAGTTATTGGTGGCCGCTCGTTTATTGTTTGTAGTCGACAAAACTCTAATACTGAAACGAATATTCATCGGGTAAAAAAATGCGCACTTAATTTTGTTGAGTTCGATAAAAGCTGGATCAAGAAGATTGTGCGCCTGGGTTACCCCGGGCAGACCACGCTTGAGAAAATGGAAGACAACCCGTTTACTCTTATTGATAGCCCTACCGAGGGAAGGGCTGAAGACCCGCTGTTTCCAAAGATCCTCAAAGAGGCATTTCAGGTTTACGAATGCACGTTTGATTCAGAGCAGGCAATCCGTGACGATGGCAAGACACCCGAGTATATGGTCTTGCGGATCGACAACACCCTGCTGAAAAAAACCTGGCAAGAAAACATCGAGAACGGCACCACCCGCATGCCAAGAATGCCGATTGCTTATGGGTTTCGCGATGGCCACAAGTTTTGGTTTGCGGAGCATAAAAAACCGTTCTGGGTTCCTACGCCTACCGACAAAGGCCCTAAAGAAGAGTCTGTTCTGTATGAGGCCAACCGTCTCGAGCCGGATAGCGTGCAGTTTACCCGTGCGGCCTGTAAGCAGCTTACGGGAGTGCCGAAGCCGTTTATTAAGACGGTGCTCAAGGGCATTATCAAGCAGGCAAAGGCCGACGG
>JAQWPD010000115.1 GCA_029245525.1 Gammaproteobacteria bacterium | reverse complement strand
TGGTGGAGGCGGCGGGAATTGAACCCGCGTCCGCAAGCACTCCGCTTTAAGGTCTACATGCTTATTTCGTCATTAATCTCACTGCAGGTTACCCGACGAACGAGGAAAGCCAACAGCCAGTTTAGTAAAGGTTTAACGCTTGGGCCCCAAACATACCCTTACGCGATTCTGTTTACATTACACCGGGATCTGAACGTCCAGACACATATCAGGCCGATGACACTAAAACTGGTTTTTAAGCAGCTAGTGCGTAGTTGTCGTCGTTTGCAACTAAAAGGTTTACAGCTGTATTTACGAGGTAATCTGTGCCTCGGCATGCACTCAAAGTTTCGCTACCCACGTCGAAGCCATGTCGCCCCCGTGTTCGTTGAAACTCGTGTGTACAGGACAAGTGTATGGCCACAGCGCGCAAACACAATGAAGCCCTGCTCATTTTGCCATTTAGTTTGGTTTATTTTCGAGTAAAAAACTATAAATAACTGTTTTTAATATATTTATCTGTTCTTCAGAATGCGCGCTTTTTGGCGATTCCAATCACGATCTTTGTCGCTGGCGCGCTTATCATGCTGCTTTTTGCCCTTGGCCAAACCGACTTGAAGCTTGGCCCGCCCGCGCGTCCAGTGCAGTTCTAAGGGGACCAGGGTGAAGCCTTTGCGCTCAATGTTGCCAATTAAAACATCCAGTTCGCGACGGTTGAGCAACAGCTTGCGAGCTCGCCCTGGCTCCGGGCTGATGTGGGTTGATGCTGTCTTTAGTGGCGTAATAGTGGCGCCCACGAGAAACGCCTCGCCGTTTTGAATAATCGCATAAGCCTCATTCATGCTGACGTTCTTAGCCCGCAAGCTCTTTACCTCCCAGCCTTCCAGGCACAAGCCAGCCTCGAAGTCTTTTTCGATAAAGTAGTCGTAACGAGCCCTGCGGTTTTCGGCGATGAGGCGCTCGTTACCCGGTTTTTTCTTCGCTTTTCCCATGGTGCTCTGCGTAATAGTGCCTTTTGCAGGGGCGGTATCAGCGTTTCTGACCCCGATTGGTTTACAATCCTGCCAACATTTGCTGTGTATTGCACCAACGCAGTTCCATTGCCACAGAGTTTATTCAGGCCAGAGCAGTAAACCCAAACAAAAGGTAGCAACAGGAATGGCTCAAAATGGCGCCGCACAATCTGATCGCAGTTCGCTGCATGGGCAATGGTCTTCGCGTTTCACCTTTGTTCTGGCGGTATCGGGGTCTGCCGTCGGTCTCGGTAATATCTGGAAGTTTCCGTATATCGCCGGGCAGAATGGCGGTGGTGCGTTTGTGTTGGTGTATTTGTTCTGCGTCTTCTGCGTGGGCTTGCCCATCATAATGTCAGAGGTGCTGCTCGGTCGCCGCGGCAGACGCAACCCCGTTTCTACCATGGCCTTACTCGGCGAGGAAGAGTCGGGCACTACCGCTTGGGGCTTGGTGGGCGCCAGTGGGGCGATTGCCGGCTTTCTTATTCTTTCGTTTTACAGCGTTATTGCCGGATGGACTGTGGCGTACATATTCAAATCCATGTCGGGTGCTTTTGCAGATCCGACTGCGGTGTCGGTCGGTGCGGTATTCGGCAGTATAACCGGCAGTTTTCAAGAGTCGGGTTTTTGGCACACCGTATTTCTCGGCGCCACGATTGTATTGGTGGCGCTGGGGTTGGAACGGGGCATTGAGCGAGCCGTGAAGTTTATGATGCCGGCGCTGTTTATTATTATGCTGGTACTGCTCGGTTACTCGATGAACATGGGCGAGTTTGAGCGTGGATTTAACTTCATGTTTGAACCGGATTTCTCCAAGCTTAGCCCGCAGATGATTCTGGCCGCCATGGGGCAGGCCTTCTTTACGCTCAGCATTGGTATGGGTGCGGTCATGGCCTACGGTGCTTATTTGCCGCAGGATGCTTCTATTGTTCGGACCTCGTTTGCGGTGGTCTGCGCAGATACGGCAATTGCGTTGCTGGCCGGGCTGGTTATTTTTCCGATTGTATTTGCCAATGGGCTGGACCCGACCAGTGGGCCAGGGCTTATTTTTCAAACACTGCCGATGGCCTTCGGGCAGATGCCGGGCGGCATGTATGTGGCTGCTTTATTTTTCTTATTGCTGGCATTTGCCGCCCTTACTTCGGCCATTAGTCTGATGGAGCCGGCCGTGGTTTGGCTTATGGAAGCCCGCGATTTCAGCCGCCCGGTAGCCGCATCGCTTGTGGGGCTTGTGATTTGGGCTTTGGGCTTCTTGACGGTGCTGTCATTTAATACGCTTAACGACTTTACCTTCTTAAAAGGCACCTTCTTCGACAACATCGACTTTCTCACCAGCAACATCATGCTGCCGCTGGGCGGTTTGGCCATTACTGTGTTTTGCGGTTGGGTGATGTGCAGGCAGTCTAGCGCCAGCGAGCTCGACCCCGAGGCAGGTTTAAGTTACGAAGTCTGGCGTCTGCTGGCTCGTTTTGTCGCGCCGCTGGCGCTGATTCTGGTGTTCCTCAATGCGATCGGAGTATTTGCTTAAGATGCGCCGGGTTGAACGCACAGCTATTGTCCCTTTTACGTCCGAGCAGATGTTTAATTTGGTGATCGACATTGAGACTTACCCTGAGTTTCTGCCTTGGTGTGAAGGCGCTGAGTTGCGCAGCAGCAGCGAGAATGAAATTGTTGGTGGCATAACGCTTGGTATTAAAGGTTTCAGCGCCAGCTTTGTTACCCGCAATGTATTGCAGCGGCCTACAGTGATGAATATGGTGCTGGAAGAGGGGCCCTTCAAAGTGCTTGAAGGTATTTGGCAGTTTGAGGCCTTAGGCGACAGCGGCTGCAAGGTGTCATTGAGCATTGACTTTGAATTTGAAAGTGCAATGCAGGATATGCTGTTGGGAGGGTCCTTCGAACTCATCTGCAATAAATTGATTGATGCATTTTCAGAGCGTGCCAGAATGGTCTATAGCAATGGTTGAGTCCACCATCACTATTGAAGTGGCTTACGCGTTGCCACATCGTCAGCACATTGAGGTTTTGCAATTGGCGCGCGGAGTTACGGCGCGTGAAGCGTTAGTGTTTTCCGAGCTGCCTGTCGGGCTCCCGGAAATTAATACACAGGATTGCCCGCTGGGTGTATTTGGTAAGCGGGTTAACGATGATTACGTTTTGCAATCAGGTGACCGCTTAGAAATTTACCGGCCTTTGCCGAACAATCCGCGCGAAACTCGCCGCCGGCTTGCTGCTGAGGGCAAGGTGATGAGCTCGACTGTGAAGGCTGCTGAAAAGCGCCCTTAACTGGGGTTAACCGGAACATCCCGTTCAATGTCACTGACCCTGCCATCTTCAAAGAGAATAATGGTCCAGCGCTGATCCGCTTCTTTGGCTCGGCCCGGCAGGAAGTAGTACATGTAATCCCAGCGGTCTTTGTGGAAGCTTTCTTGGATCACCGGTGTGCCGAGTAGGTAGCGCACCTGACTTTGCGTCATACCCATTTTTACCTGCTCGATATCTGCAGTGTCGAGCTTATTGCCCTGCTGGATATCAACATGATAAACACAGCCGCTCAACAGAATCCCGAGCAGGCATAGGGCAATTGGGCGTTTTAGATTGAGTGGCGTCATCAGCTTTGTGTTAAGTTTTGCCGCATTATTTAGCGTAGAATGTGCGCATGATAAACCAAATTGAGTGATTGAATCAGGTTCTGTGCCGTTTCAGTCGAAACGGCAGTCCCCGGGAGAGATTTTTGAGCAAGCAGGAGCTGAGAGATGCGGGTCTTAAAGTGACCTCGCCGCGAGTGCGTGTTTTGCATCTGCTGGAGCAGCGCAAAAATGCCCACATGAGTGCAGAAGACATCTACAAGACATTGCTGGCTGCCGGCGATGAGATAGGTTTGGCAACTGTTTACCGCGTGTTGTCCCAATTCGAAGAAGCCGGTTTGGTCACCCGCCATAATTTTGAAGAGGGTAAGTCAGTATTCGAACGCAATCGCGGCGGGCACCACGATCACATGGTGTGTTTAGATACGGGCAAGGTTATTGAGTTTGTGAACGAAGATATCGAGCGTCTGCAGCACGCTGTGGCGGAAGCCCAGGGTTATGAGCTCGATGACCATAGCATGGTGTTGTTTGTGCGGCCGAAGGCCAAGCCCTAATTGAACGCCTCTGCGTGTTAATCCCGCAGTGATCAACCTGAAAAACTAGCCCTGTTCCTCGAAGCGACTTGTCAGCATTTCGGCAGCATGTGCCCGGGTTGCTGCAGTTATTTTTGCGCCACCAAGCATGCGCGCAATTTCTTCGATGCGTTCGTCAGGCGTCAGCGATTTAATTTGTGTGCGGGTGGTTTTGCCATCGCTCAGCTTGCTCACTTTTAATTGCTGATCACCCTGACTCGCCACCTGTGGTAAATGGGTTACGCACACAATCTGGGTGCTGTCGGCCAGCCGCTGGAGTTGTTCGCCAACAACCTCGGCAACTGCGCCGCCAACGCCTGAGTCCACTTCATCAAAGATAAGTGTGCCGGCGGTATCGGAACTGCGCGCGGCCACCTGAATGGCCAGACTTACGCGTGACAGTTCACCACCCGATGCCACTTTCGAGAGACTGCCGGGCTGCATACCCGGGTTTAATGCCACCCGGTATTCTGCGCGTTCGAAGCCGTCGGCTCCTGGAGTGGCTCCCATCTCGACGAATTTGATGCTAAAGCTGCCGCCCTGCATTCCCAGTTTCTGAATATTGGCTGTAACTTCGGCCGCCAGTTTTTTCGCGCCTTTCGATCGCGCCAGCGAAAGTTTTCTCGCGACATTGCAGAGCTTCTCGTGTAAGTCGCGAGTGCTGGCTTCAAGTTGCTCGAGGCTTTCGAGCGGGTTATCCAATGCATCCAATTCAGCTTGCAGGGTTCGGAATAGTTCCGGCAATGCGATGGGCTTTACCCGATGCTTGCGAGCCAGATCGTGAATGGTGGCAAGTCGATTATCGAGTTGCTGCAAAGTTTGTGGATCGGTATCGATATTATCCAGATGCTGGCGGAGGGTATCGACCGCTTCAGTGATTTGGATTTCTGCTTCTTGCAACAGTGTATTAACCGGCGTCAGGCTGTTATCAAAGCGGGTAAGATTTTCAAGCCGATGACGAGTTCGACCAACAAGGCTCTGAGCTGATGCCTCATCGTCGTACAGGGAGGTAATGCACTGGTCGATGCCGTCGGCAATTTCTGCGGCGTTAGCCGCAAGGCTGTGCTCCCGGGTGATTTTTTCCAGTTCGCCATCTTGCGGGTTGACGCTGGCGAGCTCCTCAAGGTGGTAGCGCAGCAGTTCCAATCGTTCTTTGGTGTCTTTGCCGGAGTTGCGCAGGCTTTCGAGTTTTTCAGCATTAACTCGCCAGCTTGAATGCGCCGCTTGCACAGCGGCTAATAAGTTGCCGCAAGCTCCGTACTGATCGAGAAATGCCCGTTGCACGGCAGGGCGCAACAGCGACTGATGCGCTTGCTGGCCACAGATATCAACTAAGTGCTCACCGAGTGTGCGCAGTGTTTGCATGGGCACATTGGTGCCGTTGATGTAACCGCGGGAACGACCTTCGGCCGTCACAACTCTGCGTGCTAAGCAGAGCTGATCATCATTCAGGTCCTGCTCTATCAGCCAATTAATAGCAGCGGGATTGCCGCTTACATCAAAACTGGCAGTAACTTCGGCCCGTTCCGTGCCTGGCCGCACTGCACTGGATTCGGCGCGTTCACCAAGCGCGAGCCCCAAGGCATCCACCAGAATAGACTTGCCGGCACCGGTTTCGCCGGTGAGTGCTGTCATGCCTGCCGTTAGCTCAAGATCGACTTCATCGATGATCGCCAGATTGCGTATATGAAGGTTGTTAAGCACGTGAGGGTTTCAGGTCCTGTCCATGGTCGGTTGGATTATCAGATGCCGTGTGAACAATGTGTCTATGTCTGATTGTACCCGCGAGTCGCGGAGCCGGGGAAGACAAATTGCTGTAATGATTTGTCCAACAGTATTTGTTTGGCGCCATTCCCTCTGTGTCGAGCATCTGCTCGCTGGCGGCACGGCTTGACGAGCCTCACGTGCATTGCTAGCGTTAACCCGAGATACCGGTATTATTGGTGTTCTTTGTGAACACACCTAATTCCGGATCATTTGGCTTCAGGGCAGTTATGGCTGGTAGCACTACAGACAAGCAGGGCGCAGAGCTTAACGAAAGGGCAGGGCTTATTCTGCGGGCGCTGGTGCAAAGTTATATCCATGACGGCCAGCCGGTTGGTTCACGCACGCTGGCCAAAAGCACCGATTTATCCTTGAGCCCCGCCAGTATCCGCAATGTTATGTCCGACCTCGAGGAGCTGGGCTTTATTGCGGCACCTCACACCTCCGCTGGTCGAATTCCTACCCCGCGCGGCTATCGGTTTTTTGTCGATACCTTGTTAAAGATGCAGGAAGCGCAGAGTGTCGGCGTCAGCGACCTGCAGAAGCAGATTCTGGTTGATGAGACAGGCGATGGTCGCGAGCTCGCGTCGAGCGTGTCCTCGTTGTTGTCATCGATGACCGAAATGGCTGGTTTAGTCACCTTGCCACGTGTCAGTCACGTGGTACTGCGTCAGGTCGAGTTTTTGCCTATTTCCAATCATCGGGTGCTGGCAATCCTCGTGGTGAACGATCACGAAGTGCAGAACCGTATTTTGCATCTTGATCGTGAGTACTCCGAGTCGGAGTTAAAGCGCGCGGCTAATTATCTGAATAAAACGTACGCCGGTAAGGAGCTGAATAAAGTCAGGGACTTGGTCATTGAAGAGATGCGTCTTACTCAGCGCAGCATGAATCAGCTGATGATAGACACCATTAGTATCGCTCAGCAGGCAATGACTATCGACACGCCTGCCCAGGAATATGTGATGGCAGGCGAAGCCCAGCTGATGAATTTTCATGAGCTTTCCGATATCGATAAACTCAAGCAACTGTTTGAGGCTTTTAATCAAAAACGCGAGATGCTGGGGTTGCTTGATCAGAGTATTGTGGCTGATGGCGTAAAGATCTTTATCGGCGAGGAATCCGGTTATCAGTTGCTGGGAGATTGCAGTATTGTCACTGCACCGTATCGCGTAGATGATGAGATCGTTGGGGTGCTGGGGGTTATTGGCCCCACACGTATGGCCTACGAACGGGTTATTCCTATTGTTGACGTGACCGCAAAACTTGTGGGCGCTGCCTTGAAATCGGCCCAATAGGGCCCCATAAAGTCGCTGTAGCACGGCAAAACAACATTAACCGGAGTATCGGCCGGTGTCCTGATGCTAATCGGGGCTCTGCGCGGTGCTCCTGTCCATTTTCTACAGTCCGGAATTGGTATTAAGCATGAGTTCGAATGAAATAGATCCCGAGAAGGGTAAGAAGGATGGCCTTAGGTCCGGTGAAGCAGACGAGGTCACCGAGGCAGAAATGGCAGAAACCATGGTCTTGCAGGAAGGCAGTATTGAATCTATTGCCGATGAGCACGCGGAAACCACAGTGCTTGATGAGGCGGGGTCCATAGCCGGAGAGTTACGGGCCGAACTGGAACAGGCTCACCAGCAGTTGCAGACGTATCAGTACGCTGTGGCCGAGGCCGAGAACAAGGTTCGTCGTGTTGAGCGCGAAGCCCAGCAGGCCCGGCAGTTTGCCGTCGAGCGTTTTGCTGGTGACATGTTGGCGGTGCTTGATACATTGGAGCTCGGTATTCAGGCGGGTGAGGGCGAGAGCGCGACGGTCGATGCGCTAATGGAAGGCAATCGTGCCGGCTTGAAGCAATTTCTAACCGCCATGAAATCTGCTGGTGTTGAGACTATCGACCCTGAAGGCGAACCTTTTAACCCTGAACTCCACGAGGCCATGGTGATGCAGCCTTCCGATACGGCCGAACCGAACTCCGTGCTGACGGTGGTGCAGCGGGGCTACCTGCTGAACGGCCGTTTGTTGCGACCAGCGCGTGTGGTGGTTGCCAAAGCGCCTGATTAAGCACCAGTGGCTTTAAAAGCGATTGGTTTCTCAGTAAAAATAAACAAAACATTCATTAAATAGTTTTTGCCTGACCTTGAAAGTGGCGAATCCGCCCATAAATTAGTCTCAAGCTAACTTTATTTAAGAATTCATACCCGGAGAACGAAATGGGAAGAGTAATCGGAATTGATTTGGGCACCACGAACTCGTGTGTGGCTCTAATGGACGGTGACAAAGTTAAAGTCATCGAGAACAGCGAAGGCGATCGCACAACGCCCTCTGTTGTGGCGTTCACTAAAGATGACGAAGTGCTGGTGGGTCAATCCGCAAAGCGTCAGGCAGTCACTAATCCGCAGAACACCTTGTTTGCGGTTAAGCGCCTGATCGGTCGTAGCTTTAGTGATGATGTTGTGCAGCGTGATATCGACATGGTGCCCTACACTATTGTTAAGGCTGACAGCGGTGATGCCTGGGTAGAGTCTAATGGCAAAGCTATGGCTCCGCCGGAAGTGTCTGCCCGTGTGTTGATGAAAATGAAAAAGACCGCGGAAGATTATCTCGGTGAGGAAGTGTCCGAGGCTGTAATTACCGTTCCTGCGTATTTCAATGATTCACAGCGGCAGGCCACTAAAGATGCAGGCAAAATTGCCGGCCTGGAAGTGAAGCGTATTATTAATGAGCCTACCGCAGCCGCTCTGGCTTACGGTATGGATAAGCAGCGCGGTGATCGTAAGGTTGTGGTGTATGACCTTGGTGGCGGCACCTTTGATATCTCTATCATTGAAATTGCCGAAATTGACGGTGAACATCAGTTCGAAGTATTGGCTACTAACGGTGATACGTTTCTTGGTGGTGAAGATTTTGATCTAAAAATCATTCAATACCTTGCCAGTGAGTTTAAGAAAGAAAGCGGTGTTGATGTCAGCTCAGATCCATTGGCCATGCAGCGATTAAAAGAGGCTGCAGAGACAGCCAAGATCGAATTGTCATCAAGTTCACAGACTGAAATAAACCTGCCGTATATTACTGCAGATGCAACCGGTCCAAAGCATTTAACCATTAAGCTAACCCGCGCGAAGCTCGAGTCTCTGGTTGAGGACCTGGTTTCTCGTACTTTGGCGCCTTGCAAAATCGCATTAAAAGATGCGGGTTTGAGTGTCGGTGATATTGAAGACGTTATTCTGGTCGGTGGCCAGACTCGTATGCCGAAAGTGCAGGAAGCTGTGCAGGAATTTTTCGGCAAAGAGCCGCGCCGTGATGTGAACCCTGATGAGGCTGTTGCCATGGGCGCGGGTATTCAGGGTGGTGTGTTGTCAGGAGATGTCAAAGATGTGCTCCTGCTTGATGTTACTCCGCTATCTCTGGGTATCGAGACTCTCGGTGGCGTTATGACCCGGGTAATTGAGAAAAACACCACGATTCCTACCAAAGCGAATCAGGTCTTTTCAACCGCTGACGACAATCAGCCTGCCGTAACTATTCACGTGTTGCAGGGTGAGCGTGAGCGCTCTGGTGATAACAAATCATTGGGCCGTTTCGATTTGTCTGATATCCCGCCAGCGCCGCGTGGCATGCCGCAAATCGAAGTTACCTTCGACATCGATGCTAACGGTATTCTCAACGTGTCGGCTAAAGATAAAGCTTCGGGTAAAGAGCAGAAGATCGTTATTCAGGCGTCCAGTGGTTTGTCGGATGATGAGGTCGAACGAATGGTCAGTGACGCGGCCGCTCATGAAGAAGAGGATAAGAAGTTCCGTGAGTTAGTGGATGTTCGTAACCAAGCGGATGCATTGCTGCATAGCTCAGAGAAGTCTCTGGAGGACCTTGGTGAGAAGGTGACCGCTGAAGAGCGTTCTGCCATCGAAGCGGCTTCAAACGATGTGAAAGAGGCGTTGAAGAGCGATGATAAAGACAGCATTGAGACCAAGCTGAAGGCCTTGAGTGAAGCATCAGCAGGCTTGGCGCAGCGGGTGTATGAAGAAGCTGCGGCCGAAGGTGCTCAGGCTCCTGAGGGCGCTGAAGCGGCTGCCGATGACGGCGTGGTTGATGCCGAATTTGAAGAAGTCGCTAAAGAAGAGCAAGAAGAGCAAAAAGAGAAGAAAGGCTAGTTCTCAAGATCCCATTGTGGCGCTGTGCTGCCTGCATCTGCGTGAGGGTATGGCCAAAGGGTTGCCGTTTGTCGGCAGCCCTTTTTTTATGGGGCTTCAAAGGCTGCGTTGGCCTACAGCCGGCCGAAATAGCTCTCATCCATAGCATTAGCAAGCGCCATGGGTTGAAAGCGACCAAATGTGGCCCAATAATACGCCCTAGGCTCTTCAGCTATCAGAGATGATATTTAAGTTCAGGGGGCGCAGACCATAGTCTGTGACCCCTTTTCGTTTATTTTGGAACACAGACTTATGTCTAAACGTGATTATTACGAAGTATTGGGTGTCGAGCGCAGCGCGGCGGAGGCCGATATTAAGAAGGCTTATCGCCGCATGGCAATGAAGTATCACCCCGATCGTAATCCCGACAGTCAAACTGCCGAAGCTAACTTTAAAGATGTTAAAGAAGCTTACGAAGTGCTCTCGAACCAGCAAAAGCGCGCCACTTACGATCAGCATGGCCACGCTGCATTTGAGCAGGGCGGTATGGGCGCCGGCGGGTTTCGCGGCGACGCCAGTGGGTTTTCCGACGCATTTGGTGATGTCTTCGGCGATATCTTTGGCGCTGGCGGCCGGCGTGGTGGCCGGAGTAATGTTTATCGTGGTGCGGACCTGCGGTATGAGCTGAGCCTGACGCTGGAGCAGGCGGTCAACGGTGACTCGGCGACTATTTCGTTTCCGACCACGGTCAATTGTGGCACCTGCGACGGAGATGGCGCGAAGCCGGGCACCGGTCGGAAAACCTGTGGCACCTGCAATGGTGTCGGTCAGGTGCGAGCTCAGCAGGGGTTCTTTTCTGTTCAGCAGACCTGCCCTAAGTGTCGTGGTGCTGGAACGGTGGTTGAAAGCCCCTGTGTCGATTGTTCCGGTAGCGGCCAGATCCGCGAGGAGAAGACCCTGTCGGTTAAAGTACCCGCGGGTGTTGATCAGGGCGATCGTATTCGCCTGGGCGGTGAAGGCGAGGCGGGTCAGAATGGCGGGCCAGCCGGCGATCTGTATGTGGAAATCCGGGTTAAGCGTCATGAGATCTTTGAGCGTGATGGCGCCAATCTGCATTGCGAAGTGCCTATTTCATTCGCCACAGCCACGCTGGGCGGTCAGTTGAAAGTGCCGACGCTCAAAGGCGAGGTCAATTTGAAGGTGCCTGCAGGTACTCAGTCCGGCAATGTGTTCCGCCTGCGAGGCAAGGGCGTTAAGCCGGTGCGCGGCGGCAGCATCGGTGATCTTTATTGCGCAGTCGACGTTGAGGTACCGGTGAAGCTAACCAGCAAGCAGGAAAAACTGCTAGAGTCGTTTCAGGAGTCGCTGAGCAAAGGCGGCGATAAGCATCGTCCGCGAGCCCAGAGTTGGTCTGACAGCGTGAAGCATTTTTTGAAGGGCATAACCTCTTGAGCTAAACAGCGCTGCAGGTGCTGAGGCAGCCGGACGGAATGCTTTACGACCATTTCTATATGTTTCCGGAGGATTCCGGATCATCAACCAGAGTATTCAGGGAGGCGCTATGCGAGTCGCAGTTTTAGGTTGTACCGGGCGCATGGGTATTGCAATCGTCAAGGCCCTTGTTGACAGGGCTGGCGCAGAACTGTGCGGGGCCGTAACCGAATCAGGCCACGCCATGCTTAATGCCGATGCTGGCGTTGTTGCGGGTGTGGCTAATACAGGAATACAGGTTACCAGTGATCTCGCTGTTGCTCTTGATGGTGCTGATGTGGCTATTGATTTCACGTTGCCAGCAGCCATGGCAAGTAACCTTGCCGCCTGTCGTAACAACAAAGTTGGTTTGGTGATGGGGACCACCGGGTTAAGTGCAGATCAGCATGCGATGCTGGCAGAAGCTGCCGCCGAGATCCCTATTGTTTATGGCAGAAACATGAGTGTGGGTGTCAATGTCGCCACAGAACTGTCGCGTCTGGCTGCACGTTACTTGGGCGCCGATTGGGATACCGAGATTGTTGAAGCGCATCATCGCGACAAGGTTGATGCGCCATCAGGCACCGCATTGCAGCTTGGTGAGGCAATTGCCAAAGAGCGAGGTGCGGATTTATCCGCAATAGCGGTATACGACCGAGCCAATAAGTCAGGTGCCCGCAATCACGGCGAGATTGGCTTTAGTTCAATACGCGCCGGGAGCATTGTCGGCGAGCACGGCGTGCTGTTTGCCTCTGATACAGAAATTGTTGAGTTGCGTCATCAGGCAACCGACCGCAGTGTCTTTGCGCAGGGCGCGCTGCGCGCGGCGAGCTGGCTTGAAGGTCGACCGGCGGGTTTGTACGGCATGCCCGATGTGCTCGGATTTAATACATAATCCTGCGGCTGCGGACCTTAGTATCGCCTCGAGTGCTTAAGATTCATTGAATCGCCTATTATCAATAGCGCAGAGCGCAGCCTTTCTATACAATACGCTCGGTCGCTATATGACCACGCTGGTTTGCGGGAGAGAGCCTTGCTCAGGACTCTCCCGTTTCTATGTTTGAACCCTTCTGGTGTGAGGATTGCCGAGTGACACAACCTGCCATACTGGCCCTAGAAGATGGCACCATATTTCGCGGTATTTCGGTTGGCGCCGAAGGCCAAACCATTGGTGAAGTGGTTTTTAACACCGCGATGACCGGTTATCAGGAGATCCTGACCGACCCGTCGTATTGCCGTCAAATAGTAACCCTGACTTACCCCCATATCGGTAATACCGGCACCAACAGTGACGATTTCGAAAGTGACGGTATTCATGCCGCAGGGCTGATTATTCGTGATCTGTCGATGGTCACCAGTAACTACCGTTCAGAGATTAGCCTTACCGAGTTTCTAAAGCGTGGCAATACGGTAGCGATTGCAGACATCGATACCCGCAAGCTCACCCGGATTTTGCGTGAGAAAGGTGCTCAATCCGGCTGTATTATGGCCGGCGACAATATTGACGAAGCGCAAGTCATTGAGCATGCCCGCCGGTTCCCCGGTCTTGCCGGCATGGACCTGGCTAAAATTGTTACTACTAAGAAAACCTATCAATGGAGTATGGGCAGTACCTGGCCGAAGCCTACCGGCGGCCCCGGTAAACGCGATTGCGATTTCCATGTTGTTGCCTATGATTTTGGTATTAAACGCAATATTTTGCGATTGTTGGTGGATTACAACTGTCGCGTTACCGTTGTGCCGGCGCAGACACCTGCCGCAGATGTTCTGGCAATGTCACCCGATGGTGTTTTCTTATCGAACGGCCCGGGTGATCCCGAGCCTTGCACTTATGCTATTGATGCCATCGGTCAAATTACCGGGGCCGGAATTCCGGTGTTTGGCATTTGCTTAGGGCATCAGTTGCTGTCTTTGGCCAGTGGCGCCAAAACGCTGAAAATGAAATTTGGCCATCACGGTGCTAACCACCCGGTGGGTGAGTTGGGCACCAACGTGGTCTATATCACCAGCCAGAATCATGGCTTTGCAGTAAACGAAGAGAACCTGCCGGTAACGCTTAAGGCAACGCACAAGTCGTTGTTCGACGGCAGTCTGCAGGGTGTAGAACGGACGGATTGTTTGGCTATGGGGTTTCAGGGTCACCCTGAAGCCAGTCCTGGCCCTCACGATCTAAGGCCTATTTTTAGTCGCTTCATCGAGATGATGAATGCTGCGGCTGGAAAAGTGCCCAACGGCGCTGAAACCCGCTAGTCCCGATTATGGTTTCCCTGATTGTTTAACGACAAGCTACTTATTAAACAGCTAATTAACAAAAGATAGATACTTCGCATGCCTAAGAGAAAAGATATAGAAAGCATTCTGATTATCGGCGCTGGTCCGATTGTGATCGGGCAGGCGTGTGAATTTGACTATTCGGGTGCGCAGGCATGTAAGGCGCTAAAGGAAGAGGGCTACCGGGTTATTCTGGTTAACTCCAACCCTGCCACTATCATGACCGATCCCGATATGGCCGATGCCATCTACATTGAGCCGGTGAGTTGGAAAACGGTTGCTAAGATTATTCAGGAAGAGTCGCCCGATGCGTTGTTGCCGACCATGGGTGGTCAGACGGCACTGAACTGCGCGTTGGATCTCGATCGCGAAGGCATTCTTGCAAAGTACAATGTGGAGCTTATTGGTGCTTCTAAAGAGGCAATCGATACGGCCGAAGATCGTGAGAAGTTTAAACTTGCGATGGAAGATATAGGTCTTGAAGTGCCACGCGCTGCCGTCGCTAAAACACTTGAAACAGCGTATGAGATAGTCGCGGATGTGGGTTACCCGGCCATCATTCGTCCGTCATTCACAATGGGTGGCAGTGGCGGGGGTATCGCATACAACCGGGAAGAGTTTGACCAAATTGTTAGCTATGGCATTGAGCTTTCACCAACCAATGAAGTCTTGATTGAAGAGTCGGTGCTGGGCTGGAAAGAGTATGAGATGGAGGTGGTCCGCGACACTGCGGACAACTGCATCATCATCTGCTCAATCGAAAATCTCGACCCCATGGGCGTTCACACTGGCGACTCGATTACCGTTGCGCCTGCTCAGACCCTCACCGATAAAGAGTATCAGGTGATGCGCAATGCAGCGCTTGCGGTGCTGCGGCGGATCGGCGTGGAGACCGGAGGCTCTAACGTTCAGTTTTCTATGTGCCCTGAAACGGGTCGCATGCTGCTTATCGAAATGAATCCCCGTGTTTCGCGTTCGTCCGCGCTCGCTTCGAAAGCCACCGGTTTTCCGATCGCGAAAGTGGCTGCGAAACTTGCAGTGGGTTATACGCTTGACGAATTGCGGAATGAGATTACCGGCGGCGCAACACCAGCTTCGTTTGAACCGACTATTGATTACGTGGTAACCAAAATCCCGCGGTTCACTTTTGAAAAATTTCCTGGCGCTAATGATCGCCTCACTACCCAGATGAAATCTGTGGGTGAGGTTATGGCAATGGGTCGTACGTTCCAGGAGTCTGTGCAAAAAGCGTTGCGCGGTCTTGAAACGGGTATTGATGGGCTGGTTGAGAAAATGCCGGTACCCACGACCGATGAACAGATTGACTTTCTGCATAATGAGATTCGTGCTGCGGGAGCTGAGCGCTTGCTGTATGTGGGTGACGGCTTCCGTTCGGGCATGACTTTGGAAGAGGTCCACCAATTATCCCGTATTGATCCTTGGTTTCTGACGCAGATTGAAGATTTGATTCATGAAGAGCAGGCTATGCAGGCTGCAGGTGGCGAAACGATGCAGCCGCTGCGATTGCGGGTATTAAAGCGGAAGGGGTTTTCTGATAGTCGTATTGCTAAGCTTATTGGCGTTCAAGAAATGGCCGTTCGTAAGCAGCGAGTTACGAACAATATTCGTCCGGTTTATAAACGTGTTGATACCTGTGCTGCAGAGTTTTCGACAACTACCGCTTACATGTATTCAACCTATGAGGAAGAGTGCGAAGCCATTCCAACCAGTGCTCGTAAAATTATGATTCTGGGCGGTGGCCCAAATCGTATTGGTCAGGGCATTGAGTTTGACTACTGCTGCGTGCATGCCGCTATGGCATTGCGCGATGCGGGGTATGAAACCATCATGGTTAACTGCAACCCTGAAACTGTTTCTACCGACTACGATTCATCGGATCGCTTGTATTTTGAACCTCTGACCTTTGAAGACGTTATGGAGGTTATCGAGCTCGAAAAGCCTGACGGGGTGATTGTCCAGTACGGTGGCCAGACACCATTGAAACTGGCCGAATCGCTGCAGGAAGCCGGTGCTCCGATTATTGGTACCAGCCCCGATTCTATCGACCTTGCAGAAGACCGCGAGCGATTCCAGTCGTTGGTGAATGAGCTCAAACTGAAACAGCCACCGAACGGTATTGCGCGCACGATTAACGAATCGGAACGCATTGGCAGTGAAGTGGGCTATCCATTAGTGGTTCGACCTTCCTATGTGTTGGGTGGTCGTGCAATGGAAGTGGTGCACAACGAGGAAGATTTGCGTATCTACATGACTGAAGCTGTGCAGGTGTCGAATGACAGCCCGGTATTGCTCGATCGATTCTTGGATCTGGCTGTTGAGGTTGATGTCGACTGCGTTTGTGACGGCCAGGACGTGCTCATTGGCGGGATCATGGAGCACGTCGAGCAAGCAGGTGTTCACTCGGGTGATTCGGCTTGTGCGCTGCCTCCGCACACCCTCAGTAAAGATGTCCAGGCTGAGTTGGTGCGTCAGGTGGAAGAGCTTGCTCGCGCATTAAAGGTTGTTGGTCTTATGAATACGCAGTTTGCGATTCAGAACGGTGTTGTGTATTTGCTCGAAGTAAACCCGCGCGCATCGCGTTCCGTGCCTTTTGTGTCTAAGGCTACGAGTTTGCCATTGGCAAAAATCGGCGCTATGTGCATGGCCGGAATCAGTCTTAAAGAGCAGGGTTATACGCAACAGATTGTCCCGGATTATTACTCGGTAAAGGCCTCTGTATTTCCATTCAATAAATTTCCGGCTTCTGACCCTATTCTTGGCCCGGAAATGAAATCCACCGGTGAAGTAATGGGCACCGGCGAGACCTTTGGTGAAGCCTATGCCAAGGCTCAGTTGGGGCAGGGGGTTAAATTGCCTTCGCGGGGTACAGTGTTTATTTCGGTGCGTGATCGCGATAAGCCCAATGCTGTTAGGCTCGGGCGGTCCTTGCTTGAGCGCGGGTTCCGCTTAATTGCCACCGACGGTACGGTTAAGTATCTGGTTGAGAATGGTCTTGCGTGTAAGCGCATTAATAAGGTGCGTGAAGGTCGCCCGCATGTTGTCGATATGATTAAGAATCAGGAGGTGGTGTTAATTGTGAACACCACAGAGGGCAAGAAAGCCATCCGTGAATCACGTGCAATTCGCAGCGCCGCTGTGCAAAATGCAGTGACTTATTACACAACGACTTCTGCTGGTCTTGCGACTATTACTGCGCTCGATCACATTGCGGCCAATCAGGTAAACAGTTTGCAGGATCTTCATCAGCGTATTGCCAGGCAGAAATTATCATGAGCAAGGTTCCATTGACCGTGGCAGGTGCAGAGAGCATGCGCGACGATTTAAGCCGTTTGAAGGGTGAAGATCGTCCGCGCGTTATTGCAGCTATTGCAGAGGCTCGTGCTCATGGCGACCTGAAAGAAAACGCCGAGTATCATGCGGCGAAAGAACAACAGAGTTTTATTGAAGGTCGTATTAAAGACCTCGAGGGCAAGTTGTCCAATGCCCAGATTATTGATGTCACCACCTTGGGTGAGCCTGAAAAAGTAATTTTTGGTGCGACCGTCCGCTTATTTGATGACAGTGCCGATGCAGAGGTTCAGTACAAAATAGTCGGCGAGGATGAGGCGGATATTGCTGCGGGCTTGCTGTCTATTTCGTCACCTATTGCTCGCGGATTGATTGGCAAATGCCTCGATGATGAGGTGGTAGTGAAGACGCCGGGCGGCGAGAAAATTTACGAAGTTATCAAGATACAATATATTTGATCTCGTGTTTCGACAGTGGGTAATCGGGTTCAGTACGCGCTTGTTTTAGAACTGACATGCGGCCTAAGTTTTTGGCAGAGTGATTTTAGGTTCTTTTCTACTGCCTGTTTTCGGTGCCCGATAGAGTGTGGCGATATTGCCCACCCGGCCGACCAATTCTGATTTGCTCGCAGCGCACAGCCGTTTAATTGCAGCGTCACGCGCATCGCGTTCACCAGCACTTACTTTCACTTTCACTAACTCGTGATGCTCAATGGTGGAGTCCAGTTCAGCAAGCAGCGATGCTGTTACGCCTGCATTGCCCACCATAATGACGGGCTTTAAGTTGTGGGCGAGTTTTTTCAGGGCTTTTTTCTGTGTGTCGGTCAGGCTCATAGTCGCATCTGCTGCAGTAGGTTCGATGTGTGGACCGGCCTCTCCGGAGCGCCATCGGGCGCGTAGGATACCCATCGTGCGGTTGAACTTCAAAGGTTACGTCACGGCAGTGACATTTATACCGCCCCCTCCGGGGTGACTGGCTTAGAATAGGGCTATGGCGAATAGTGGCAGCAGTGCTCGCTGGCGACGGCGGCAAGAAACAGATATCTATGTGCAACGGGCGCGCAGGGAAGGGTGGCGCTCGCGTGCAGTATATAAGCTGGAAGAAATCCAGTTACGCCACAAACTAATGCGCCCCGGGGCTATCGTGGTTGATCTCGGTGCGGCGCCAGGCGGTTGGTGCCAGTATGCGCAGCAATGCGTGGGAACGAACGGCCGAGTCATTGGTCTGGATATATTAGAGATGCCGCCGATAGAGGGGGTTGAGTTCATTCACGGTGATTTCACCGAGAACAAGGTACTTGCGACTTTGCAGCAATGTATCGGTAATCAGCAAGTTGACCTTGTTATGTCTGATTTGGCCCCCAATATAACGGGTACAAGGTCGGTGGATCAGCCCCGCAGTATGTATCTCGTTGAAATATCGCTCGAGTTAGCGTACGAGGTTTTGCGTCCTGGTGGTCACTTTGTAACGAAGGTGTTTCACGGTGAAGGGTTTGATGAGCTTGTTAAAGCGGTGAAATCTCGTTTTCAACAGGTGAAGGTCCGGAAACCGAAAGCCTCCAGACCAGGCAGCCGTGAGACCTATCTGGTAGCTAGTGGCTACCGTTTGTAGTAGTGTCTAAAGCATGAAAGCACCGCCTTGTATAGAGCATAAGCGGCCGCATCGTATTAAGAGTAGAGGAAATCTGTGAACGATCTCGCTAAAAATATTCTCCTTTGGGTAGTCATCGCTATTGTTCTGTTGACTGTGTTTCAGAGCTTTGGCCCGTCGAACAGGCAAGAAAGCTCACTTGATTACTCAACGTTTCTCGATATCGTGGAAACCGGAGGTGTCTCACAGGTAACCTTTGAAGGGCAGAATATTCAGGGTATCCGCGCGAGCGGCGAAAAGTTCGTTACCTACAGTCCGGAGACTGATAACACTGCGCTCATCGGTTTTCTGAAGGACAACAATGTGCGATTCAGCGGCTCAGCGCCAAAGGGCCAGAACATTTTTGTCAGCCTGCTTATTAACTCTTTTCCTATCTTATTGCTGATTGGTGTCTGGGTGTATTTCATGCGTCAGATGCAGGGCGGCGGCGGTGGCCGTGGCGCAATGTCTTTCGGCAAGAGCAAAGCTCGTTTGTTGGGTGAAGATCAGGTTAACGTCACCTTCGGTGATGTGGCCGGTATTGAAGAGGCAAAATCCGAGCTGGTTGAGATTGTCGAGTTCCTTATGGATCCGGGTAAGTTTCAGCGTCTGGGAGGGCAAATCCCGAAGGGTGTGCTTTTAATTGGTTCGCCGGGTACCGGTAAAACTTTGTTGGCTCGCGCTATTGCCGGTGAGGCCAAGGTGCCGTTTTTTACTATTTCAGGTTCTGACTTTGTTGAAATGTTTGTCGGCGTTGGCGCGTCCCGTGTCCGCGATATGTTTGAGCAGGCGAAGAAGCATTCGCCGTGCATTATCTTTATCGATGAAATTGATGCGGTTGGCCGGCACCGTGGGGCAGGTCTTGGCGGTGGCCATGACGAACGCGAGCAGACATTAAACCAATTGCTGGTTGAGATGGACGGCTTTGAGGGTAATGAGGGCATTATTGTGGTGGCTGCCACCAACCGTCCTGACGTTCTTGATCCGGCATTGCTTCGTCCCGGTCGTTTTGATCGTCAGGTTGTTGTGCCGTTGCCCGATGTACGTGGTCGTGAACAGATTCTTAAAGTTCACATGCGTAAGGTGCCTATCGACGATGATGTGCGGCCTGGCCTTATTGCACGCGGTACGCCCGGTTTTTCGGGTGCGGATCTCGCCAACCTGGTGAACGAGGCAGCCTTGTTTGCTGCTCGGGGTAATCTACGTACTGTTCGGATGGAGCAGTTTGAGCGTGCAAAAGACAAAATCATGATGGGCACCGAACGCAAATCCATGGTGATGAATGACGAAGAACGTTTGCTGACGGCTTATCATGAAGCGGGGCATGCCATTGTTGGCCTTAATGTGCCTGACCATGATCCGGTTTATAAAGTGTCTATCATCCCGCGCGGTCGCGCCTTGGGTGTCACAATGTTCTTGCCTGAGGAAGACCGATACAGCCACAGCAAGCGTCGTTTAAACAGTCAGATTGCCAGCTTATTCGGTGGCCGTATTGCCGAAGAGTTGGTCTTTGGTGCGGAAGCGGTGACCACCGGAGCGTCAAATGATATTGAACGGGCTACCGATATCGCTCGTAGCATGGTGACGAAGTGGGGCTTGTCTGACAAGCTCGGCCCCTTGAGTTACAGCGAAGATGATGGCGAAGTATTTCTTGGCCGACAGGTCACTCAGCATAAGCAGGTTTCAGATGAAACCGCGCACGTTATCGATGAAGAGATTCGTATGCTTATCGAGACCAATTACCATGCGGCTGAAAAAATTCTGGAGGAGCATCGCTCTGTACTTGATGTAATGGCCGAAGCACTAATGAAGTACGAAACAATCGATCAGAAGCAGATCGAAGATATTATGGCAGGTAAGCCACCGCGCCCGCCTGAAGACTGGAGCGATAGCGGTGCTTCGAGTACCGATGATACTGATGAGTCCGCTTCAGCTGATGATAAGGCCGCAGGTGTTGGTGGTCCGGCCGAACTGCATTAATTGCGGGGCAGTGATTTGCGGGTCCTACAGTGATTCTGCAGCTTGCCGATAAGCCTCTTGATCTGAGTCAGCCGCGGATTATGGGCGTACTGAATTGTACGCCCGATTCGTTTTCCGATGGCGGCCGATACCACGAATTTGATTCCGCTCTTCGTCATGCGGCGCAGATGATTGAAGAGGGGGCCGACATTATTGATGTTGGTGGAGAGTCGACCCGCCCCGGGGCCCCCGAAGTTTCGATTGATGAAGAGCTGCAGCGGGTCATTCCTGTTATCGAAGCTCTGCATCGTGAGTTTGATGTTCCTGTCTCTATAGATACCAGTAAAGCCGATGTAATGCTCGCTGCAGCCGCAGCTGGTGCAGGCATGATTAACGATGTTGCTGCACTCCGGAATCCGGGGGCGCTCGATGCCGCTGCATTGGTTCACCGGCAAAGCGGCGTAGCGGTATGTCTGATGCATATGCAGGGCACGCCACGAACTATGCAGCAGAGTCCGGCGTATCAGGATGTTGTGACAGAAGTTCTCCAGTTTTTATTGCAGCGGGCTAATGTGGCAGAGACGGCTGGTATCGCCCCCTCAAGCCTTGTGCTTGACCCCGGGTTTGGTTTCGGTAAAACGGTGAAGCACAATCTCAGCCTGTTGCATGACCTCGGGGTGTATGCCGATTATACTTACCCTGTTTTGGTGGGCTTGTCTCGTAAGGCAATGATTAGCCATATTTTGGCTTCGGACTCTGACCAGCGCTTGAGCGGGAGTATCACGTTGGCGCTATTGGCTGCGCAGCGCGGGGCGCATATAGTAAGAGTGCACGATGTAAAAGCCACAGCAGATGCATTGACTGTGCTGCATGCTGTAGTTAATAACAAAAGCGATCCTGCATGAAGCAGTCTGCAACAGGGCTGGTGATGCATTTATATTCGTAAGCCGTTGATGGTCCGATCTGGGGAGGTCGGAGACAGTTTGCGCGAAAAAGGGAAGTGGCATGACAAGACGATATTTTGGTACTGATGGAATCCGTGGCACCGTAGGTGAGAACCCGATGACCGCTGAGTTTGCATTGAGACTGGCAAGTGCCGCGGCTCGCGTGTTGGCACCCAATGGCGGGCGTGCTGTTATTGGTAAAGACACCCGCGTGTCGGGCTACATGTTTGAATCGGCATTGGAGGCTGGTTTTGTGGCGGCAGGCATGGATGTGTCGCTGCTCGGTCCGCTGCCTACGCCGGGCATTGCTCATATGACCCATTCGCTGAATGCCGACTTGGGTGTGGTGATCAGCGCCTCGCACAACCCATTTGAAGACAACGGTATTAAGTTCTTCGACCGCAAAGGTCGTAAGCTTTCCGATGAGCTTGAACTGCAGATTGAAACCTTCCTGGAGCAGCCGGCGATTACCCGGCCTTCCGAAGAGCTGGGGTCTGCAAGTCGGGTCGATACAGCCCGCAGCCAATATCAGTGGTTTGCTCTATCGACGGTGCCGAAGGCAATGCGTCTCGATGGCGTCAAAATAGTGCTCGACTGTTCTCATGGTGCAGCCTATAAAGTGGCGCCGCGGGTACTGTCACAACTCGGCGCCGATTTGGTTGCCATTGGCTGCTCGCCAAACGGTATAAACATCAACAAAGACTGTGGATCGACGCAGCCGGGCCTATTACAGGCCACGGTGAAAGGCGTGGGTGCAGATTTGGGCATAGCGTTGGATGGCGATGGCGATCGACTGCTTATGGTCGACAGTGATGGTAATTTGCTCGATGGCGATCACTTGCTTTACTTGCTGGCTTCCCACAGAAAAGCCAGCGGCACGCTGAAAGGCCCTGTGGTGGGTACGCTGATGAGCAATTTGGGTTTGGAAGTGTCGCTCAAGACTCAAGGCGTTGAGTTCTTCCGCGCCGATGTGGGCGATCGCTACGTATTGGAAATGCTGCGGGATAAGGGCGGTGAATTGGGCGGCGAAACCTCGGGCCACCTGCTGGTGCTCGATAAAACCACCACCGGTGACGGTCTGGTAAGCGCCTTGCAGATCTTAAGTATTGTGGCGGAAACCGGCAAATCCTTGCAGCAGCTGGTTGCTGGCATGCCGCAATACCCGCAGACAATGATTAACGTTCGCACGCCCTCAAAGGCAGACCTTCAGGCTCCAGCGATTCAGGCGGGTGTGACCAAGCTTGAGGCGCAGCTTGGCGACCGGGGTCGTGTGGTTCTCAGGGCTTCAGGCACAGAGCCTGTCGTGCGCGTTATGGTTGAAGGTCAGGATCACGATGAAGTGGTGGCTCTGGCCGAAGAGTTGGCCGACGTTGTGCGCACTGTGGCAGCAGGCTGACATCGGCCGTAAACGGCGGTTAGCATTGATTTTCGGCACTTAGAAGGCTAACCTTCCGCATCTTTTTCACCGACTCCGCTCCGGCGGTTTTTTGTTCGGCCTTAACACAGCGGCTCTGCCGTTATTTGGCTGATGATGGCAGGTTGGACTTATGCGCAAATCACTCGTGGCAGGCAACTGGAAGATGAACGGCAGCGGCGCTTCAATTGAAGGGTTGATCGCCGGTATTCTTGCGGGTGCGGGCTCTTGCCGGGCTGACGTGCTGGTTTGTCCGCCACATGTTTATTTGGCTCAGGTTGCTGCAGCGCTGAGCGGCAGTAAGGTTAAATTGGGCGCTCAGGATGTTTCGGTTGAGGCCTCTGGTGCGTTCACTGGTGATGTGTCTGCATCTATGTTGAAGGACATCGGCTGCAGCTATGTGCTTGTCGGGCATTCAGAGCGGCGTGCAATTCATGGGGAAAGCAGTGCCCTGGTGGCGCAAAAGTTTGTCGCTGCTCAGAACGACGGTTTGCAGCCGGTACTGTGTGTCGGTGAAACGCTTGAAGAGCGCGAAGCAGGCCATACCGCTGCCGTGGTCAGCGAGCAGTTTGAGACGGTGCTTGATTTGGCGGGTATCGATGCCATGAAAAATGCAGTGCTGGCTTACGAACCGGTTTGGGCTATCGGCACAGGAAAAACAGCATCGGCTGAGCAGGCGCAAGAAGTGCATGCTCATTTGCGTGCGGTGGCGGCAGCACGCAGCGCCGAAGTGGCAGGTGGTATGCAGATTTTGTACGGGGGCAGTGTAAAACCGTCAAATGCTGCTGAACTGTTTGCGATGGCAGATATTGACGGAGGCCTGATTGGCGGTGCCTCATTGCAAGCGAACGATTTCCTGGGTATTTGTGCTGCAGGTTAAGTCTTTCACAGCGGATTTAAATTAATGACAACATTAAATACATTATTGCTTGCCGGTCACGTAGTGATTGCAGCGTTATTGATCGGTACCGTGCTCTTGCAGCGTGGCAAAGGCGCTGATGCGGGAGCGGGCTTCGGTGCCGGCGGTTCGGGCACAGTATTTGGTGCCAGAGGTTCAGCGAGCTTTCTGACCCGAACCACTGCGGTTCTTGCAACGTTGTTTTTTGTAACGAGCTTGTCTCTGGCATTTCTCGGTTCGCAGCGTCCGGTTTCAAGCAGTATTATGGAAACGACTGAAGTGCCGGTTGAATCACAAAGTGAAATTGCACCGGCACCTGGTGATGCATTAATGACCGATGGAGACTTGCCGGGAATTCCGCCAGCAGAACCAGCAGAATAAGTGTTATTTGGTCGGTTCCTGATCTACCCGGAACTCGCTAAACGTGCTTTGCCGATTAGGCAGAGTATCTCTCTCACGCCGACGTGGTGAAATTGGTAGACACGCAGCCTTGAGGGGGCTGTGGGGAGACCCGTGCCGGTTCGAGTCCGGCCGTCGGCACCAAAAAAATACCCCGGTCGGGCTTTGTCTCACCGGGGTATGTTTTGCCTAGAATACCCAATGCGGTCAGTGCTCGCTTTTGACGGCAATAAGTTGGTGATTCCTTTGTGTGCGGGCTGTCCCTTTCCCCAGTGGGCTGTTAATATCGTGACCATTAAATGAGCGTGAGAAACTGATGCTGTTAGAGAACTATGTTCCTGCCCTGTTATTTCTTTGTATAGCCACAGGTATTGGCTTGGTGCTTATGTCTCTCGGGTTTATGCTCGGGCGAGGCGAAAAATCCGACGCCAAACTCTCACCTTATGAATGTGGTTTCGATGCGTTCGAAGATTCCAGATTGAAATTTGATGTTCGCTACTATTTGGTGGCCATTCTATTTATTGTTTTTGACTTAGAAATCGCATTTCTTTTCCCGTGGGCCGTGGCGCTCGATACTATTGGCCTGTTCGGTATGGTTGCCATGTTGATTTTTCTCGGCGTGTTGGTGGTCGGGTTTATCTACGAGTGGAAGAAAGGCGCGCTTGAGTGGGACTAGCGGGTTCAAAAAAGTGCAGGTTTGGCAGTTCTTTGCAGTGCCGGTAGGGGCAGATTAATCAATGAGTGTGAATTCTGAAATGGCAAGTGATTCGTCACGTGATGTCCTGACTGCCGTGCAGGAAGGCATGCAGGATAAGGGTTTTGTTGTGACCCGCCTTGATGACTTAATGAACTGGGCGCGCACCGGTTCGCTGTGGCCGATGACCTTCGGTCTGGCCTGTTGCGCCGTGGAGATGATGCAGGCGGGCGCTGCCCGGTATGATCTCGATCGCTTCGGTGTAATCTTTCGGCCCAGTCCGCGACAGTCGGATGTGATGATTGTGGCGGGCACCCTGGTCAATAAAATGGCTCCGGCTCTGCGTAAGGTATACGACCAGATGGCTGAGCCGAAATGGGTGATCTCTATGGGTTCCTGTGCAAATGGCGGGGGCTACTACCACTATTCATATTCTGTTGTGCGGGGCTGCGACCGCATTGTGCCTGTGGACGTTTACGTGCCTGGTTGCCCTCCCACAGCAGAGGCGCTGCTGTATGGGATCATTCAGTTGCAAAATAAAATTAAAAGAACGAACACAATCGC
>JAQWPD010000114.1 GCA_029245525.1 Gammaproteobacteria bacterium | reverse complement strand
CACCAGAACGATACGGCCTCCCAATCCCAGCGTGCCAAAGATTTCGTATATCGACAGGTCAAAACAAACGGATGTCGAGGCGAGTACGCCGCGCATTTGTTCTGGTTTAAAGGTGTCGCGCATCCATTCAATCAGAGCTACCGCATTGCGGTGTTCAATCTCAACGCCTTTTGGTAAGCCGGTAGAGCCTGATGTATAGATGGTGTAGCCCAGACGTTCGGGTGCGATTACTAAACCGGGGTTTTCTGTAGAGAGCCCGGAATTCTCGAAATCAAATTCATCGAGACTGATTATCTGTGCATCGGTTGCGGGCAGTCTGGGGCGCACTGTGCTATTGGTTAGAACTAACGGCGCTTGCGAATCTTCCAACATATGGCTGACCCGGTCGACCGGGTAGTCCGGATCTGCAGGAACATAGGCGCCACCCGCTTTAAGAATGGCGAGCATGCCCGTGATCATTTCGATTGTGCGTTCGGTGCATACAGCAACGAGGCTTTCGTTACCTATTCCTAGCTCGATGAGTCTATGAGCCAGCTGGTTGGCTCTGGCATTCAGGTCGCCATAACTGATCTCACGACCGTCATGGTATATTGCGACGGAGTCGGGTTGTATTTTTACCTGCTGCTCAAACAGACCATGCATTGTTTCATCGGCTGGATAGTCAAAGCGGGTGTCATTCCATTCAACAAGGACCTGTTGCAGTTCTTCCGCGCCAAGCATGGTCACTTCGGCAATGGTTTTGTTTGCTGCTTCAGGAATATTTTTGAGTAGGGTCAGGAGGTGCTCGCCCAGTCTTTCCAGCGTTTCTTTGCTGAACAGATTGCGGTCATAGACGAACCTCAGGTATAGCGTATCCATCATTGCAACATTCAGTGTTAACGGGAAGTTTGTCCGGTCAAATCCGCTGCTCTCTTTAATTTCAATGCTGCCAGAAGTCCGTCCCATTGTTTCGATATCGGGATAATTCTCAAAGGCCAGCAGGGTTTCAAATAAAGCTGTGCCGCGAGGCACATCGCTCCATCCTTGAATGTCGACGAGGGACGCGTATTCATATTGCTGAATGTTGAGTTGTTGATCCTGAACCTGCTGCAGCCATGCCAACAGATTCAGGTTTTCATCAATGCCAATACGCACAGGCAGCGTGTTCAGGAACAGACCGATCATCGACTCGATACCGTCGAGTTGAGCGGGGCGACCGGCCGTGGTCGCACCAAACACGACATCGTCTTCACCACTGTAGCGAGACAGCAATAATGCCCAGGCGCCTTGCATGATGGTGTTGACGGTAAGACGGTTTTGTTGCGCAAAGGTCTTCAATGCATGGCCCGCCGAATCGGGCAAACCAAAATGAATCTCATCGTAATTGGGCGTTACATTTTGTGCCACATCAATGATATTTGCACTCGGTAGCGGAGTCGGCGCAGTGAAGCCCTGCATCGTTTCACGCCAGTAGCTTTGAGCTGCAGATTGATCCTGTGCCAACAGCCAGGCAATGTAATCGCTGAAAGGTCTTGTTGTGGTTACCTTGGGTGTTTCACCTTGCGCAAATGCTTCATACGCAGTGAATACTTCACGAATAACGAGTGGTATCGACCAGCCATCCATAATCATATGATGGAAGCTCCAGACCATGCGATAGCTAGTGTCACTCAGTTGCAGCAGTGAAACCCTGGTAAGTGGTGCATTAGCAAGATCAAATCGTTTGGCGCGATCCTCAGTAAACCATTTGGCTAAGCGCGCTTCTTGTTCCAGTGGTTCGTAGTTAGTCCAATCTTCTGTCTCAAATGGAACCTCAACATTACCGTAAACAACTTGAACCGGTGTCTTAATACCTTGCCACTGAGTGGCACTGCGCAGACTGCTGTGCTGATTGATAATCAAATTCCATGCTTTTTCAAACAAGGGGATATCAAGTTTTCCTTCAAGCAGCCAGTTAAAGCTGGCTAAGTAAACATCGCTGGTGTTATCAAGCAGGCTGTGGAATAACATGCCTTGTTGTAACGGGGTGAGTGGATAGATTTCATCTACCGGCTTGTCATCAGGCAGCAGGATATCGAGTTCAGTTTGGTTGAGCTGCGCCAACGGGAATGATGCCGGGGTGATGCGTAGACCGCTACCACTGTCACCGATAGCTATAAGTTGCCGGAGTTCGGTTTCTACTTTGCTTGCCAATGCCGCTATTGTTGCCGCATCGAAAAGTTCGGTGCTGAAACCGAAGTTTATATAGAGTTGGTCTTCGCTGATCATGCAATTGATATCGATCTTATGGGGGCGAACATTGGCTTTGCTGTGTTCTAGGCCGTGCGCTTCGTTCAGTGTCGTGAACATCGAGTTGCTGCCAGCTACCCGGTCGATATTGCCCAAATAGTTAAAGCTGACATCGGCATGCCGGGTCTGCTCGGCCAGACCCGAGTCGGCGGAAAGGTAGCGGAGTACGCCATAGCCAATGCCATTGTTGGGTAGCGCAGCGAGTTGGTCGCGCACGGCGGGCAGAGTATTCGCAGCCGACTGAACAGCAGGCAATTTAAGCAACACCGGATACAAGGTTGTAAACCAACCTACAGTTCGAGTGAGATCAACATCATCGAACAGGTCTTCACGCCCATGACCTTCGAGATCAATGAGCACGGATTGGCTGTTGGTGTGTTGTGCCAGAGCTGTTGCAACCGCAGTCAGTAATACATCACGTGGTGCGGCGCGATAGCGATTTGCCAAGCCTTTGAGAATGCCACTGGTGTCCGCCGCATTCAGTTGCAGTGTGTGCAGTTGGTTATAAGCTTCGGTGTTGTCGCCATCCGCATGATCAACCGGTAACTCGGCTACATGATCCCACGCAAGGTTTTTCCAGTAGCTCAGTTCACTCTGCAATGCTTGAGAGCCGGCCCATTCAGACAGACGTTCGCCCCATGCTTTGAATGATGTGGTCTTGTTCGGGAACGTGACCGGGCGTGCATTTTGTAGGCGCTCATAGGCAAATTCAAGGTCGGTCAGCAGTGTTGTCCAAGACACCCAGTCAATGGCCATGTGATGCACGACCAGCAGCAGTTTGGTCTCGCTGAGTTGCGCCGCGCGCAGCAATGGTCCTTTATTTAAGCCCATACTTGCTTGCAGCGCGTCAAGCTGCTCATCACTTGCATCATGCAATTGTTGCAGCAGTTCGGTATCTTCGAACGGCGCCAGCTCTTGTTGCCAGGTGCCGGCTTTATTACTGAAGCGCAAGCGCAATGCATCATGTTGGTCGGTTACCAGATGCAGAGCCTGTTCCAGAATCACCGGGTCAAGCTTCCAGTCAGCGTCCACGAGCATTGATTGGTTAAAGTGCTGCGCTTCTTCAAGATCCTGCTCGAGGAACCATTGTTGGATGGGTGTGAGCGGAACATCGCCAAGTATCCGTCCTTGTTCAGCATCGATGACAGGAGCATCTGCACTAATCGCTAGCGCCAGTTCCGCAATAGTCTGATTTTGGAACAGCTGTTTTGGTGTCAAGTTTAAACCGCGTTGCGTTGCACGCGCGATAATTTGAATACTTAGAATTGAATCGCCACCTAGCTCAAAGAAGTTATCATGGACACCAACCTGTTCAGCACCTAGCAGCTCACCCCAAATATCGGCGAGTATGTCTTCGTTGCGATTAGTGGGAGCAACGTACTCAGTGTTTACGCTGAGCTTGCCGCTGCCGGCATCCGGCAGTGCTTTGCGATCAATTTTACCGTTGGGGGTAAGCGGCCATTCGTTCAATACGACAAAACCGGCAGGTACCATGAAGTCCGGCAGAGTTTCTTGCAGATGACTGCGTAAATCATTCAAGGCGGGTTCTGCATCGGTGACGATATACGCCACTAAGTTTTTGTCATCCAGAGCCGCGCCATTCGCCATCACTAAGCATTCTGTGACGGCAGGATGCTCATTAAGGCGGCTTTCGATCTCGCCAAGCTCAATACGGAAGCCACGGATTTTAACCTGATGATCGATACGGCCGAGGAATTCGATTTCACCATTAGTGTTTAATTGCACACGGTCACCGGTGCGGTACATGCGCGCATCCGGATCTTCACTGAATGGATTCGCTACAAAGCGCTCTGCAGTGAGTTCTTTGCGGTTCCAGTAGCCGCGAGCCAGTGATGCACCGCTAATACAGAGTTCACCCGGAACCTTCACGGGCAAAAGCTGAAGATTTTCATCCAGTACATAGGCCTGAGCATTGCTAATCGGGTGACCAATAGTAATGGCTTCGCCCGGGAAGCATTCTTTGTACGTGGCCCAAACAGTAAATTCAGTCGGTCCATACAGATTAAAGAAACGTCTGCCAGGCTGCCAACGCGAAACAAGTTCGGGCGGACACGCTTCACCAGCCACGGTTATGGTTTTAAGGGCAGGTAAATCTGCAGTGGGAAGCTGGTACAGCGCTGATGGTGGCAGCGTGACAGCGGTAATGGCTTTGCTTTGCAGAAGTTCGAGAAGTGGCTTGCCTGGCAGTACTTCATCGGCACTGGCAATACACAGGGTTGCACCTGAGGTCAGCCCTTTGACAATTTCATAAACCGAGGCATCAAAACTGATAGAGGCAAACTGCAACATTCTGTCATCTGGCCCGAGACCAAAAGCACGTGACTGTGCATCAACCAGATTGCAAACACTGTGGTGTTCTACCATGACGCCTTTTGGCTGACCGGTAGAGCCAGATGTGTAGATGATATAAGCAAGATCATTGGTGTCAATGATTGCAGCAGGAGTATCGTTGTTGCTTGCTTCAATGGCAGAGGCATCACGATCGAAGCAAGTCGTCGCTAGCTCATGCTGTGGCAGATCCGCAATTAATGTTTCCCGGGTAACAACCATCGACGCGCCCGAATCTTGCAGCATATAAGCAAGGCGCTCTTTTGGATAAGTCGGATCCATGGGCACATAGGCTGCGCCGGTCTTCATGATGCCAAGAATGCCGGTTACAACTTCCGGTGAGCGGTCGATGCTAAGGGCAACAACGTCACCTTTACCGACACCACGTCCAACCAGATAGTTGGCAAGGCGGTTGCTGCGTATTTCAAGTTCAGCATAGCTGATGACTTGATCTTCAAAGAGCAGGGCTTGTGCATCTGGCGTTACTGTTGCCTGGGCTGAAATCAAACCCGGCATTGTGCTGTTGTCGTTGTAATTGACAGCAGTGTTATTCCAGCTATGCAGAATCTGTTGCTGTTCACTGACCTTAAGTAGTGGCAGTTCATTGATCTGTTGTTGTGGGTTCTCAATGATGCCTGCGGCAAGCACTTCCAGATGATCCAACATGCGCTCTACAGTGGCTTTCTCATAAAGGTCAGTATTGAATTCGAAGTAGGCTTCAAGACCGTCTTTACGTTCGGCCATTGACAGCGTTAAATCAAACTTGGCGGTACCAAATTGCAGCGGTACTGGACGTGCTTTGAGCTCTTCAAAGTTTTCAGCATCCCACGGTGCGTTTTGCAGGATGAACATGACCTGGAACAGCGGCGTGTGACTCATGTCGCGCACAGGTTGCAGTTCATCCACCAGTTTCTCGAACGGCAGTTCCTGGCTGGCATAGGCACCCAGAGCAGTTTTTCTGACACGCTCGAGGAAGTCGAGGAATGTCGGTTGTCCAGATGCATCGGAGCGCAGGACCAGCGTGTTAATAAAGAAGCCAACCAGTCCATCGAGCTCACTGCGCCGTCTGCCTGCAATTGGCGTACCCACTACAAGGTCATCCTGACCGGAATAGCGATAGAGTAGAACATTGAAGGCAGCAAGTAAGACCATATAGAAGGTGCAGCCGTTATCACGAGCTATTTCTTTTAGTGCAAGTTGCAACTCGGATGACAGCATTCGACTGACGTAATCACCATTAAAGGTCTGTACTGCAGGGCGGGGTTTATCGGTAGGCAGCTCAAGTTTTGCCGGAGCACCGGTTAGTTGATCGCGCCAGTAATTGACCTGCCTGTCTAGTTCATCACCTGTCAGCCATTGACGCTGCCATGTTGCATAGTCAGCGTATTGAATAGGCAGTGATGGCAGCTCGACCTGCTGACCGGCACAGGCACTTTCGTAGGCCAGCACAAGTTCACGGAATAAGATATTCAGCGACCAACCATCAGAGATGATGTGATGCATCACAAGAATCAGTATGTGTTCATTCTCATCGATACAGATCAGGTGCGCTCTGAGCAGAGGGCCTTCGCTAAGGTTAAACGGCGCTTGCGCCAACTCTGCCAGTTTGTTTTGCAAGGCCGAATCATTGCTGTCATTCATATTAATTGCATCGATCACAATCGGTGCAGCCGCTGCAATCAGTTGCAATGGATTGCCGTCGGCTGAAGGAAAGCTGGTGCGCAGTACTTCATGCCGCTGAACCAGAACATCCAGAGCATTTTGCAGCGCTGCCATACGCAGCTGACCGCTTAGACCTATAGCCCAGGGTATGTTGTAAACGGCGTTTTCAGGGTCAAGTTGATCCAGGAACCACAAGCGTTGCTGGGCAAAGGATAAAGGCAGGTCTTCGTCACGCGCCGTTGGCGAAATAGGCGCTTCAGCTTCTGTTTTATCTTCAGATTCCATGAGTTCTGCGAACTCAGCAACGGTAGCTGCCTCAAACAAAATACGGATATCGACATCCGCTTCAAGCACTTCGCCAATGCGGGCTATCAATTGGGTGGCCAATAAAGAGTGACCACCGAGCTCGAAGAAATCGTCGTGAATACCAAGGTCTTCTTCGTCAAGCATTTCACGCCATAACTCAAGCAGTGCTTCTTCGACTGGAGTGCGCGGTGCCGCAAAGGGCTGGTCTTCTGCACGTGCCCATTCGGGGGCGGGTAATGACTTGCGATCTACTTTGCCGTTTGCGGTAAGCGGCAGAGCATCGAGTTCGATGATGGCTGCGGGCACCATATAATCCGGTAAGGATTCTTTCAGATGCTGACGCAGGTCAGATACTTCAAGCATCACATTCGGTGTCGGCACAACGTAAGCAACCAATTTACGATCGTCGGCAGTTTCGCCGATCAATACCACGATGCTTTCATTAACCGCAGCGTGGGATAACAGTGCCGACTCAATCTCACCAAGCTCGATTCTGAAGCCGCGCAGTTTGACCTGGTCATCCGCACGACCCATATATTCGAGGTCGCCATCGGGACGTCGTCGTGCCAGATCGCCGGTGCGATACAAACGGGCACCCGGAGTTGAATCGAAGGGGTGTGGAATAAAGCGTTCTTCGGTGAGTTCGGGGCGGTTTAAGTAACCGCGTGCCAGTCCGGCACCACCGACATACAGCTCACCGGGCGCGCCGACAGGTACAGGAGTGCGGGCTTCATTGAGCACGTAAACCTGCAGATCGGGAATAGGCACACCGATGTTGCTGCTGGGGGCGTCGCAATCAGCAAGCTCCAGAGGCCGATAGGTGACGTGCACCGTTGTCTCTGTAATGCCGTACATGTTAACGAGCCGTGGTTTTACATCGCCATGGCGCTCAAACCAGGGTTTTAATGCCTTTAGGTCGAGTGCTTCACCGCCAAACACCACATAGCGCAGGCTTAGATCTTTAGCGGCGGTTTCATCAACGCGCATGAGTGCCGAGAACGCCGAAGGTGTTTGGTTCAGTACGGTAACTTTTTCATCAGCCAGTAAGTTGTAGAACTCTTCGGTTGATCGGCTGACAAAGTAGGGCACGACAACCAGGCGACCGCCATACAACAATGAGCCCCAGAGCTCCCAGACGGTAAAGTCGAAAGCGTAAGAGTGGAATAGAGTCCAGACATCGTTATCATTAAAGCCGTACCAGTCTTCAGTGGCTCGCATCAGGCGGGTGACGTTGGCATGCTCAATTAGCACGCCTTTGGGCTTGCCGCTAGAGCCGGAGGTGTAAATCACGTAAGCCAACTGGCTGCTTGAAACCGCGATATCGGGGTTATTTTCAGGCAGATCTGTAGCCAGCGTTCCGAGCACAATAATTTCTGCGTTACTTGCAGGTACGCGCTCAGCAGCGGCTTCGTGGGTCACGATAATCGGTGTTTGACTGTCTTCAACCATAAAGGCGAGACGGTCTTCGGGGTAGTTGGGGTCCAATGGCAGATAACCGCCGCCGGCTTTTAGTACACCCAGTATGCTTACGACTAAATCGAGCGACCGCTCCATACTGATGCCAATTAGGGTGTCGGCAGTTACGCCTTTAGCAATTAAGTGGTGCGCGAGGCGATTGGCACATGCATTAAGTTCGGCATAGCTCAGTGACTCACCGTCGCAGGTTAGAGCTGTGGCCCCAGGGTTGTTGCTAACCTGCCGCTCGAATAGCTGGTGCAGGCAATCGGGGCGAGCGTAATCATGTTCTGTTGCGCTGAGCAACGCTTGCAACTGCTGCTGTTCTTCAGCACTGGTGAGATCAATCTGCGTGACTGGAACATCCGGCGTTTTGATAACTGCTTTAAGCAAAGTCTCAAAATTTTGCATTATCCGCTGTGCGCTGGACGCTTCAAACAGATCGGTGTTGTAATCGAGACGGACTTTGAGTCCTTCAGATAGCACGATGCCCGTAAGCGTCATGTCGACTTTTGCATCAGCAAGGTCTGATTCCATTGCGCTTTGGTACAGACCATCAAACAGATTGCGTTCTTGTGAGGGTGTTTGTACGTCGAACATCACTTGGAAGATAGGCGCATAACTCATATCGCGTGACGGTTGCAGTTCCTCGACGAGCATCTCAAATGGCAGATCTTCGTGACTGTAAGCCGCGAGGGTTACGCCGCGCACCTGTTTCAGTAATTCGATAAAGCTGGGCTTACCGGACAAATCAATCCGTATCGGTAGCATATTGAGGAATACGCCGATTAGGTTTTCTAATCCGGCATGGCGACGACCTGCGATGGGTGTGCCGACGACAACATCTTCCTGGCGGGCCTGAACCGAAAGTAAGACATTGAACGCTGCTAGCAGCACCATGAACAAGGTCGTTTCATTTTCGAGCGCTATGCGCTGCAGGTTTTTTAACAGGTCTTCCGACAACAGGCGGGTTTCGAATGCGCCGGCATAGGTTTGGACGGCCGGGCGAGGCTTATCTGTTGGCAGTCCAAGCTGGTCCGGTGCGCCTGACAGCTGCTGCGTCCAGTAATCCAGTTGATTCTGACGCTGTGCGCCCTTCATCCAGTTTCGCTGCCACACCGCATAATCAGCGTACTGAATATCCAGTGCTGGCAAATCAGGCTGGCCGTCATTAATCAAGGCGTTGTAAGAACTGCTCAGTTCTTTTAATAGTGCTGCGTTCGACCAGGCATCGTTGTTGATGTGATGAGAGATCATGAACAATACCTGAGCATCGTCGGCGTAGCGCAGCACATAGGTGCGCATCAATGGCCCGGTGGCGAGCTCAAATGTTTCATGCGCTAAGGTGCTAATGCGTTCTTGTAACTCGGCCTCGCTTGCCCCGGGCATTTCTTCAACCTGTAATTGAATGCGTGCATTAGGGTCAATTAACTGTTGTGGCTTGCCGCCCTTGGACGCATAGGTAGTGCGGAGAATCTCGTGGCGCGCAACCGAGTAGTTGATTGCTTCTTGCAGTGCATTGATGTCGAGATTGCCTTCCAATCGGATTGGCCAGGGGCTGTTATAGGCCGTATTGTCCGAGTCCATCTGGTTGATGAACCACAAACGTTGTTGCGAGAACGACAGAGGCATATTCTCGCCGCGGATTGCGGGTTTGATGATGTTATCTTCGCTGGCCGCATCGCTGTCACTGATGACAGCTGCAAGACTCGCGATAGTGGGATGATTGAAGATAGCGACTAATGCAATATCAACATTCAGCTGCTCGCGTACTCTAGAAATCATCTGAGTTGCAAGTAACGAGTGACCACCAAGCGAGAAGAAATTATCATTGATACCGATCTGATCGATACCCAGAACGCCTGACCAGATTTCGGTGAGTACAGTTTCAATGCCATCACGTGGCGCGACATAAACTTCATCATCATCACGTATACGTTTTGGTGCCGGCAGGGCTTTACGATCAATTTTGCCGCTGGCGGTTAAAGGGAATTTTTCCAGAACGACAAAGGCTGAAGGAACCATGTAATCCGGTAAGGCCTGCTCCAGTTCCTTTTGTATTTTCGGCACAAGATTGCGCTTTAAGCGACCGTACAAAGGATTATTGCCCAAGCTCATAAGTGGCTCATTGCTGGTGCTAAGCAGAGCATCACCTTGATAGTGAAGCCCTTTTGGCATCAGCAAAACATTCATGAACCCAGGTTCAGTGCCGATCATCTGGACATCAAGCCGCAGCTTCTTTGCCGCAGAATAGATTGCTTCGGGTTCAATACCCGCTGCTTGATTGACAGCCATGTTGCGCAGTTCCGCAGCAGTGTGTGTTGCGGTGTCCTCGAGCAACTCTGTAACGATACGTTCTTCAGATAAGCGTGCGTCGGGAACGTGTCGAATCAACAGGCCCTGATCGCTTAAGTTTTCGGCAAGTCCCTCTATCGTGTGCACGGAGTCATCCCACAGCACAATTTCAGGTCTCGGCTCATCTACCACCGCGGTGGTTAGAACAACATCGTAACGGAATCGTGAAAGCTCGTTGCGTGCTTTGCCACGCTTGAGCTCGAAGCGAACGCCTGTGATTTGTGGCAGTTCCTTCTTTAGGTTGAGGAAGTAGGTAGGATCTATGACCAGTTCTTCTTCATCTCGAATATTTTGTTGGATGAGATCGATGATCTCATCGCTTTCGAGATGATCTTCAGCTTTGAATAATTGTACCGACGTGTGATGCGCATTAAGTAGCGATAAGCTGCGTAAATCACCAAGGAATATGCGACCGCCTTTCTCTAAGCGTTCGAGCGCGAGGCGCAGAACCTTGTCAAAGTAAGCCATATTCGGGAAGTACTGTGCAACCGAATTAATAACGACGGTATCGAATGCTTCTTCAGGCAAATCGCCAATCTCATCAGCAGCCTTGTGCAACCCGCTAATCGCGCTTAGCTTTGGGAACTCCATGCGCAAGTCATTCAGTCGTTGTGCAGCGGCCGCAGAAAAGTCAGTGCCTATGTAGCCTGCTACCTTAGGCCCGATACGGGATGCCAGCAGACCGCTGCCACTGCCGACTTCGAGTATAAGTTTAGGTTTGAGTTCGAGGATTCTGTCACAGCTGACATCAACCCAGGCCTGCATTTCTTCGGCAGGGATGGGCTCGTTGGTATAACTGCTATCCCAGCCAGTGATATCAAAGGTAAGGTCTTCAATGCTCTGGTCGCGACTGTAGGTGTCTTCCCAGAGTGCGCGCCATTGATCAACCTGATCATCTTGCCAGTCATCGATTTCGTCCGTAGGAATGTTGCCCGTGTCTGCTAGTAGATAGGCCACTAAACGTTGGTCGCCTTCACGATCTTCACGCGCCATAACCACGGCATTTTGCACGGCTGCATTGTTAAGCAGTTCGGTTTCGATTTCGCCAAGTTCTATGCGGAAGCCACGCAGCTTGATCTGATCATCGAGTCGCCCTAGGAACTCGATGCGGCCATCATCCCTGTAGCGAACCAGATCGCCGGTACGGTAAATACGGGAATTGGTATCATCGCTAAACGGGTTAATGATAAAGCGTTCGGCCGTGAGCTCGGGGCGGTTAACGTAGCCGCGTGCAACTTGTACTCCGCCAATCCAAAGCTCACCGGAAACACCAGCAGGTACAGGCTGTCCGCTGGTATCGACAATGTATAGGCTGGTGTTGGCAATCGGTCGGCCAATTGGTACAAAACTGTCCCGACTATCTCGTTGACAGGCCCAGTAGGTTACATCAATAGCTGCTTCTGTAGGGCCATAAAGGTTGTGAAGGCTCGCATCAAGCTTGCTGTAGAAGCGTTGTTGTAAGTCCAGTGGCAAAGCTTCACCTGAGCAGATTACCTGACGCAGGGAATCGCAGCTTGCCACTTTGTCGTGTTGCAGGAAGGCCTGCAGCATCGACGGCACAAAGTGCATTGTTGTGACTTCGCTGTTGATGATAGTTTCTGCAAGATAGGCAGGGTCTTTATGACCGTCAGGTTTTGCCACCACTAAAGTGGCGCCGCTAAGCAGGGGCCAGAAGAATTCCCAAACCGATACGTCAAAACTAAACGGGGTTTTTTGCAGAACCTTATCGTTAGCAGTAAGTTGGTATTCGTCCTGCATCCAAAGCAAACGGTTAACGATACCGCGATGCTCATTCATGACACCTTTTGGACGGCCGGTAGAACCGGAAGTGAAGATCACATAGGCAATATTTTCTGGCTTAGAACGCGCTGTCGGATTGTGCTCATCGGACGCAGCTATTTCACTTGCTCCCAAGAGCAGCGTAGGGGTGTCGTGCGGAGGCAAAGAATTGCAGGCATTACTGTCGGTAATGAGTAATGAGACATTGGCATCTTCGAGAATATGCTCGAGACGCTGCATTGGGTAATCGGGGTCCAAAGGCACATAGCCTGCACCGGCTTTTTGGATTGCATGCAGGGCAATCACAAGTTCGGCTGACCGCTCCAGGCACACACCGACCAGATGTTCCGGTTCGATACCCTTATTGATTAATACATGCGCTAGTTGGTTCGCCCGCCGGTTAAACTCGGCGTATGTGAGCGTTGTGCCTGCGTATTCGATTGCCGGTGCATCGGGTGTGAGCGCCACCTGCGCTTCGAGCAGTGTCTGCAAGGTGGCATCCGCCGGATACGGCCGGTTCGTGTTGTTCCACTCAACAACTAATCGATTTCGTTCGCCTGAATCAAGCATCGGCAACGCATCGATAGCGCAAGTCGGTTGAGCAACGATACTCTCAAGCAGGTTTACGTAGTGCGTCGCGAGTTGCTCAATTGTTGAGCGCTTATACAGATCCGAGTTGTATTCAAAATCGATAGCCAGCGTTTCGCCGACTTCAAAGGCAAATAGCGTCATGTCGAACTTTGTGGTGTTTGTGCTTAGCGCGATCTTCTCAGCAGCTAAGCCGGCAAATTCATCGGTTGGGTTATCGACATGCTGAAGCACAAAGTGCATCTGTGCGATCGGTGGACGGCTGGTGTCACGCTCTGGCGCAAGCTCTTCAACCAGTTTGCCAAAGGGCATTTCCTGGTTGGCATACGCTGCTAACGATTTATCCCTGACCTGTTTAAGTACAGTGTTAAAATTGATGTGATCTTCAAGCTGCACACGGATGGGCAGTGTGTTTAGGAAGAATCCAATGATGTTTTCGAGTTCGCTGCCTTTGCGTCCTGAGATAGGCACGCTTACGACGATATCATCTTGTCCCGAATAACGAGCCAGGAGTACATCAAAGGCCGCCAGCAATACCATGAATAATGTGCTGCTATTTTTCTGACCAAGATGTGTCAGTTCGCGATGCAGGCTATCGGGTAAATGATAGAAAAAGCGTTCGCCATTGCTGGTTTGCACGGCCGGGCGAGAAAAGTCGGTAGGAAACTCGAGGGCATTGGGTGCTCCGCTGAGTTCTTTGCTCCAATATCTTAGCTGCTGCTGATAATCGGGCCCCTGCATCCACTCGTGTTCCCACGCCGCGTAGTCTGCAAACTGTATAGGCATCGATCTAAGCGTTGCAGCACGCTGTTCGCGATATGCTGCATAACACTCGGAAAGCTCCTGCATCAGGATACCGTGTGACCCTGCATCGTAGATGATGTGATGAATACAGAGGCTCAGGACACTTTCGTTATCACTGGTCTGTATTAGGTTGGCACGCAGCAGCGGACCGTTATGCAGGTCAAACGGTTGTTTGGAAATCTCGGTGAGTCGCTGCACCAGCGCTGCTTCATCGCCATCTAGTATCTCCACTTGCAGGGGTACAGGCAGGCTTTCGTGAATCAGTTGTACCGGTTCGCCATCTTGAGCCGGGAAGGTGGTGCGCAATGACTCATGTCTTGCGATGACTTGATCAATAGCCACCTGTAACGCTTCGGTGTCCGGAATGCCTTTGAGTCGCATTGACCATGGCATGTTGTAGGCGGGGTTTTCTGGTTCGAGTTCATCGAGGAACCATAGGCGGACTTGCGCTGAACTTAATGGTAACGAGGTGCTGCGGTCGACAACGCTTATAGGCGCTTGCAACACCTTCGTATCTGACTCCAGTAATGCAGCCATCGCTGCAATAGTCGGCCGGCTGAACAGGGTCATCAGATCGAGGTCATGGCCCAATTCGTCACGAACTCTTGAAATGAGCTTTACTGCCAGTAGCGAATGGCCGCCGAGTGCAAAGAAATCGTCATTCATGCCGATTTTTGGAACACCCAGAATATCTGCCCAGATCGCAGTCAGTGTGTCTTCGGTCGGATTTTGGGGCGCAAGGTATTCGGTGCTTGCGATATCTTCCCATTCGGGTGCGGGCAGTGCCTTTCTGTCTATCTTACCGTTTGCTGTTAGCGGAAAGCGTTCCAGTTGCACGTAGGCACTCGGCAGCATGTAATCCGGCAAACCGCCCATTAGGCTATTGCGTAATTCATCACTGTTTAATGTGACGCCTTCAGGGGCAATGTTGTACGCCACCAAACGTTGATCGCCGGGGGAGTCTTCACGCAGTGAGACGACCGATTGAGTGACATTGGGGTTGGCAGCGAGTCGGGTTTCGATTTCGCCCAGTTCAATTCTGAAACCGCGTAACTTAACTTGAAAATCATTTCGACCCAGCACTTCCAGCGAACCATCACTGAGCCAGCGGACTCGATCGCCAGTGGCATAAATGCGTCCGCTGCCAAAGGGGTTGTCGATAAAACTGGCAGCATTGAGTTCATCACGTTGCCAGTACCCACGTGCAACACCGTGACCACCAATCCAAAGTGTGCCCGGTACGCCAACCGGGACAGCTTGCATGGCATCGTCGAGCACATAGAACTGCGTATTGGCAATGGGTTGGCCTACCGAGATAAGTTGATCGGCCGGGTTAAACTGATGACAGGCTGACCATATAGTTGTTTCGGTCGGGCCATACATATTCCATACAGCTTGGTTGTGTTGTTCGAGTTGTGTTGCTAAATCACGCTCAAGGGCTTCACCGCCGACCAGTACTTTAAGATTTGCACTGCCATTCCAGCCCGCATCAAGCAACATACGCCAGCTTGCCGGCGTGGCCTGCATGATTGAGATGTCGCCTGTTTCAAGCAAGGCCTTCAGAGCAAAACCGTCTGCGGCCTGTTCCTGTGATGCGATGACAACTGTTGCACCTTGAGCGAGTGGCAGGAACAATTCCAACACAGAAATATCGAAGCAGAGCGTTGTTACTGCGAGCAAACGGTCGGCTGGAACGATACCCGGAGTTTTGGCCATACTATGCAGGAAGTTAGTGACAGCCCGATGTTCGATTTGTACGCCTTTCGGCAGACCGGTCGAGCCTGAGGTATAAATTAGATACGCGAGTTGCTCTGCATTGAACTCGATAGACGGATTTATCTGACTGCTGCCACTGTCAGCAATATCGAGTAGCTGAATATTTTTTGTGGGAAGCGCAGATGCGAGTTCAGGCTCGCTGACCAGAATTTTAGTGTCTGAGTCTTCGAGCATGTAGGCAATACGCTCGGCGGGGTAGATCGGGTCTAAAGGGACATAGCCGCTGCCGGATTTGAGAATGCCAAGCAATCCGACCAGTGTGTCTAAGGAGCGATTAACGCAAATGGCGACAGGTTGATTTGGACCTGCGCCGAGTTCAATAAGCTGTGCAGCGAGACCGTTGGCGCGTTCGTTGAGCTCCTTATAGCTGAGTTTAGACCCGTTGAATTCGACAGCGGTTGCAGCTGGGTTGCTAAGAGCTTGTTGCTCGAACAAGGCCTGCAGGCTTTGTTCGTCGGGATAAGCCATAGTAGTGCTGTTCCAGGCTCGTAACTGACTTTGTTCACCAGTGCTTAGTATCGCAAGTTGATTTATCGCGGTACCGGGTTGCGATACGATGTTTTGCAGCAGCACTTGGTAATGTTCGAGCATGCGCTGGATTGTGCTTTCGTTGAATAGATCGCTGGCGTACTCGCAGCTAACGCTCAGTTCACCATTTTTCTCCATGACCGACCAGGTGATATCGTATTTGGCCGTGCCGTAATCAATTTCAATATTGCTGACATTGAGGTCGCCGTGAAGAGTCCGTTCAGTTCCAACTGTTTGTAAGGTGAACATTACCTGGAATATTGGGGCAATACTCATGTCACGCTCAGGCTGGAGATCTTCAACCAGTTGTTCGAAAGGCAGATCCTGATGCGCATAGGCATCTAGCATATTTAGCTGGAGCTCCTGCAGCAGTTGCCGGAAGTCGGAGTTGTGATCAAGTTTGCTGCGGATAGGCAGCGTGTTCAGGAAGAAGCCAATCAGGCCTTCTAGGTCACTGTGTTGACGACCTGCAACCGGTGTCCCTACAACGACATCGTTTTGTCCTGAGTAGCGACTTAGCATGACGTTGAATGCGGCCAGCATAGTTGTGAACAAGGTTGCCCCTTGTTCATTGCCAAGTTGATGGAGTTTGCTCAGTAGTTCTTGCGGCAGGCTTCGGTTCGCCACTTTACCTCGGTAACTTTGTACCGCAGGTCGTGCACGATCAGAGGGAAGTTCGAGTATGGCAGGCGCATTCCTCAGGTTTGACCTCCAGAAACTGAGTTGTTTCTGGAGCTCATCTCCTGACAGATGATTACGCTGCCAGGCAGCGTAATCAGCGTATTGAATTGCCAATGGCGCAAGTCGGGCTTCGATGCCTTCGCATGCAGCAGCATAGAGTGTCATCAGTTCGTCGAACAGCAGTCCGAGAGACCATGCATCGGCGATGATGTGGTGAATGACAAACAATAGGATCTGACTGTTGTCAGTATCCCGCAGCAGGTGTACACGCAATAACGGTGCTGTATCGAGGCTAAATGTTTTCTGCGATAACGAGCTAAGCGCTTGCTGAACTTTAGCTGCAGACTCCAGTCGGAGGTCGATAATATGCAACGGCAGTTCGGCATCCTTCGCCAGATATTGCATTGGCTCACCGGCAATTTCGATAAACCGTGTGTGTAAGGTTTCATGTCGTGCGAGCAGCATATTTATGGATTGTTGCAGTGCTGCAGTATTTACAGAGCCTTCGAGGCGCATTGCCCAAGGCACGTTATACAGCGAGCTGTCGGGCATTAGTTTATGCAGGAACCAGAGTCGTTGTTGGGCAAACGACAATGGCAATTCAGCATCACGCGGTAGTGCTTTGATGTTATCGATAGCAATGGATTCACTATCGCTATCGATAATGTAAGCCAGCTGTTTTACTGTTGGTGCGATGAACAGTTGCTTAAGTTCGATGCCGGTCTTTAGCTGTTCACCGATGCGGGTAACAAGTCGCATAGCAAGCAGTGAGTGTCCGCCTAAGGCAAAGAAATCGTCATTGATTCCGACTTTATCTTTATCGAGAAGTTGGCTAAATAGTCTTGCCAACGCGATTTCGGTCACGGTGCTCGGAGCTACATATATGGCTGCCTCAAATGCAGGTTCCGGTAGCGCATTGCGATCGAGCTTCCCATTTAGGGTTAACGGTAACTTGTCAATAAATACGATAGCGGCCGGCACCATGTATTCGGGGAGTTCAGTGCGCAGCTTTGTTTTAATTGCCTCGGCATCGTTTGCCGCGCCGCCGACATAGCTAACAAGGCGTTGATCACCATTCGCGGTTCTGCTAACAACGGTTGTACAGAATTCAACTGTGGATAGGGCGGATAGTGCCGCATCAATTTCACCCAATTCAATACGAAAGCCACGCAGTTTTATTTGTCCGTCAATACGACCGAGATACTCGATATCGCCGCTAGGAAGGTAGCGGGCAAGATCGCCGGTGCGATAGCTTCGCGAATCATAACTATGGATGTGATCAGTCTTAAATGGATCGGTGATAAAACGCTCTGCTGTGAGTTCATCGCGACCAATATAGCCACGTGCAACCTGCGCGCCTGCAATCAGCAGTTCGCCCGGCACACCAATTGGGGCAAGTTGACCCGATTTATCGACGATATAAATTCGTGTATTGGCGACGGGTTTACCGATGGGTATCGGGTTTTGCGTATTGCTGCGCGGCACAGCCCAGTATGTGACGTCGATAGCGGCTTCGGTTGGGCCGTAAAGGTTATGCAGTTGCGCATCGAATTTGGCGTAAAACTCCTGCGTAAGTTCCCAGGGCAATGCTTCACCACTGCAGATTACGCGTTTGAGTTGGGGGCAGCTACCAGCATCGGTATTCAGTAAAAATGCCTGCAACATCGAGGGCACAAAGTGGATGGTGCTAATGTTGTGTTGTCTGATGGTATCTGCAAGGTAGGCTGCATCTTTATGACCGCCTGGTTTTGCCATGACCAACCTTGCGCCATTAAGCAGGGGCCAGAAGAACTCCCAGACAGACACATCAAAACTAAATGCGGTTTTCTGCAGTATGTGGTCTTCACTGCTTAGCTGGTATTCGCTCTGCATCCATTGCAGACGATTAACAATACCGCGATGCTCATTCATAACACCTTTAGGCCGGCCAGTTGAACCTGATGTGAAGATGACATAGGCAAGGTCATCAGGACTTGGCCGTGTGTCGGGTCGCGAATTCGAGTGATCTGTGCCTGTTTCACCATCGCTGTTTAATGCGATTACAGTGCCCGTAAATCCTTCCGGAGTACTCGCTGCTTGTGTGAGTATGACCTTGGTGCCGGAGTCTTCAAGCATGTTAGCCAGTCTTTGAGGCGGATATTCCGGATCCAGTGGTGTATACGCCGCACCGGCTTTCTGTACACCATAGAGTGCAACGATCATTTCGATCGAGCGTTCCATATATACGCCTACAACATCGTTTGTTCCAATGCTCATGCTAAGCAGTTCATGTGCGAGTTGGTTGGCGCGCTGATCCAACTGTTTGTAGCTCAGCTGTTGACCATGATATTCGACAGCTATGGCATCGGGACTTGAATCAACCTGTTTTTCAAACAGGCTAACCAGGGTTTCATTTTGCGGGTAGTCGACTGTGGTGTCATTCCAATCGTTAAGAATCGTGTTGCGTTCGTCATCGGTGAGGAGAGGTATCTGATCGGCTCTCAGGTCAGGATTATCGACGACGGCAGCCAGTATCGCATCGAAATGGCTGGCCATCCGTTCAATAGTCGCCTCATCGAACAGCTCGGTAGCGTATTCGAACCAAGCTGTCAGCCCTTCATCGGTTTCTTCAATCAGTAGATGCAGATCGAGTTTGGCTGTGCCTGTTTCGGTAACAAGCGCACTGGACTTAAGGCCATCGAATTTTACAAGTTCCTGACTTCGGTTTTGCAAATTGAACAGCACCTGATAGATCGGCGCATGGCTCAGGTTGCGCTCTGGTTGCAGTTGCTCAACCAGTTTTTCGAACGGCAATTCCTGATGTTCAAAGGCATCGAGAGTTGTGTTGCGCAGTTGTTTTAACAATGCGGTGAACTGGGGGTTACCGGATAGGTCTCCACGCAGCACGACGGTATTGATCAAAGTACCAACCAGGCCTTCGAGTTCTGTCCGGCTGCGGCCGGCAACAGGACTGCCAATTAGTAGATCTTCGCTCCCGCTGTAGCGGCTTAGCAGCAGATTGAATGCGCTGAGCAATACCATATATAAAGTGGCGTTGTTGTTTTGGGCGAGCGCTTCGAGCTTGCTGCGGGTTTTACTCGATATTTGATGCCGCAGCCATGCACCTTCATATCCGGGGGAGGCAGGCCGCGCGTGGTCGGTTGGCAGGTCCAGTACCAGTGGAGCACCATCCAGCGCCTTCTTCCAGTAACTCAATTCATTATTGAGCGTTTCGCCGCTCATGGTCTCGCGTTGCCAGGCAGCGTAGTCGGCAAACTGTATTGGTAAGGCTTCGAGTGTGCTGCTGCCTCCACTTGCGATGCTGTTGTAGAGCGCCGCTAGTTCCGACATCAATACGCCCATGGACCAACCATCAGCAATGATGTGATGAATAACCAGTAGCAGCGCATGCTCATTTTCGTTGATATCGAGCACGTACAGTTTTAATAACGGACCCTGCTTGATATCGAAGGGCTGCAAACAGATTTTGGTTAGAAGCGCATCGAGGTCATCATCGCTGCTGTCGCCAGCATCGTGTATTTCGAGTGGAATGCTGAGGCTGTTTGCAATTTTCTGGACCGGTTGCTCGCCATTAAGTGTAAACGTGGTGCGCAACGATTCATGGCGTTCAAGTAACAGATCAAATGCTTGTTGCAGGGCCTGTAGGTTGAGGTGGCCCTTGAGCTTGATGGCCGTTGGGATGTTGTACAGCGAGCTGCCCGGTTCAAGCTCATTTAAAAACCAGAGTCGTTCCTGGCCGAAAGATAAAGGGATTGGGAAATCACGGTCTGCATGAGCAATGCTTGCATCCTGAGCCGTGCTTTTGGTGCTGATCAGTAATTCCAGAATTTCGGCTTTGTTGTCAACCAATTGTTGGCGAAGTTCACCCGTTAATGCACCTTTGGGAGCGCTAACTTTTAGCTGTCCATCAACAACTGATAACTTCACGCCTTTTTTGGCGAGCAGGGAAAGGATAGTAACTGCTGTCATTATTCGTTTTCTCTATGAGCAGTCTTCAGACTGCTGATTCTTATAACTTTTTTTATTGACTGCCGGTGGTTTTTTCAGGACGCTTTTATTGGGTCTAGAAAAACACGTCTTCCGCTATTTTGGCAGCTGGACACTATATCACGCTGTGCGCCAGTTCTAGATTCGCTGCATTCAGTTGTAAGTTGTTGCTTATAATGATTAAAGCCTCTATGCCTGAGGCTTGAGAAGCGGCAAATAGTGCGCTGCTTATGTTTAATTTCGACCTTAAGTTCACAGGCTGAATTCCTCTGCATCTGTACCCTCGCTGCTTGTGCTGTCTGTTGTTCCCGTGGTTGCTTGCAGCGCAGAAATAATCTGCCCGAGTTCTTTCGGAGTGGGGTAGCGGAACAGGTATTTAAGTGGCAGGTTGATCTCTAGCTGATCACGCATCCTCGAAAGGAGTTGGGTTGCCAGCAAGGAATGTCCGCCTAATGAGAAAAAGTCATCATTAATGCCAACCCTGTCTAGCCCCAGAATATCTGCCCAAATATCGCAGAGTACTGTCTCAGCAGTATTGGTCGGTGCAACGTAGCTTTCACCCAGTATCGAGGAAAGGTCGGGTGCCGGTAACTGCCGGGTATTGAGCTTGCCGCTGGGCGTTAGTGGGAATGCGGTAAGACTAACGATAGCCGCGGGAATCATGTAATCGGGCAGAGATTGTTTCAGGTATTGCTTCAGTACTGCATTCTGATCATCGCTATTGGTGCCTATTACGTAGCCGGTGAGTTGCGGGTTGCCGGGGATGTCCTGGCGTAACAAAACCACAGCTTGTTGTACTGTAGGGTGCTCGCTGAGTTTGGCGGCAATTTCACCCGGTTCAATACGGAAACCGCGGAACTTCACTTGGTCGTCGATCCGGCCTAAGAATTCGATTTCACCATTGGCAGCAAAGCGTGCCTGATCGCCGGTGCGATAGAGTCTGCCACCAGAAACAAAAGGATCGGCCACAAAATTCTCGGCCGTGAGTTCAGGCTGCCCGAGATAGCCCAGTGCGACCTGTGTGCCACCCAGGCAAAGTTCGCCAGCAGCGCCTAAGGGCGCCGGCTGCAGGGTCGCATCCAGGATATAGGTCTTGCAGTTGGCCACCGCCGTGCCGATCGAGGGCAGTGCAGGCCAGTTTGCAGGGTTAGCATCTAAGGTAAGAGCCGTAACCACATGTGTTTCGGAAGGGCCGTACTGATTGTGGAGTCGGCACTCCGGCAGCTTTGTAAACAGTTCGCGCAGTGCAGGAGTGACTTGCAGTTGCTCGCCTGCAGTAATGACGTCTATAAGATCGAGACTCAGATTAGTCTGGCTGGCCAGTTCTTCTGCCAGAGGACGCAGTGCCGCAAAGGGTAGGTACATACGTTGAATTTTTTGCTCAGCAATAAACTGCGCCAAAGCGGGTATGTCACGACGGGTGTCCGCATTAATTAAAACCAAAGTCCCACCACTGGCCCAAGTGGTAAAAAGCTCCTGCACATTTACATCGAAGCTTGACGGTGCAAACTGCAGAGTGCGCGCGGGCTTGCCCAATCGTAAATCAGCGCTCTGCCAATTGATTAGGTTGCTCATAGTTGCTTGCGGCAGCGTCACGCCTTTGGGCTTGCCTGTTGAGCCAGAGGTATAGATGGTATAAAGCGGTGCGTTCTGTTCGAGTTGCAATCCCAAATTGTTCTTATTGCCAGTCAGGAAATCAAACTGATCAAGCAGAATCGGCTCTGCATCATGTTGCGGGAGTTCCGCAGAAATACCGGCTGTGCTTAACAAGCATTTGGGCGAACAATCCGCAAGCATTTGGCGTAATCGTTCCGCTGGATACTCCGGATCGAGCGGTATGTAATTAGCGCCTGCTTTGATTGCTGCGAGAGCCGCAATGGCCATGTTGACTTCGCGACCGACACATACGGCTACCGCATCGCCCGGCATAACGCCACTGTCGACAATCGCATGAGCAAGTAAATTTGCACGAGTATTCAGTTCGGCGTAAGAAAGTTGTTCATCTGCAGCTTCGAGTGCAACAGCATCGGGCGTGCGAACGATCTGCTGCTCGATCAGTTTGTGTACGGGGAGGTCAGAGTAACTTTCTGTGATGCCACTGTATTGTTCCAGTTGTTTCGAGCGCTCGGCTTTATCAAGCAGCTGTATAGCATTGATGTTCTGCTGTGGGTTGTCTGCAATCGCTCTTAGTAGCGTCTCAAAGTGCTTTAGCATGCGCTCTATTGTCGAACTCTTAAACAGATCCGTAGCGTATTCGATGCCGATTGCAGTGTTATTTTTCTGGTCTGAAATAGATAGGCTTAAATCAAATTTTGATGTGCCATGCCCGACCAGTTCGGCGCCACCGATGTTCAGTCCGGGCAGGCTTATATTGCGCTCAGTTTGTTCCTGCCAGATAAACATGACCTGAAATACCGGTGACACACTCATGTTGCGTTCGGGTTGAAGCTCTTCTACTAATCGTTCGAAGGGCAGCTCCTGGTATTCACGCAGCTGTAAGTTGTCTTTGCGGGTTCGCTTGAGCAGGGCAGTGAATGCTTCATCGGGTTTGATTTCGGTGCGAATCACTAGCGTATTCAAAAAGAAGCCAATCAGGTTTTCGAGTTCACGTCGGTCGCGCCCAGCCACTGGCGTGCCAATAATGACATCCTGCTCACCGCTGTAGCGTGACAGCAGAATATTAAAGGCCGCAAGAAAAAGCATGAACGTCGTGCTGTTATTGTCTCTAGCGAGTGTTTTTAATTTGCTGCTTAAGTCAGCAGGCAGCTGCCGCTCGATCCAGTTACCTCTGTAGCTGGGCTCTGAGGGTCGCGGATAATCGGTTGGCAGGTTCAGCACCTCAGGGGCACCAGCAAGATTCCCTGTCCAGAAATCCAGGTTCTGTTGCAGTTTGTCGCCACTTAGCGAGTCTCTTTGCCACGTTGCGTAGTCGGCATACTGAATCTCGAGTTCAGGGAGTTGAGGCTGGCGGTGTTCGCCCAGTGCGCTGTAGATTTCGGAAAGCTCACGAAGGAAAACGTCTACAGACCAGAGGTCCGCAATCACATGGTGAAACACCAGCATTAGTGTATAAGCATTGGTGTCTGTTTTGATTAGCACGGTTCGGAGTAGTGGGACTGTACCGAGGTCAAAGGACGTTTGTGCAATGCCGGCAAGACGTTCTTGCAGTGCACTGTCGCTGTCGGTGCAGGCATCGACCTGTTCGAGTTTAAGCTCTGCCTTCGTAACAATTCGTTGCACAGGTTGACCATTAATCGATTCGAATGTCGTGCGCAAAGATTCGTGCCGAGCGACCATGTGCTGTAAGGCCCGTTTCAGCAGGTCGGTGTCCGGCGTACCTTTAATGTGGCTGGCGAAGGGCATGTTGTACAGCGGCGTACCGGGTTCCAGGGTATCCAAAAACCAGAGTCGTTGCTGAGCAAATGACAGCGGCATGTTTTTAGTTCGATCAGCCTTGGGAATGCTGACATATTCGTCGTCGCTATTCGCAGCTGTGCCGAGTAGGGCTATAATTTCGCTGCGTTTACTTATGATTTCGTTTTTCAGTTCATCTGTTAGCACGCCTTTCTTTGCTTGTAAGCGTAATTTGCCACTCTCTAGACTAAGGCCGATGCCTTTTTTTCTAAGGTGATTGATAAGGTCAAGCGCACTCATAGTTCGATCTCTTCAATATCCGCATCACCGTTGAATGCGGGCTCTGAGTTCAGAGCCCAGTTCAGAGCATCGACAGCGTCGGCAATGCCCCTGACAGTGGGTGTTTCGAACAGCGTATTCAGTGGCAAATTGACATGGAAGACTTCGCGCACACGTGAAATCAGTTGCGTTGCCAGTAAGGAGTGTCCGCCCAGGTCGAAAAAGTCGTCATTGATACCCACTTGTCCGGCGCTGAGAATCTCTTCCCAAATAGCGACCAGAGATTTTTCGGTGTCGGTATCAGGAGGCACGTAGCTTTGGGTGATTTGGCTTTCGGGTGCAGGAAGCGCATTGCGGTCAATTTTGCCATTCGGTGTTAGCGGGAACTCAGTCAAAATTGAGTAGATGCCGGGCACCATATATTCGGGAAGATGCTGTCGCAGGCGATCTTTTAGTTCGGGTACGAGGCTGCGTTGCAAACGCCCTTCCATTGGGTCATTGCAGACGCTATCGACATCTGAAGCAGTCAGCGCATTGACAGCATTGCAGCCGGGTGGAATCAGCCATGCAGTGATGTAGCCCGGTGTGAGGCTAATCGATTGCATCGACCAGCCGACTGTTTCGACCAGCAAGTTTAAGTCATCAATCTCTATGCCACTGTCCACGGCAGCAACGTCTGCACGCGCCTCATTAACAGTGAGGGCTGGAGATTCCGCAAGCAAGGTTGTGAGACGAGTTTCTTCGCTAAGGCGTGCGTCCGGAATGCCCGATATGAGCAGGCCATCTTGTGCTTGCGACGTATTTAGGCGTGTTTGCAATTCGCTTAAGCTAAGTTTGCCACTTTGCCAGTCAAGTCGTTCAGGAGTGGCCATGCTAGTTGTATTTTTGCCAACCTTAAGCACGACATCGTAACGGAAGCGAGTGATTTCATTGCGCTCTTTGCCTCGTTTCAGACGGAAGCTGGCACTGCAGAGGCGTGGGTTGTCGGCAATTAGCCTAGCGAAATAGCCGGGGGCGAGGAGCAGTTCTTCTTCCTGCTCGATACGTTGGCGGATTCTCTGACTGAGTTGTTCGAGGGTGACTCCGCCATCGGCTTGAGCAAATTGAATAGAGCTGTGAAATGCTTGCAGCAACACATGGTTCCGAATGTCGCCTAAGAATAGCGTGCCACCATCTGCAGTCAGATCCACCAGAGTATTGATGACCTGAGTAAGGTAGTTTTCATCAGGAAAATACTGAGCTACGGAGTTGATGATCGCCGTGTTGAAGCTCTGAGAGACAAGCTTTTTATCCGGGCTATTGAGCTGATCGGCCGCTGTTTGCAGTGTTGTAATATTCCGGAGGTCATTATAGCTTGCTGCCAGCTGGTCGATTGCTTTCATCGAGGCGGGTGAGAAGTCAGTGGCCAAATAGCTTTTGGCATGCGGCGCTACGGCAGCTGCGAACAGACCCGTGCCCGCACCAACCTCAATAACCTTACCCGGGCTTAAAGCGTTAATTCGTGCCGCGGTAGTATCGACCCAGTTGCGCATTTCTTCAGCAGGGATAGACAAGCCGGTGTAGCTGCTTTTCCACCCCGAAATATTGAAGCGGGGGTCGGGTGCATCACCGCCCTCGACGTAAGCATCTTCCCAGAGGTCTTTCCACTGTTCTAAGTGCTCAGCTTTCCATTGTTCGATCTGAGCCTCGGTGATGCCTGCATCATCGGTAACAATGTAGGCGACTAGACGAGTGTCACCCTCACGATACTCGTGTGCAGTAACGACTGATTCTTTAACCGCTGTATGCGCTGTGAGCGCGGATTCTATTTCGCCCAGTTCCATGCGGAAACCGCGAATCTTTATCTGGTGATCATTGCGACCCAGGCACTCGATCTCGCCATTGGGCAAATATCGGGCAAGGTCACCAGTGCGATAGACTCTCGCATTAGGGTGGCCCCCAATATTAAAAGGATCAGGAGCAAACTTTTCGGCGGTTAGTTCGTTGCGCTTAAAGTATCCGACAGCGAGACCCTCACCACCGATGCAAAGTTCGCCGGGAATACCCATAGGTAACGGCTCCAGATTGTCATCCAGAATGTACATGGTTGTGTTGCCGATGGGCTTGCCGATCGTAACCGGGCCGCTAGCGGCAACTTTACTCACCGAAGACCAGATAGTGGTCTCAGTCGGGCCGTACATGTTCCAAAGTTCAACGCCGGTGGCAAGAAGCCGGTCAGCCAGGCTGCGGGGCAGCGCTTCGCCTCCGCAGAGTACTTTAAGACCCGGGTGACCAGCCCAGTCTTCATTGAGCAAGAGGCGCCACGTTGCTGGCGTGGCCTGCATAACGGTTGCTTTCGAGCTGCTGATCAATTGTGCAAGTTTCTGACCATCACTGCTCACCTTGCGACTTGCAATAACCACCGTGGCTCCGGTAATCAATGGTAAAAACAGTTCCAGCACCGCGATATCAAATGACAGAGTAGTAACTGCAATCATCACATCATCGGGTTTTAAACCGGGTGTTTTTTGCATCGTTAAAAGAAAATTAACCACAGACTGATGCCGCAGTTGTACGCCTTTGGGCAGACCGGTCGAGCCGGAGGTATAGATCATGTAGGCAAGGTCATTTGATCCTGTAAAGCCGCTCTTAAACCTTGTAGATGAGTCCGATTCTGCATCTAACGCAATGGTTGCCAAATCAATATTTAGCGCATCAGTTGAGGGCAGGTTGACCTCCTGTCGAGTGTCAACAATGACAGCCGACATGTCGGCATCACTCACCATGTAGCTGATACGGTCATCCGGGAATGCCGGGTCAAGCGGCACATACGCTGCGCCGGTTTTTAAGACACCCAGCATCGCTACCAGCAGATCGGTGCTTCTCTCGAGGTAGATGCCCACCATGCTGCCAGGGCCAATGCCGTTTTGGCCCAAATAATGCGCCAGTTGCTTGGCCCTTGTATTGAGTTCGGTATAGCTGAGTTGGGTGTCCTCAAATACCACCGCAACAGCATCGGGTGCTTTTTCTGCGGCTGCTTCAAAGAGTTCATGCACGCCGGCATCGCGGGGATAGTCGACCGTGGTTTGGTTCCAGGCAGAGACGGCTTGTTCTCGCTCACTTTTCTGCATCAGCGGTAGATCAATAATACGGCTGTCGGGATTCGCCACCGCACCCGTTAACAAGACTTCAAGATGCTGCGCCATGCGTTTTATGGTGTCGAGTTTGAACAGGTCAGTGCTAAACTCGATTGAGCCGGTAAGTTTCCCATCGATTTCAATAAGCTGCAGAAATATGTCGTACATCGTGGTGCCTGGCGCCACCGGATAATCGCTGCATTCGCAGTTATTGAAGTTAAGCTCTTCATCCGCATCGTACTGATGTACCACGAACAAAGTCTGAAACAGCGGGCTGCGACTGCGGTCGCGCTCCGGCCGGAGTTGTTCGACAAGCACTTCAAAAGGGAGGTCCTGATGCGCAAAGGCATCGGCAGCTGTGTCACGTGCGCGGGTTACGGCATCGCGGAAGCTTAAGTTGCCGTCTATCGAACCGCGCAGAACCAGCGCATTAACAAACGGACCGATCAGATCTTCTAAAGAGCTGAAGTGTCGATTTGATACTGCAGCGCCAACGACAATATCATTCTGTTGTGTGTAACGATGCAACAGTGATTGAAAACCGCTGAGCAATGTCATGTACAAGGTTACGCCCAGTTGCTGGCTTAGCGTTTTAAGCTGGCCGAGCAGCTCTGGCGGTAATACAAAGTTATAGATATCACCGCGGTAGCTTTGTACTGGCGGGCGTGGCAGGTCTGTGGGAAGGTTCAGTGTAGTAACGCTCTCGAGCTGTTGTCGCCAATAGTCACTTTGGCGTTCAAGCTCGGGGCCTTTCAGATAGCGGTTCTGCCAGTTGGCAAAGTCAGCGTATTGCACGGGCAGTGCGGGCAGTTCGATGGGGTTGTTGCTTGATAAGGCATTGTAGCCTGTCGAAATCTCACGCATCAGCAAACCGCAGGACCACCCGTCCACTACAAAGTGATGGGTGGTAATAACCAGAACATTGTCTTTGTCGGGCAGACGCATGAGTCTCACCCGCAACAATGGCGGGCTGGACAAACGCACAGGGCGTCGACCTTCGGCATTTACCCGTTCGCAGAGCTCAGCTTCGGATGTGCCTGCAGGAATATCCTCAATAGAAAACCAATTTTCAGTTGTATCAATGTCGTTGTTAATAATGAGTATTGCCTGATCATTAACTGTCTCGCAATAGCTGCGCAGAACTTCATGACGATTGACTATATTGAGTAAGCTTTCCTCTAATACTTGTGTGTTAATTTCGCCGCGAATGCGCTTGGCGAGCGTGACGTTATAAAATGGGTTCTCAGGTTCCAGTTCGTCAAGAAACCAGATTCGCTGTTGCGCATAGGACAGCGGTAATTCACCCGGGGTATTGGTGCGGGGGAGTTTGCGTAATTCAGGCTCCTCAATATCCGTCGACAGCTGTTCGATGATTTCAGATTTGCGTGTTCTAAGCTCGTGCAAGACATCGTCGTTTATGACGCCTTTTGGCGCGTTGTAGCGAAGTTTTCCATCTTCGATACGCAGCTCCACACCAGCTTGTTTGAGTTGATTCAGCAGGTTTTTAGTGGCGAGGGTGCTGCTCATATTTCCCCTTCGTCACGATCATCGTGACTCACCGGGGCCTGCGCAATTTTTTCCTGCTCCGCATCAATGCCTCCGCCAACCATGGCGTGCAGAAGGATGTGAGTTTTACCCAGCTTCAGTAGCTCTGCAAAATATTTGGTTTCGAGGCCGCCGATCTGACACAGGCCAATACCCATTAGAGGTGCCGCAGCTTCAAGCAGTTGGGTCATATGACCGGTTTCAATCACGGAGTAGTGAAGGCTACGTTCGCTGTACATAGAACCTATGGCTTGCATTTCGACGACAAGATACAGCGCAAATGCTGCTGCATCGAAGACCGGACGGTTAATGATTGGGTCATACAAATCACGCATGTTGCCCGGGTCTGGGTTGAGCATGATCAGTGTATTTTGCATGGGCTCGAAGTAATACACGCCGGCGTCCAGACCTTCGATACGATTTGGCTTTACGTACACGTAGGTTTGAATGGGGTATAAGCCGCCGGCCGAGCCGTAGAGATATTTTGGTTTTTCATTAATCTGTCTCGCCCGCAGATTACTCAACAATTGTGAGAAATCCTTAAGCGGCATAGCAGCTGCCGCAAATTTCCGATAACTGCGTTGCGCCAGGTACAGAGATTCATCGATAGCGTAGTCGCCGGGTAATGCAACGATAGGTTCATTGTCTGCAAACTTTCGAATGCCCGGAAGGGTTGCTTTAAAATTGGCGCGGTCTTCAGGGTCGGTTACAGGCTCAACATCTTTTAGTACTGCGGGATGGGTGAGCAATGGATCATTGAGAGCTTCGACAGCAGTGGCTTTTGCGGTCGGTTTTTGTTTTTGATACAAGGCCGCCAAACCGTTCACACTCGGATTGCGATAGAAATCATCCATGCGTGGTCTGAAGCCTAAGTTCTGATCCAGTGCATTGGAAATGCGAATCATCTCGATAGATGTGGCGCCCATCTGCAGTAGATTTTCTGATGGATTAATTTCGGCCGTGCCCAGCACATCGCAAACCTGCACCGCAATGTCGGCATTGCCGCTTGTTTCAGAATCGGTTGTATTGGTCGCTTGAGTCTCACCGAAGTCAGGCTCGGGCAGGGCGCGACGGTCGACCTTGCCATTTGCAGTGAGTGGCAGGGCCTCGAGGAATACATAAGCAGAAGGCACCATATACTCAGGCAGCTTGTTACGAAGGTGTTTACGCACATTGTTGGTGCCGGGCGCTGTGCCTTCAGCAACGACATAGGCTACGAGACGTTTGTTTTCATGTGACTGACCTACAGCACTGACAACACAGCTGCGAATATTTCGATGATTTTCTAGCGCTGCTTCGATATCACCGAGTTCAACGCGAAAGCCCTGCACCTTAACTTGAAAATCCTCACGGCCCATGAACTCAATATTGCCTTCGGGCAGCAGACGACCTAGGTCACCCGTTTTGTATAGCGTTTCGCCGGTTCGCGGGTGAGTAATGAAGCTGGCTGCAGTTTTTTCCGCATCACGCCAGTAGCCCTTTGCCACACCAATTCCGCCAATGTATAGCTCGCCCGTTACCCACACAGGGCAAAGTTCCAGCTCACTGTTTAAAACATAGAAACTCTGATTGCGCATTGCTTTGCCATAAGGAATGCTAACCCAGTTTTCTGGCACATAACCTATGGGATAAATAATTGACCAGATCGATGCTTCGGTAGCACCGCCCATCGAAATAATGTCGACCGGCGCAGAGACGTTTTTAATTCGTTCGGGCAGTTTTACAGGAACCCAGTCGCCGCTCATCATGATAATACGCAACGATTCAACAGGCGATATCACCTGTTGCTCGGCGTAATCGGTCACTAGCCCCATGAGCGCTGGCACCGTATTCCACAGAGTGACTTTATGGGTATCGACAAGGGTTGCCCAGTGCGCCGGGTCGCGCATGCCGGTGGCATCGGGAAAGACAATTTGTCCGCCGGCGGCGAGTAGCCCAAAAATATCATAGACCGATAGATCGAAACTCAGCGATGACAACGCCAGGACGCTGTCATTGGCTGTAACTTTGAAGCGATCGTTCACGTCGGCGCAGGTGTTCGCAGCGCCACGATGATCAATGACCACACCTTTCGGTTGGCCGGTGGAGCCCGATGTGAAAATAACGTAGGCAAGATTTGCCTGAGTTGCAGGGCAGTCAATAGGGGTGTTCGCAGCACTGCCTAAGTCGGCCTCATTAATGCGAATGCGCTGTGTTTCTGCAGGCCATTGAATGGCAGCATCCTGACAACTCTGTGTTATTGCGATTCGCACTTGACCGTAGTCGAGCAGATATTGCAGGCGCTCTGTCGGCATGGTGGCGTCAATGGGCAGGTAGGCGGCACCGGCTTTTAGTATCCCGAGCACCGCAACCACTTGTTCCCAACCCTTCTGCATTACCACAGCAACAAGTTCATCAGGTTTTACTTCTGCGGTCGTGAGCCGATGAGCCAGTTGGTTACTCAGTTCATCAAGCTCTCCGTATGTGAGGCAGCGGTCATTAGAAATAATAGCGGGTGCATCGGGGCGGCGAGCAGCCTGAGCTAAGAAACCACTGTGCAATAATCCCTCGGGCAGTGGGCCTTGGGTGTCGTTGGCATCACTGACCAATGCGCACTGCGCAGACGGTATGACGTTTGCAAGTGTTGCGGACCAATGCTGTTGCCAAGCATCTTCATCGTTGGCAAGGCGGGTAATGTAAGCGGTGTATGCGGCAAACATATCATCAAGCATGCCTTCTGGGAACAGCGCTTCGACCGCGTCCCAGGTAGCCCATAGCCCTCCATCGCGTTCGGATGCGACATGATCAAGCCATACCTGAGGCGTTTGGCTGACAGCAAATACCTGTTTACCAAAGTGATGCCACGACGAACTGTCTTCGCCATTGCTGCCAATACCGAGTGTACTAGTGAACACGATAGGCATCATCACTTGGGCGCCATCGCCTGCTTGTGCCATTTCACGCAATACGCGCACACCGCTGACAAATCGATTGTCCACACCCTCCCAGAGCTCTTTTTGCAAACGCTGAGCGCGAGCTTCAAAACCATCGTTATCTAAGTGATCAATGCCGAGCAAAATAAGTGAGGTGAAATCGCCGACAATATCGTCGACATCCTCATGCAATGGCATGCGGTTAAATAGCGTAAGGTTCAGTGTGAGGCGGGGCTGACGCGACCAGGTGGCAAGTGTTTCACCGAAGCATTGCAGCAGTGCCGCGGTTGGCGTTATTCCGGCTTGTGCGGCACGGCTTTGAAAGCGTTCCCAGTCAGCTTTAGGCAGCTGAAAGCCGCGTTGCACAAAACTATGGTCTTTTAGTGTTTCTGGTGAAACAGCTAATGGCAGTTGCGCCATTCCTGGCAGCTTATCGATATGCTGTTTCCAATAATCCATTGCACGTTGGTAAAACATGGACGTGTTCAGCTGCTGTTCGGCAATGACGTAATCGCGGAAACTGATTTGTGGCAGCGGTAGCAATGTGTCCATATCGCGATAGAACTGCAGCAGCTCCGCAGACATAATCTGGAAGCTGCGCGCATCGGTAATCAGGCAATCGAGACTTATATGCAATCGGGTGGTGCATTTATCAATAAGCGTTGCTGCAACTTCGAACAGTGGCCAGACATCGCTGGGTAACACCTGATGCGACATCCTATCGCGAGTGTGTTGCAAGCTCTGTTCAATGAGCTCGGCGCTTTGCAGGCATAAGTCCTGTGTTGGAATACGATAGGCGGGTACATCAGCTAGAATCTGCTGGGTGCCATCGGGCAATACGATAGCTCTCAGCATTGAATGGCGATCAATCACTTTTTGCCAAGCCGCGGTGAAGCGAGGAAGGTCGAGATCTTGGGCATCAATTTCTATGTAGAGATGTGTCGCTACGCCACCAAGTGAAAAATCACTCCCGCGGCCTACAAGGTAGGCCTGCTGTATGTCAGTCAGTGGAAAGACTTTGTGCAGATTCTCGGTATCGGTTTTTGCTACGGGCAGTGACTCGCTAAAGCCGCTCGTCAGGCTATCGCCGCGGCGGTAGGCAGCCATGGCATCACCATGATGCTGGTCTAAGTATTTAATCAGTTCGCGGATGCTAGGTGCATCAATGAGTGCGCTGATATAAATGTAATCATTGAGTAGTTCACGCAGTTTGCTGGTGAGCTTTAATGCAAGAATAGAGTCGCCGCCGAGCTCAAAGAAATTATCATTAACACCAATCGGTCGTATGCCGAGCGCGGCGGACCAAATGCGTGCAAATTCTGTTTCCAGAGGGTTGCTGGGCTCGATATATTGTGTGCCAACGTCGGGACGATCTTGGCCCGGCGCAGGCAGTGCGTTGCGATCAAGTTTGCCGTTCGGGTTGAGTGGTAACTTATCGACACTGACGTACGCAGCCGGAACCATGTATTCGGGCAGTCTGCCCGCAACATGTGCCCGCAGTTCGCTAACCGTCGGTATGTCATCCCCAACCAGATAAGCGACCAAACGAGGTTCAGTGCCAGCATCATGCCGCAGCATCGCTGCCGTTTCATCCACGGTATCGAGTTCGCGCAGGGTGGTTTCGATTTCACCGAGCTCGATGCGGTAACCGCGCAGCTTTACCTGCCCGTCTTTGCGCCCGAGAAACGCCAACTCTTTATTGCTAAGCAGGATGGCTTGATCGCCGGTTCGGTAGACGCGCCCGTGACCGGGTAGTTCGATAAAGGCTGCAGCGGTGAGTTCATGTTGATTGATATAGCCGCGGGCAATGCCCGGTCCTCCGACACACAGTTCGCCAGCCTGACCTGCAGGCAGCGGCTGGTGAGTATCATCAATAATGATAATAGGGCTGTCTGCCAGAGGGTGCCCCACGTTGCTTGCATCTCGGTCATCGCTGCCATCGGTTGGATAAACCCTTACAGCGACTTGACCGCCGGTTTCGGTGATGGCGTAGGTGTTGACCAATTCAGGGCCCAGGCTTGCATGGCTGTTGTGCCACTGTGCAATATCAGCGGCTAGAACAGCTTCGCCACTGAATACGATACGGCGCAGTTGCAGTTCGTTATTGGATTTGTCAAATACCGGATTAAGCAACAGTTGCCGGAAGGCAGATGGTGTCTGACTAAAAATTGTAGTGCCAGTATCGCGAAGCAGGTTGTAAAGCGCCTGCGGATCTTTGCGAGTTTGCTCAGGAACAATAATAAGTTTGGCACCGTGCAATAGAGAACCAAAAATTTCCCATGCGGAAAAGCCGAAGGCACAGGAATGGAAGAGTGTCCAGACATCATCGCGGCGGAAGTCGAGTGTTGCGCCAATCGTTTCGAACAGTCGAACGACATTCTCATGCGTGACCATGACGCCTTTCGGCAAGCCCGTTGAGCCCGAGGTAAAGATGACATAGCAAAGGTTGTCGGCATCAACATTGGCTCTGGGGTTGGTGTCGCCGTTGCCTGTAACATCATTGCTGAGAATGAGTTGTGCCGAATGCTCCGGCAGACATGTCTGAACGTCGCTGTGGCTAACGATGATAGCCGGTTGCGCCTGACCAAGCATGTGCGCAAGACGGGCAGCAGGGTAATCGGGGTCCAGCGGCACATAGGCACCGCCTGCTTTTAGAATCCCCAGCAGGCCTGCCAGCAGGTCAACGCTGCGACCAATGCACAATCCCACGCAATCATCAGCGAGGACTCCGGCAGCAATAAGCTCATGGGCAATTCGATTGGCAGCAGAGTTGAGTTGGCGATAGGTCAGTTTTTGCTCGCCGTCATCAACGGCGATGGCATCCGGCTGCTCTGTTGCCTGCCATTCAAACCAGTGGTGAACGCAACGTGCAGGAGAGAGCTTCGCAGGCGAAGTACCAGCGGATAGGGAGGATGTTCCCGACTGATCCGACCTAACCTGAGTCATGAGTTATCCTTTGCCATACATACGTTGCCGCTGGCACCTGTCTCGTTAATAACTCCGCCACTTAGCAAAGGCCTTTGCGGAGTGTGTTCACCCTCAGTGTCTGATGCGTAAAGACGACCGTGGAACCAATCGCCGTGCCATCGAACGGATCGATCATTCTCTGGCAGCTGAGGTAATTTGTGGCTGGCTTCAACGATAAGACCTTTGTCGATGTTCATTCCTGCCTTGTCTCCAAATCCTATCGCCTTGCGGCGCGTGTTCAGCTCGACTCACGTCAGGCGCTGCTTATGTCGCATACAGGTTCTGCCGGCGTGCCGAGTATATCCGGATTAAACCGGATGCCGTATCGGGTTAATTACGCGATTTACCCTGTAAGTATTTGTTTTTTTTCGCGCAAAAGAGCGCTTTCTTTAAATTGCCCATGAGACGAGTCTAGTCTTTCGGGCAGTGACAAAACAGGAACTAGTCCTTAATTAATAGTGCTGCAGTAAGCTGTTCGGACGGCTCTGATTCTAATGCTATTGCGTGGTTTTGCGAGGATTCGTCGCAAAAAAAATCGCTCTCGCGTGATGCGCGGACCCGGTTCGGGACCGGGGCGTTAGCGTGCTCCCGCTTGCCAACAAAAAAAACCCTTTAGAACAAGGGCTTGCTGGCGTTCCTTGGTGCACCCTTGCGACATTATCACCGGCCCCTTGCGGTGCTGCGCCATCTCGGCGACACGTGGGCGGGCATGTTGCCGCACCTGTGTTCCGAGTGGGCCCGATGAGCCGCCCGCTTCGATGCGAAAAATTGGCTCGGAGCGCAGAAATGTGAGGGCGCGCAGCGCATAAGACTTGTAGAATCTGGTATAAATCATAAGCGGGGACGGGCTGCTCAAGCTGGCTGACATGCTGGCGTGAGCCGGCGCCCCACTGGAGATAATAAAATTAATATTTTCAATGATTTAAAGCGCTACTTGAAAGGTGGCATTGTTACCGAGCATCAACCGGTTGATTTTTTACCGGACGGGTTCACTGTGCGTCAGATCGACGAGACCGGTGTATCTGTCATTGATAACTTTTGCAGTGCTGAAGAGGCCGAATACCTGATTGAAGCGGCGCGACCCGCGCTAAAGCCCAGCAGAATCGTAGTGAACAATGAGTCTGTGACGGACAACTACCGCACCTCCAGTACGGCGGCGTTATACGGGCAGTCGCGCAAAGACAAGGGCTTAATTCCGCTGTTGTACCGGGGCGCTATGCTGTTGGGTGTGCCTTATACCCATGTCGAGGCAGTGTTTGTAACCCATTATTCTAGCGGCGAATATTACAAAAAGCATGAAGACTTTTTCCCCGGTTTTCAGGGCGACCGCTTGTACACTGTGCTGATCTATCTTAATGATCTTGGCCCGGAGCAGGGCGGCTCAACCGCATTTGAAAAGTTGCGCTTGTCCGTTACGCCGAAGCGCGGCCGGGCTATTTGCTGGACCAATCGGAACCCGGATTGCTCCACCCATCCTGAAACAACCCATGAAGCGATGCCTGTAGCCGAGGGCTCGGAAAAGTGGGTTATTCAACTGTGGTACAGGCGTTATGAACTGCTGCCACCTGCAACCGATCTGCCGAATGCGCCAGCGACCGATGTCACTTCAGCGGTGGCGTCCACCGCAGAGTTGCCCAGCGGGGTTAGGCGTCTGAGTGCGGGGATCGGCACATGATGGACTGGCTGCGGCGGCAGAGGCGCTTGATGCAGAAGTATTATTACCAGCGTTATTATTTTCTGGCAAAGGTTTTCCCGCCCGCCGTTCCACGTCGACCTTTATCATTTTTGCCCGACGGCTTTGCGATAAATTCCGTGGCGAATAGCGGTGTGCGGGTTATTGATAATTTTTGCACGGTCGCGGGTTCGTCTTATCTTATTTCCAGAGCTTGCGAGGTGGCTGGAGATAGTGCGTTATCTGCGGTGGTATTCAACGCCACCCATCAGGATCCGGAGTTAATGCCTTTGCTGTACCGTGTCTCGATGCTGACGGGTATGCCGTTGAACCATGCTGGTTCGATTGAAGTAGGGCTGGTTCCAGATACGCTTAAAGACTGCCCGGTGGGTAAGCAGCCGCCACGCAAGTCGGCAAAACCCTGTTACGGACTGCATGTGTTTTTAACAGATGACGGTGAATTGCAGTTTCCCGGGCTGGATATTGGCATTGAGGCGGCGACGGGGCGCGCGGTTTTGTGGCCTATTAAGACCTCAGTCAGCGCCGAATCCGGTCAGCCTGTTGCCGTTTATTCGAGTAGGGGCAGCGATAATTTCTGGGCAGCAAGCATCACGCTGTATGCAGCCAAAATGTTTGAGCCAGATACCATTGTTGAGCTTGTGCCGCAAACTCAGAAGGGCGTCGCTTTGGGAGGCACCGATGTGTTGCCCGCCGGCACCAGTTATCTCGAAGACCCAATAAATGAAAATGAGGTTGTACGCTAATGCGTGTAAAAATAGCCCCTGAATTTATATGGCGTAAATTGCGTCAATGGGTGCATCAGCGGCACTACCATTTGTTTAAGTTGGGGTGGTATAAAGTGCCGCGTCAACCACTGGCGAATTTTCCCAGCGGCATGAGCATTACGCATATCGCGAACACTGGTATTACCGCGATTGATAATTTTTGCACGCCTGAGGAAGCCCAGCACTTTATTGCTACTGCGGGCAGTAAGATTGAACCCAGTTCGGTGGTGGTCGATGGCGATAACATGCAGTCAGCAGGGCGGACGTCGCAGAGCTCCTTTATGCCTCTTGGTAGCAGCGATAAAAGGTTGCAGGATTTGGTGTTCCGTGCGGCATCAGTGTTCGGTTTGCCGGTCAGTTATTGCGAGAGAATGTCCATTACCCGGTATGGCGAGGGTGAATACTACAAAGCACATTTTGACTATGGCGATACCTTTGGGGCCGATCGCATGTACACCTGTCTTATTTACCTGAGTGAGCTTACGGATACGCAGGGCGGGGGTACCTGGTTTTCAAAGCTAAACTTGGTGGCGCGACCAAAACTGGGGCGGGCCATTTGCTGGGTAAATACGGATTCTGATGGTAAGCGACACCCTGAGACGCATCATGCCGCATTGCCCCCAGTGGGTGAGGGCGTCGAAAAGTGGGTAGTCCAGTTGTGGTTTCGTGGTTATCCAGCAACAAGGAGTATGCAAAAACCTGTTCCGCGATCCGGTATTCAGGGCGAGGCATTGGCTCCTGATGCCGTATTGCCTGAGGGGGTAAAGCATTCCGGACAACTTACTTATGACAATGCTTACACTATTCCGGGGCCTAATAAAGAGGCCTAGCGGCACCGTTGATGGCAATGTGGTAAAGGGTTGTGAATAACGGGAGTATCGGCAGTCAGCCCTCTTAGATATTGAATTAGATAACGACTTAATTGTCGGATTAAAAAGTGCGTTAATTCGCAAGTTTAAGAGGACTGTTGTGATTCGGGTAATTCTTCTGACGCTAATAGGCTTTGTTTCTATTGCTGCATTTGCAGCGCCTACTGTTTATTGGCTGGAAAATCCGGTAACGGATATTTCTATTCCCGCTGAGTTGCCAGCTGACTGGCAATCGACACAGGCAGACACACTTTCTCTAGCGATTACTCCAGGTGAGTATCGCGCAGCCAGTTTTCTGGTGATTGCAGACCAGCCATTGTTCGATGTTCTGGCAGAGGCTACAGACTTAGTGGCCGTCGATGGTGGTGCGGTCATTCCAGCTGAGCAGGTCGACTTGCGATTGGTAAAGCAGTGGTATCAAGCCGCGTATGCTGCCCGTACCGCAAATCTGACGCCGCGATTATTATCTGAACTGCTGCTCAAAGATGACGCGCTGGTTAAAGCCGAAGACAATAAAAATTATCTTCAGCTGAGTACCGGTGAGTACGTTGATATCAGCCAGCGAGGTCAGTCACGCAAACGCGGCATTATTCCTGTTGATCGAATGCCTGTGGAGGATGCTACTGACTTGCAGGCCATTGATATTGCAGCCGGCAACAACCGCCAGTTTTGGGTGACTGTGGCGTTACCGGAAGCTGCTGAGCCGGGCCTCTATACGAGCACCATTAGAGTGAGCACTCGCGGTCAAGAGTTCAGCAGTCTTCGTTTGCAGGTTGAAGTGCTGCCCTTCCGTTTGGCCTCATCTGACCTGGTTTATAGCGTGTTTCATAGAGCACAGCTGAACAGTAACTGGCCTGATGGCAGCATCTCTTCAGAGATCCGTAGCGAGGACCAGTACAGTGCCGAGCTTAACAATCTGGTTGCTCATGGCGTTATGCATCCGAACCTCTATCAGAAATACAACTCGCCTGAGTTTCGCCGGGCGCTGGAGTTGCGCGTCGAAGCCGGTATCGATCAGCGTGATTTATTTTTGATTGGCTTGCCTGCAGTACCAGGCAGCAATGAACCAGTGCCATTTGGTTTTGACAATAAAATTCGCGACACGATGAGTAAAATTAGTGATTACGAGGTAGACCAGCTATACATGTGGGGGCGCGATGAGGCGAAAGCTGAGCGCTTGGAGCAGCAGAAACCAGTATGGAATTTTAGTCGTGATTTGGGGGCAAAAATATTTGCCGCTGGTTATCACACTACGGCTGCTTCCGGCCCGGGCAATTTCGACCTGATGGGGCCGCTGCATGACATTTTTGTAGCGATTAATCCTGTTACTCGTCAGGAAGCTGCTCGTTGGCACAGTATCGATAAAAAAATATTTTCTTATCAAAACCCGACCGGGGGAATGGAGCGTCCAGAAACATTTCGGCAGAACGCAGGTCTGTTTCTGTGGCAGATGAATTACGATGGCGCCATGATGTATGCCTATAACGATTCCTTCGGCAGCGCATGGAACGATTTTGATCATGCTATTTATCGCGATCATAATTTTGTTTATCCGACGGTAAATGGTGTGGTTGATACGCTGCAGTGGGAGGGCTTGCGTGAAGGTATTAATGACGTTCGCTACCTGTCCACGCTAATGGCGATGATCGAGCAGAGTGATAATCAATCGCTGGTGAGCGAGGCTTCTGCCTGGCTGGCTCGGCTCAAAGAACAGCCACTTGCGCGGCTGGATCTAGATCGGGTCAGGGCCCAGTTTGTGGGCTATATTCTGGCATTCGCTAATGATTCGGACAGCGTGCATCAAGGCTTGGCATCCGGCCCTATCAAGGTAATGGCTGATCCGGCTGGGCTTAGCTATGTTGAGTGGACCACCAACCAGAGGGTCGCCGCCCGAATTGAATACGGCAGCACAAGTGCGGCTGAGGATGGCCAGGTTTCCAGTGGTGCGCTCATGTATGAGCATCGGTTGCTGCTCCCCGATTTGCCGCCAGGGAAGACGATCTATGTGCGTGCCATCAGTAATCCGGGCATCGGTGAGTTGCTAGCTGATGTCGTATCTGCACAGACGCAGCAGCTGGAGTTGCAAGTGGTGCTGAGCAGTGATGGTAACAATGACGTGTTGGACATCAATGTGGACTCTGTTGTTGCCGCGCATACGTTAGTTGACGTTGATAGCAGTTTACTTGGCTGGTGGCGTTTTGCTGAAGGCACGGGGACCACAAGTAAAAACTTAGCTGGTACTGCAGGCACTGCCGAATTAACCGGTGATGCAGAGTGGACTGCGGGTTATCTAGACTCAGGCCTGGCGTTGGATGGGAGCGGCGACTTTGCTTACATATCCGATATAGAAACCAAAGAAGGCAGTCCGGTAACCATAGAGGCTTGGGTAAAGTTTAATCAGTTTGCGCTGGAGCGGGGCGCCCGGCAGGGTATTTTCACAGGGTTGTATCAGCATCAGGTGAATAATCATTTCTACTTTAGCGGCAAGAAAGCGTTGTTTGAGGTGTCTTCATTGTTGAAAGCCGGAGTATGGCAGCACATTGTACTGACTTATGCAGGAACGACGGCCAGTGGGGTGATGTATATTGACGGGCAGCGAGTTCCGGTGTCGGCACAAAGCGAAATTGAAACAATAGATGGTCTTGATGGGCTTGGCGTGGGCAGAAGCAGCAGCTTTTTTGGCGGATTGCTCTCGGGAGGAACAACCCAGCTCGATGGTGCTGTGGATGAGGTAAGAGTTTGGAACCGAGTATTAAGCGATGCCGAAGTGCAGGCTGCATTCGGTCAAGCATCGGGTCGCTACCGGGTCGCCTACCCTGTAACTGCCGGTAAAGTCCGCAACTACAAAGTGATCTCAGTCAATGCTTTGGGCGCGCGCGCAGAGAAAACGGTCACTGCGCGCTGATCCAGCTTAGGGCTTTTAGCCGGCAGGCCGTTCGGCCACAACCCACAAAAAAGTGGTTTCTTTGTCGGCTTCGATAGCTGATTCGCGACTGGTGCTGAGAACTTTTAATCCAGCAGTCTCGATGAGTTCCAGGGTTTTTTCTTCGCCGTAGCTGCTCCAGTACATGTTGGAGCCGTGCCAACCTTCGGTGGTGACCAGATTTTCGACATCGTAGGGATACATTGCAGCGATGAATTTGCCGCCGGGGCGCAGCCATTTGGCAATGTCATTGAGCAATGGCTGATAGCGTTCGCGGGGCACATGATGGAAAGAATAGAAGGCGACAACAGCATCGAATGAATTGGGAGAAAATTCCAGCGACGTCATATCACTCTGAATTAATGTAGCGCTTGGAGCGTGCTTCTTTGCCAGTTCCAGACAGCTGCTCGAAATATCATTGGCCGTGACATTGAAGTTTTCAGCGAGGGTGCGCGTAGTAGGGTCTCCCGGTCCGCAACCCAGTTCTAGCAGGTCAGCACCGGATTTAAGCTGATCGATAATCAGCTGCGTGTATTTGTCTCTGTCCGGGCGCGCATGACTGAGCGTCCACTGACCGTAATCCGAGGCCATCTGGTTGTAGCCTTCTTCAACGATCTTAGCCGGATCGGTTTTGTGCTGTTTTAGCAGCTTTCCGGCAATTATTTTTGAGCGGTAGCTCTTAATAAAAGAGCCCAGCAATAAGGGTTTTCTCAGGACTTTGCCCAGATCTGATAAAAATGTTGGCACGGTATATAGAGTATCCGAAGTATAGACAGGGGGAAGTCTAGCATAGCGTTGCCTGTCTCAAGGTGATCGGCCTCACGCTTATGGTGAATCTGCCGTTGACCCATGCTTTTGTCACGCGAGCATGCCGCCCGCGCTATTGCACTTGTTAAACCTCGCGGCTAATAATGCCATACTCGGGCATTGTTTCTGCCCACGTTTACTGTCTAGGAATTGGTATGACCGAACGCTGCATCAGTGCTGTTATCCCGGTGCGAAATCAGCCCGACACACTCGACCTATTGCTGGGTTCGCTTATTCGTCAGGTGCTCCCTGAAGGCTGGGTTCATGAAGTGATTTGTGTCGACAATGCATCCACCGATCACACCCCTGAGGTTATTGCCTCACATACGGGCGTTATTGGTATGCGGGAAGAGCGTCTCGGTCCGTCAATCGCCCGTAACACAGGCGTTGCGGCCAGCAAGGGCGAGCTTATTTTTTTTATCGACTCTGATGCAAACGTCACAAGCGATGATTTTCTTGCCAAGCTGATTGCATTGGCAGAAGGTTTTGGCGACTTTGCCTTTTTTGGTGGGCCGATAATTTTGCCGCCGGAGCAGATATCTAACCCGGTAGCATTTGCGGATCACATGGCTTGTTGGTCGGCATGGAGCGCTATGCGCCCTGAGGGCGCCTCAGATTTTCAGCCCACCGCCTGCGTTATGCAGCGCAAGTGGTTTGATAAGGTCGGCGGCTATCGCACCGATATTCGTGTGCTTGAAGATTGGGATGTGCAGATGCGGGTAAGTGAATGCCGATTGGCTGAGAGCGGGGAAAAACTGCCCGCCTATTTTGTGCGCAGTATCCCAGTTACTCATAGTGCCCGCAGTTCACTAAGCCGGACAATTAAACACAGTTGGTATTGGGGCTTGCCGAGTCGTGAGGCCTGGTTACGGCCGGGGCCTGATCAGTTTATTTATCTCGAAACCCCGGTGTTGCGTTGGGCTTATTTGCCGTATCTTTTTTGGGCGAGGTTAAATGCACCGTTGCGTTGCGGGTGGCGCGTGTCCCGCAAGCGGGCATTGTTAAGCCTACCGTTTCTTGCGGTCACGGTTTTGGTTTGGACGATTGCGGTTATTGTTGGTAAGGGGCAGCCAAAGGGCGATCGTTATGCGCCGGTATAGGCGGAATGAATCCTCGGTTCTAAATAAAGAGCTACGCACTAAAACAAAAAGGCAACCTCATGGTTGCCTTTTTGTTTTAGTGCGATTGCGGATAGAACCATTCCCCTGCGGTTGTCACCACGAATCGCTTAGACCTGATCACGAACTTTTGTGACTCTCCCCAAGCCCTTTAATACGGGTTAGCTTAGCAAGTTATCTGTACGTGACACATCATCTGTTTGGATGATATTTGGTCCTGAAGCAAGCAAATGTGGACCGTATTCTATTTAGTGCGACCCCAAATAGAGCCCCTGGTGCTCTTTTGTGAAATGGTCATGGGTATGGCGCTTTTTTGATCATTAACATAATTTGTTTTCAGGGTGCTGGATAATGCAAGCATCAACTCTGATTGACTGCCGACCTTGGCTTTAGCATAAATGCGATGCAGATGGGTTCGCAGAGTATTGATGCTAATATTCAGTGATCCGGCAGCATCTTGCAGAGTGTCATAAGCGAAAATGGCACGGGCGACTTTGGCTTCTGCTTTGGTGAAGTTGAAATATTGCTGCAGCTGATCCGTGGTTAGTTCTGTCTGATCGCTAGGGTTGTTTAAAAACAGCGCCAGAAAAGGTTGTCCCTGAATATTTTTTGCCGTCCCGAAGTTGGTTTTCATAGCGGCCAGCATGAGTTGAAAGGGCGGCTTTCCTGAGCTTCGTTCTACCGATGCGTTATAAACACCATGACCTTGTTCTTCAAGTCGAAAAAAGTGCTGGTAAAATTCGTTTTCGAGAATTTTATCCTCGAATGAGAGCTTGCCATTCTTTATGCCCAAGCCATCATTCATCTGAAGAATGGTTTTTGCCTTAGGTGTGGCATAGCCCACATGACCGCCCTGACCGAGCACCGATATCCCCTTGGGACCGGCAGCCATAATGGTTGATGCAATGGCTGCGCCCCAGCGACAGTTGTAGACGTAATTCAGCACCTTGTTAGCGTTAGCAAGATGCTGGGTGATAAAGCGGATACGTTCGGCATCTTCAAGAGTCCAGCCATGGTCTTCAGTTTGCTCGAGAATCAGAATGACAATATCACGTCGCCAGGAAACCAAAGCAATTTTCGTGTTGCTGCTCAGCGCGGGTGCCATGCTTATCAGGCTCGCAATATCACCTTCACCGGGCTGTTCGCGGGCATGAAACAGTGCTGTCATGATGTCTTCCAGCAAGCAGGGGTTTTCCGGAATATAAAACTTCATGAGTTGGTTAAACCACCCACACCATTCCGGTCGAACGAGACTGTCTGCACCATAGTGCAGTGAGTGCGGCGAATCTATGTTACCCGATTCCCAAGAGAGCAAAGCGGCTTTGCTGCAGCCCAATTGTTTTGCGCATTTCTCCAACCATTGGTTGAGGTGCTTGTCGTCGTAGGCAACATTGAGCAGGTCACCGATTAGGTCGGCGAGAGCAAATTCCTTTTGAGGCATTGAGTGTTCCAAGCTGTCATCCCTGAGGCTGGTGATAAGATTCCACGCTGTTGTTTATCCGCAAAGCCAGAATTTAAATATCTTACTAAAATCACGCTATTGCAAACAGTCGCTGTAATTTATCTCTAGGCACACAGTATGCAGCAGTTTCAAGACTTTTCTCGCGCCACTGTTGTATACGATACAGCGTATACCGCGCAGTTTGACGTTTGGCCGTGGCATAAAAACTTCTGATTCAGGAGCCGCTGGCAGCGACCCAGGTCTGAGCGAAACTCACGAAATCAGCATGCATTAATGCTTGTTTTAGTCGTGTTTGGCTGAGTTGGCTTGAGAGTCAATCGGTAGAAAAACAAAAAGCCCCCCGGTAAGGGGGGCTTTTTATTTTTGGCGCGCCTGGCACGATTCGAACGTGCGACCCTCGGTTTCGTAGACCGATACTCTATCCAGCTGAGCTACAGGCGCATATTTCTGTGTTCCGCAGAGGCTTGGCATCTGTGGGGTGCGCATTTTAGCCAAACCCACGGCAGATTCCTACGTCTTTCCGCAATTTCTTCTGTTTTCTGGTGAATGAGCGCTGTGATTGTTCGGGGCCATAGCTTTTGAGACTGTATTTTGCAGTCATTCAGGCATTATCTTGTTCGACATGAACATTAAGCAGTGCCCCGTCCATGCTGGTGTAGCTGATCTGAATGGGTTGGCAGCAGACCTGACAGTCTTCGATATAGCTTTGTGACTCCACCGACAGATCGAGATCAATACCGATAGGTTCTCCGCAGTAGGGACAATGAATGGTCTCATGTAACAGCAGATGCCTCAAAACGCGTCCTTGCGTTTGCGGATCTCAGCAAAGACTTCTGCATTGCTGGCATCGATCATGTTCAGGCTATTGCGAATCTCTTCGCTGTTCGGGCGCAAGAATGGGTTGGTCAGTTTCTCTATCTTCAAGCTGGTGGGCACGGTAGGTAGATTGCTGGCCCGAAGCTCAGCCACGCGGCTCGCACGGCTAATGAGTTCGATATTGCTCGGCTCAATAGTGAGTGCAAAGTCTGCGTTGGCTGCAGTGTACTCGTGAGCACAATGCATAAGCGTGTGATCGGGCCATGCCATAATTTTTTTCAGTGATGCCCACATTTGCAGTGGTGTGCCTTCAAACAGTCTGCCGCAACCCATCGAAAACAGAGTGTCGCCGACGAAGGCAAGATTGTGCGTGCGAAAGCGATACACAATATGTCCGGTGGTATGCCCCGGCGTGTTCAGCACCTCCACTTCGTGAGTGCCGAAGCGAAACCCAGTGACTTCGTCTACGCCGATATCGAGGCCGGGAATACGGTCGGTATCGTGCGCAGGTCCGACTATCGTGCAGCCGGTTTTTTCTTTGAGTTCAAGATTACCGCCTACATGGTCCTCATGATGATGCGTATTTAAGATATGTGTCAGCGTCCAGCCCGTCTCTGCCAGCGCCCGTTGGGTGTCCGCAACGCTTGGCGTATCAATACAGGCAGTAAGTTGGCTGGCTTTGCAGTGGACCAGGTAGCCGTAGTTATCTTGCAAGCAGGGGAACTGATGCACCTTAATGCTTGGGTTTAATTTGCGTTTGGCGGGTTCTGACCACGGGTGCTTCTCGGGGTCTCTTTGCATGGCCTTTACGCCTTTATTGACCATGATTTATTTTTCCAGCAGCCGTGGCATAAGTTCAACCAAATTGCAGGGTTTGGTGCGGTAGTCGAGCTGACTGGCGATTAGTTTATCCCAGCCATCCAGGCAGGCCCCGGTAGAGCCGGGCAGGCAAAATATATAGGTGCCATTTGCCACGCCAGCGAGGCAGCGGGATTGCAGTGTCGATGTGCCGATGCTTTCGTAAGATAACACCCTGAACATTTCGCCAAAGCCATCTATTTTTTTGTCGAGCAGAGGTTCGATTGCTTCGGGAGTGCCGTCGCGGCCAGTAATGCCTGTGCCGCCTGTTGTGATGATAGCCTGCACATCATCATCAGCAATCCATCCTGATACGCGTGCGCGCAACTTGTAAACATCATCCGGCTCGATACTCTTTTCGACGCTGTTATGGCCTGCCGCGGTCAGCTTTTCCACCAGCAGTTTGCCCGACTTATCCGTGGCTTCGGTGCGGCTGTCAGAGACGGTAAGTACCGCTATATTCAATGCAATAAAGTTTCGTTGGGTGTTGTTATCGTGACTCATACTGGTAACTCACTGATGAACTGGTTATCTGGTTATCTGGTTATAGCCGGCAAGCATAGCAAAGTCTTTTCGTGATGCATGAAAGAAGATGCTTACCAGCGGAACAGTCTGGCCACATAGCCTGCAGGAAAGTCGTTGGTTTCACGCGGTAATTCAATAAAACCGACGGTACCGCTTAAGGCGCAAAAATCACCGGAGGTGTTGGTTAAGCGCGGCGTAGCTAGGGTGCGTCCATCAGCCGCATACCCCAGTGTGACCGGCACAAACCAGCTGAGTTCAGCATCGAAGTTGAGTGGCTGTGCCAGCGCCACCTGCTCATGAGTGCTGTTTGAGCTCGCCTGCAAGCTTTGCTGGATTGCAGGAAGCACATAGCGGGTAAGGCATACCAGAGCGGAGACCGGGTTTCCGGGCAGGGCAAACACCGGCTGGTTATCTGTGGACATGCCGAACCACATAGGCAGGCCAGGGCGTTGGGTGATTTTATGAAATATTACGCGGATGCCCAATTCTGCCAACACTTGGGGGAGATAGTCGTACTTGCCCATCGAGACGCCACCACTTAATACCAATATGTCGTTAGTTGCCAGCAGTTGGCGAAGCCCGTTGCGCAGTTGCTCAGGATCATCTTTGTACGAGTATCGGCTCACATCATTGGCGCCCGCCTGCTGCAATGCTGCAGCAATAGCGCGATCATTGCTTGATCGAATTTGCGAGTCGCTAATAGGTAAGCCCACATCAACAAGCTCATCGCCGGTGGAAATCACCGCCACTTTTGGTGTGACTGAGACCTGCACGCTTGCCTTGCCGGCGGCTGCAAGTACAGCCATTTCAGGCGGACCAATTCGGATGCCAGCAGACAGCAGAGGGTCGCCTTGATGATGATCAGAGCCACGCCGATGGACAAATTGACCAGGCTTGAAAGCATAGCCAGGCTCGATTTCCGCAATGCCATTTGTTACTGCTATCCGCTCTATTGGAATCACTGTGTTGGCGCCGCTGGGCATAACAGCGCCGGTCATCACTTCGATGCAGCAGTCGGGCGGTAAGGTGGCAGCAGCCTGGCCGGCAGCCTGTATGCCGGCAACACTAAAGCGTGTGGTTTCATCTGTCTGAGCTTCGCTGGCTGCTATTGCGATGCCATCCATGGTTGCACGATGGAATGGTGGCTGATCGCGTTCGGCAGAAATGGCTTCACGGAGAATATGCTGATTGGCTTCCGCCAGACTGACCGTAGCAGTCGGAGCTGCAGGCAGATTTTTGGCAATAAGCTGTTCTGCTTCAGTGACGCTGATACGGAAGTTGTCAGTTTCGGTTGGTCTGGTTGTTGGTACTTTAGTCATGTGGATAATCGGCAACCTTCAGTACAATTTTGCCTTGGGCTTCATTGGCTTCGAGAATGCGGTGAGATTCTGCTGCCTCATCAAGTGAGAGCGCTTTCTGAATCGTGGGTTGCAATTTCCCTGCGGCGAACAGTGGCCAAACATATTCTTCGAGATCAGCGGCTATAAGCTGTTTTACCGCTGGCGGCCTGGCTCGTAAGGTTGAGCCGGTAACGGTGAGACGTTTCATTAATACCTGCGCGAGATTTAACTCTGCCTTAGCTCCGCCGAGTACGGCGACGACAACCAAACGGCCGTCGGCTCGCAGCAGTTTAGTGTTCTGCGCAAGATATTTCCCGCCAACAATATCCAGTATTACATCAACGCCATGGTCATTAGTCACGCTCTTAACACAGCTGACAAAATCATCGTTATGGTAATTGAACGCCTTGGCCGCACCGAGTGTTTCGCAGAACTCAATTTTTTCATCGCTGCCTGCCGTTGCAAATACTGTGGCGCCGAAGGCCTTGCCGAGTTGAATAGCGGTTGAGCCAATGCCGCTGGCGCCGCCATGAACCAGCAGATTTTCGCCCGAGCGCAGTTGTCCGCGCTGAAATACATTGCTCCAAACCGTGAAGTAGGTTTCTGGAAGGCTTGCGGCATCGGTCAGGCTGATGCCCTTGGGTATTGGCAGGCACTGCACTTCGGGCGCGACACAGTACTCGGCATAGCCACCGCCGGTGAGTAGTGCACAGACTTGATCGCCAGGTTTAAATCGTATGCAGTTGCTGCCAGCGGCAATAATTTCGCCCGATACTTCTAGGCCGGGGATTTCAGATGCGCCGGCAGGTGGCGGGTAAAGGCCTTGACGCTGAAGGCAATCGGGCCGGTTGACTCCGGCAGCAGCGACCTTGATCAATACCTCGTTATTGGAGGGTGAGGGCAGCGGTAATGACAGGGTTTGCAGCACGTCAGGACCGCCGGGTGCACTAATGGTAACGGCGGTCATGGTATCTGGGAGGTTTTTATTCATGCCTGGTGTCTGTTGGCCTTTCTGGCTGCTGAGGGGAGGGGTTGCTGACTGCCAACCGGCCCGATGACTTATATTAAAGGGGAAAGGAGTATAAACCAGTAAGCTACCCTGTCATTATTGCAGCATCAGGCAGCTTTATGCTTCCGCGAGCCCGCAGGGTCGTTCAGGCAATAGCTCGTCAAGCGAGTGCCGCGTCACACCTAACAAGTCAGACGATACAACCATGGAAGAGAAAGTCATCGAATTTCGGGACAGTTCCCAGGCCGCAGGCATTAACGATCAGTTTGGGCGCGCGCTGCGCGACTTGCGTATTTCAGTCATGGATCGCTGCAACTTCCGTTGCCCATATTGCATGCCGGAAGACAAATACCACAAAGATTTTCAGTTTATGGGCTCGGATGAACGCCTGTCATTTGATGAAATTACCCGTTTAGCGCGTTTGTTTGCTGGCATCGGCGTGCATAAGCTGCGCATCACGGGCGGCGAACCATTGCTGCGTGCGGGCTTGCCCGACCTTATTGGAGACCTTGGCGCTATTGAAGGTATCGATGATGTCGCGCTTACCACCAATGGCATTTTGCTGCCGCAACATGCTGCCGCATTGAAGGCGGCCGGTCTTGACCGTGTAACAGTGAGTCTTGATTCGCTGGATGAGAAAACATTTTTGACCATGAGCGGTGGCCGCGGCAGCAAAGACAAGGTATTGCGTGGAATAAGCGAGGCAGCAGAAGCGGGCCTTACACCCATTAAGATTAATGCAGTTATTAAACGTGAGATGAATGAGTCGGCGGTATTTGAGCTTATTGAACACTTTCGTAGCACTGGTGTCATCGTGCGCTTTATTGAGTACATGGATGTGGGCACAATTAACCACTGGCAACGTTCTGACACAGTGCCGGCCGCTGAATTGCTGCAGAGAATTTCTGCGCGATGGGCGATAACACCTGCGCAGCGCAACTACCACGGTGAGGTAGCCAGTCGCTATATATTTGATGATGGTGCCGGAGAAATTGGTTTTATTACATCAGTATCTGAGCCTTTCTGTGGCTCTTGCACCCGTGCGCGTTTGTCATCGGACGGTAAGCTCTATACCTGTTTATTTGCATCCAGTGGTCTTGATTTGCGCGATCCATTGCGAGCAGGCGCCAGCGATGCCGAATTACTGGACCTGCTGACCCGTGCCTGGCGCAGTCGCACTGATCGCTACAGCGAAGAGCGTGCGGAAGGCAAAGACCGCAGCGAAAAAGTTGAGATGTATTATATCGGCGGATGAAGTTCGCACTATAGTTGGTCAACCGTCGTAATTGATTGCCGGAGTTGAGATGCAGGGCTTGATGATGGATGCGCAATTGCTTATTACTGGCATTTTGCGGTTTGCAGAAAAAAATTCACCCACCGCGGAAATTGTTTCTGTTACGCATGACCATGCGTTGTTTCGTTACACCTATAGCGAAGCGTTTGCCCGTTCCAGAAAGCTGGCAAATGCACTGGCGGCATTAGGCCTTGATGCGACTGCTAGCGATAGAGTGGGCACATTAGCCTGGAATGATCACCGACATTTCGAGTTGTACTATGGGGTGTCGTGCTCAGGTTTGGTGGTGCACACCATTAATCCACGATTATTTTCTGAGCAGATTGAATACATTATTAATCATGCTGAAGATCGGGTACTGTTTGTTGACCCGGTGTTCTTGCCGATTCTGGAAGGCTTCCGTGATAAATTAATCACGGTCGAACATATCGTGGTGCTATCTGACCGTGAGCATATGCCGGAGAGTAAGCTCGAGGATTTGCTCTGCTATGAGGATTTGCTGGCCGCACAGTCGGACAGTTTTTTGTGGCCCTCGCTTGACGAAAATCAGGCCTGTTCGCTGTGCTACACATCGGGTACTACCGGCAATCCCAAGGGCGTGCTGTACAGCCATCGCTCAACTATTCTGCACGCTTACGCAACGGCGCTTCCGGATGCGCTGAACCTGGCTGCGGCAGACTGTGTTATGCCGTTGGTGCCGATGTTTCATGTGAATGCCTGGGGCATACCCTATTCAGTGCCCATGACCGGCGGAAAATTGGTTTTAGTCGGGCAGGGGCTGGGAGATGGCGAAGCTTTATTCCATTTGATCGAAACAGAGGGAGTGACGGCGTCATTGGGCGTGCCGACAATCTTTTTGGCGTTGCTGAACTGGTTGCAGCTTAATGATAAGAACCTTACCCGCTTGCAACGAATTGTTGTTGGTGGTGCCGCCTGTCCGGAGAAAGTGATCTCCGTTATGGCCGACGTTCATGGGGTTAGCGTTCTGCATGGCTGGGGCATGACCGAGATGAGTCCGATGGGTGTGATCAATACACTTAAACCCGGAATGGATGAGTTGCCAGCCTCCGAGGTGATGCGCCTGCGGCTGCGCCAGGGGCGTGGACTCTTTGGCGTGGAAATAAAAATTACCGATGACGATGATAAGGAATTGCCATGGGATGGCCTTAGCTATGGCGCATTAAAGGCGCGTGGCCCATGGGTTTGTATGGACTACTACCGGAGTGATCCCGATGCATCGCCAACGCTGGACACCGATGGCTGGTTCAATACGGGGGATATAGCCACTATTGATGCCAATGGCTTCATGCTGATAACCGACCGGAGCAAGGATGTTATTAAATCCGGTGGGGAGTGGATCAGTTCAATAGAATTGGAGAACACCGCGGTTAATCATCCTGCTGTGCTCGAAGCGGCAGTGATTGGTGTATCACACCCTACGTGGAGTGAGCGGCCGCTATTGCTGGTCATCAAAAAAGCGGATGCCGAGCTTAGTAAGCAGGATATGCTCGCCTGGTTTGAGGGGAAGGTGGCATCGTGGTGGGTGCCCGACGCAGTAGAGTTTGTTGCCGAGCTGCCGCACACTGCCACTGGCAAATTGCAAAAGCGAACATTGCGCGAGCTGTATGTCGATTACGCGTTGCCGGAAGTGCCTGAATGAGTTATCTATGAGCAATCATTCACAGTCAAAGCTCTTGAAACAATTGCGCACGGAGTTGGGCAGCGGCGCAGTGCTTAGCGGCGCCGATGTGTCAGCACGGCAGGTTGGCATCTGGGACGATCGTCCGGTGCAGGCATTGGCAATTGTCCGGCCTGCAAGCACCGAACAATTATCGGGCGTACTGCGGCTTTGTCATGCCATTGGGCAACCCGTGGTGACTCATGGCGGTCGCACAGGTTTGGTTGAGGGCTGTGTGTCGGGCCCGGGTGACCTTGTGGTTTCCTTGGAATGTATGACCGGCATTGAGTCTGTTGATGAGATAAATCGTTGCATGACGGTGCAGGCCGGCGTGCCGCTGGAGTTGGCGCAGCGCGCTGCCAATGACGCAGATCTTATGTTGCCGCTGGATTTAGGCGCGCGGGGCAGTTGCACTATTGGCGGCAATATTGCCACCAACGCCGGCGGTAACCGCGTGCTTCGCTATGGCATGACTCGTGACATGGTTCTCGGCTTAGAAGCAGTGCTTGCTGATGGCACGGTGATTAGCTCTATGACTAAGATGCTTAAGAACAACGCCGGCTATGATCTGAAGCAGTTGTTTATTGGCACAGAAGGAACCTTGGGTATTGTGACGCGCGCTGTATTGCGGTTGCGTCCCTCATGCCGCTCCGAATCTACTGCTTTTATTGCGTGTGAGAGTTTTACGCAGGTGCAGTCTTTGTTGCCGTTTCTGGATCGCGAGTTAGGCGGTCGCTTATCCGCCTTTGAATGCCTGTGGCGGAGCTTTTACCAGACTGCCGCAGCGGGCCTGAATGCGCCGCTCGCCGACGGCAGCTCTCACTATGTTTTGGTGGAGGCACTAGGACCCGATCCGGCGGTTGACGAGGAGCAGTTTCTTGCGGTGCTGAGTGCTGCTGCCGAGCAGGGTTTATTGGCCGATGCCGTTGTGGCGAAATCCGGCAAAGAGCGTGATAGCTTCTGGGCGATTAGGGATAACGTTGAGGCGTGTCTGAATTTTGGCGAAAGCATTGTGTTTGATGTGAGCTTGCCATTGCAAGACATGTCGGCTTACGTTGATCAGGTGTTGCAAAAACTGGACAGCGCATTGCCGGAGCATCGCAGCTTTGTTTTTGGTCATGTTGGCGATGGCAATCTTCACTTCGTCGTATCACCCGGAGCAGAATACAGTCGTGCCATTGTTGAAAGCGCTATTTATCAGCCGCTGCAGGCTTTTGGTGGCTCTGTATCTGCCGAGCACGGTATTGGTCTTGAGAAGAAGTTTTGGTTGTGTCTGTCCCGCAGCGATGCAGAAATTCGCTTGATGCAGGCGTTGAAGCAGGCGCTTGACCCGGATGGCTTGCTCAACCCCGGTAAGGTGTTTGATATGAATGGCGGGCATGGCCTGCAATGAGCAATAGTTTGCAGCGGGTAAGTGTGCGGCGGATTCCGGGCGGCCTTGAGCAGCAGGACCACTTGGTTGTTGAGGAGCCTCTTGAGCTGGTATTGGCTTATTCTGACCCCTCAAACCAGAGTGATGATCAGAATCAATGCATCGAGAAAACCATTGCCATCACAATGCGTACGCCGGGTCATGATGATGTGTTAGCCGTCGGTTTCTTTTTTACAGAAGGGGTCATCTCTGCGCCTTCAGATATCATCGCAATAAGTACAGTCGATAATCGTGCTGTGGTCAGTTTACGGTCTGGCTTGGTTCCGGATTTAAAATTGTTGGAGCGGCATTTTTACACCAACTCATCTTGCGGCGTGTGTGGCAAAACCTCGTTGGAGGCATTGCGTGCGGTTGCGCCTTTTCCGGTTCCCGAAGCGCCGTTCATTAGCAGTGCAGAGCTGCTGCAGGCATTGCCAGCTGAGTTATTGCGTCGGCAGGGTGCGTTTGCCCGCACTGGCAGTGCACATGCTGCGGCACTCTTTGATACAGAGGGTGGTATTGAATCTGTCTATGAAGACGTTGGCCGTCACAATGCCCTCGATAAATTAATCGGTGCTGCGTTTCTTGCGGGGCGCTTGCCATTATCCAAGTATGGCATTTTACTTAGTGGCAGAGCAGGTTTTGAGTTGGTGCAAAAAAGCCGTATGGCTGCAAGCCCAATGTTGGCTGCCATAGGCGCTCCCTCGGGTTTGGCCGTTGATCTGGCCTGGGAATCGGGTATGACGTTGGTCGGTTTTTTGCGCGGGCAAAGTATGAATGTGTATTCGTGTCCTTCGCGAATAAACGCATTGACGACGTAAGCACCGGGAGCACCGGCGGTTGTTGGTATTGATAAGTGGGAACTAGAACCAATCGTTTTGTTGCGGTCTTCTGGTAGTATTCTTCGAAAGTCATTGATTTTCCCCATAACCCTTTACGCAGATCTATAAACAGTGCCCGCTAATCTAGTCCGCAATCTCATTATTGCCGTGATCGCCAGTATTGCGTTCTATGGTCTGTGGGTTGTTATCGCCGGCCCTGATGAGGTCTGGCAAGAAGTGCAGAGTCTTGGTCTGACAGGATGGTGTGCCATTCTGGGTTTGTCATTATTGAATTACTTGCTGCGTTTTGCGCGTTGGCAGACCTATCTCAACAGTCTTGGCTGCGCTGTTCCTGCGTGGCCAAACTGTCGTTTTTATTTGGCAGGTTTTGCGTTTACAGCAACCCCCGGAAAAGTCGGCGAAGCAGTGCGCTCGCTCTACCTCAAGCGTTTTAATGTCAACTACGCTGACAGCATCGCGGCATTTTTTGTTGAGCGTTTGGTGGATATTGTGTCGATGGTGCTGCTCTCTTTGCTTGCTGCTTATATGTTTGATGAGTGGCGCTGGCTGATTGCAGTGCTTAGCGTAGTGTTGATTTTATTGTTACCGGTAATCCGGAGTCATTGGCTAGCGGAAGTCATCGAGGCGTTGGCAGCACGCTCAGAAAAAATGCGCGCAATGGCCGGTCATCTATTGCAGTTGCTGCGCTCATCCCGTGTATTGCTGAGTTCGGTTAACCTATATGGCGGCTTGATTATTGGTGTATTGGCATGGGCGGCTGAAGGACTGGCATTGTATATCGTCATTCAGATGCTGGGCTTCGACATTTCAGTGCCTTTGGCAGTTGGCATTTATGCCGTTAGTATTCTTGTTGGTGCTTTGTCCTTTGTGCCCGGTGGCTTAGGTGGTACCGAAGTGGTTATGGGCGGATTGTTGGTTTTGGTGGGTGTGGACGAGCCAGTGGCTGTGTCTGCAGTGTTAATCTGTCGGATAGCAACATTGTGGTTTGCAGTAGCGATTGGTTTGGTCGCTGCTTTGGAGTTAGAGCTCGGCAATGGTGGTCGCTATGCCATGATTGATGATAAACAAGGAGGCGGTGTTTAGCCGCAACAGTGTTTTAATGAGCAATACGATGAATCCTTTGGTAGTTGACCTTGACGGAACACTCACCCGCAGTGATCTGCTGTATGAATCAGTGTGTGCGCTACTGAAGCGGAATTTGTTCTATGCGTTTTTGTTACCGCTGTGGCTACTGGCAGGCAAGGCACAGATGAAGCGGAAGATTGCTGACCGTGCCGATGTAAACGTAACCCTACTGCCCTGGAATACCGAATTTCTTGATTGGCTTCGCGAGCAGAAGGCGCTTGGCCGACGCTTAGTGCTCGCTACTGCCTCGGATAAAAAATACGCTGAGCAAATTGCAGATCATCTCGGTATTTTTGATGCGGTGATTGCAAGCGATGGTGAGCTGAATGTTTCGGGTTCACGCAAGCTCAAACAGCTTGAAGCATTGTTTGCCGGCCAGCCATTTGATTATGCCGGTAACGCGCATATTGATACGGCTGTATGGAAGAGCGCGCAGCATGCAGTGGTGGTGAACCCAGGCAGTGGTGTTGCGGCTGCGGCAGCCAAAGCCAGTGATGTGATTGCGAGTTTCGATGATCGTGGCTCATCCCTTGGGGCTTTTGTTCGTGCGATTCGCCCCCATCAGTGGCTAAAGAATGGGCTTATTTTTGTGCCCTTGGTGCTCTCGCATCACCTGCTGGATCTGCCTTATGTGTTAGGTGCAATCCTGGCATTTATTGCATTCTCAGTGTGTGCATCCAGTGTCTATTTATTGAATGATTTGTTGGATCTGCCAGCAGATCGGCAGCACCCCACCAAGTGCCATCGACCGTTTGCGGCCGGAGACTTGTCGTTGTTGTCCGGTGCTATCGGCGTGGTGGCGTTCGCGCTGCTGGCTTTTGGTATTGCCTTGTTCTTGCCGGCCGGGTTTCTGGCTGCCTTGGTTCTTTATTACATTCTGACGCTGGCCTATTCAACAGTTTTGAAACGGGCAGCGTTAGTCGATGTATTGGTTCTGGCTGCTCTTTACACTATGCGACTCATTGCGGGAGCAGCGGCTATTGAGGTTGAGGCCACATTTTACTTGTTGGCTTTCTCGATGTTTACCTTCTTTAGCCTGGCGATGATCAAACGTTACGCCGAGTTGCAGGTGCAAATTTCTTTGGGTAAGGATCGTCTTGCCGGACGTGGTTATCAGGAAGTCGATCTGGGCATGCTAAGCCAAATGGGTATCGCCAGCGGCTACTTGGCGGTTATGGTATTGGCGCTGTATATCGATGGCGGTGAGTTGTATACGAACCCCAAGGCGTTGTGGCTGTTGTGCCCGATAATGTTGTACTGGATTAGTCGGTTGTGGCTACTGACCCGTCGTGGCGAGATGCATGATGACCCGATTGTTTTCACCATACAAGATCGTCGTACTCATTGGTTGGCATTGGTTGCCGCCGCGTGTTTGTGGGTAGCCATGTAAATGAGTGCGGGCCGCTTTCATTCCTGGGGTCTTAACCCCAAGTCCAATGGCAAGCCGCTGCGGGTGTCATCGCGTTTTGAACCGCTTAATTTGCCGGACAACGGATTGGTGTTGCCGTTTGGCAATGGGCGCAGTTATGGCGACAGCTGTCTTAATAATGAGGGCTATCTGCTGGATACCCGCAGTCTGAATCACTTTATTGCTTTTGATCAGGACACGGGTATTTTGCGTGTCGAAGCAGGCGTTTTACTTGCTGACATTCTTCATTTGGTGGTTCCACGAGGTTGGTTTTTGCCGGTCACTCCGGGCACCCGTTTTGTGACTATTGCCGGTGCGGTTGCCAATGATGTGCACGGGAAGAATCATCATCGAGCAGGTACCTTCGGTTGTCATGTAACCGCTTTAGAATTATTGCGCAGTGATGGCGAGCGTTTGCATTGTTCGCCTGATGAGAACCCGGAATGGTTTGCCGCGACTATCGGCGGTCTTGGCCTCACAGGGTTGATGACTTGGGTTGAGGTGCAGCTAAAGCCGGTGATGAATCCTTACCTGCAGGAAGAAACCTTGCGGTTTAGTTGCCTTGATGAGTTCTTTGAACTGAATAAGGCATCGGAAGAGCGTTATGAGCACACTGTCGCCTGGGTAGATTGCATGGCTCGCGGCAGCGCACTTGGGCGCGGTGCGTTTTACCGTGCCAATCATCATGGTTCTGCGGCGCCTGCGCATCGACCGGTCGCACCGCGTCAGGGGCTGGGTTTGCCGTTTATTCCGCCTGTATCGCTGGTGAATAGAGCAAGCCTGCGACTGTTTAATGAGGTCTATTATCGCAAGCAACCATTGCGACGCAGCCGCACTGTGCATTATCAGTCGTTCTTTTATCCGCTGGACTCTATCCGGCACTGGAATCGAATGTACGGTCCGCGAGGCTTTGTGCAGTATCAGTGCTTGGTTCCGGAGGCCAGTGGCAGTGAAGTGTTTCGCGAAATTCTTGCGGCCATTGCGGCCAGTCGGCAGGGTTCGTTTATGGCTGTTTTGAAGGTGTTTGGGGCGAAACAGTCACCGGGGCTGATGTCATTTCCACAGCAGGGCGTGACGCTGGCATTGGATTTTCCCAATACGCCGGCAACGGCTGGATTGTTGGAGCGTCTTGATGAGCTCAGCCGTGCAGCAAACGGGGTGGTGTATCCGGCGAAAGATTCACGCATGAGCGCGCAAAGTTTTCAACGTTATTTTCCGCAGTGGCAGGATTTTGCCCAATTTATTGATCCGCGTTTTTCTTCCGGATTTTGGCGGCGCGTTACCGCTGAGCCTGCGTCATGACAATTTTGTATTCCTTTTATTGAGTCCCGGAGTAGAGCAACCGTGAAAGTTTTAATTATTGGTGCCACTTCGGCAATCGCCGAATCGACCGCGCGCAGATACGCGGCTCGTGGCGACAGGGTTTTTTTAGTTGCTCGAAACGCCTTAAAGCTCGAGACACTTGCGCTTGACCTGCAGGTGCGTGGAGCAAGCTGGGTGGGCTCCATGGTTATGGATGCCTGCGATACCGACCGGCATCAAGAGATGCTTAGTGCAGCCATTGACGGTCTCGATGGGTTGGATCTGGTATTGATCGCGCACGGCACATTGCCGGATCAGGAGCTTGTGCAGAAGGATTATCCGGCGACGCTGCAGGCTCTGGAGGACAACTTCCTAAGCGTGGTTTCGATGCTTACCGGTATTGCCAATGTATGTGAGCAACAGGGGCATGGAACCATTGCAGTAATTTCATCGGTAGCCGGTGACCGCGGTCGGCAGAGCAATTATGTTTACGGCACCGCCAAGGGCGGTCTAAGCATTTTCTTGCAAGGTCTGCGCAATCGCCTCGCCCAGACTGGTGTCAATGTACTGACAATTAAGCCCGGTTTTGTCAGCACGCCGATGACCGCGCACCTAAACGGCAGCGGCCCACTTTGGGCAGAACCGGATGATATTGCAGCAGGCATTGTTAAAGCGGTGGAGAAAAACCGCAACGTTGTTTATCTGCCAGCGTTCTGGCAGCTCATTATGACCATTGTCTGCGCTGTTCCGGAAAGCATTTTCAAACGACTAAAACTCTAGTCGCGTCGAGCAATAAAAAGGTTTAAACGGCGCGAACAAACTGGTTAAAACGCATCTCATTGCCCAGCGTTGTCGCCGGACCATGGCCGGTAATTACTATGGCCTCTTCGTTTAGCGTGTAGAGCCGCGTTTTAATTGAGTCGCGCAATTGCTCTGTATTGCCACCCCACAAATCCGTGCGTCCGACTGAGCCGAGAAATAAGGTGTCACCGGCAATCAGCACTTCACCCTCAGCAAAATAAAAGCTCATCGAGCCCGGTGTGTGGCCGGGTGTGTGGATGCATAAGCCATCGGCGCAGGGCAGTGGTTCTTCGTGTTGCAGCCAGTGATCAGGATCGGGCACCGGCGTGTAGGGCACCCCGAAGCGCAAACACTGTTGTTCCAGAGCATCCCAGAGGAACCTGTCTTCTGGGTGAAGGCAGACTTTGGCGCCTGTGCGCCGGCGTATTTCGCCAGCGGCGAGAAAGTGATCAAGATGCGCGTGGGTGTGAATCAGCGCCTCGATCTTCAGCCCTAGCCGTTCGACAATAGCCATGATGTCATCAGGGTCGCCGCCCGGATCAAAGACATAGCCACGGCCGGTCTCGGTATTGCCGAGAATCGTGCAGTTGCATTGCAGTGGCCCTACCGGAATGGTCTCTCTGACTATGGTCATCGCTGTTTTCCTTAGGAGGCTATTGTGGGCGGCTGTTCGCTGGAAAGATGCAATCATACCGTTGCGCGGACATTCTGTCCTTCTGGACAGGCAGGCAAAGGCTCGGCGCGCGCAAGCCCCAAGGATTCGGTTAAACTAACGGTATTCATCTATCTACGCTGGGCAGAGCGGGCCGGGCCTGGGTTTTATCAGCAATAATTTATCACTATTGAGGTGCGCTAACGTGCAGACAGAACAAGAAAAGGCCAATGTAGAACTGGTTAATCGCTTTTGTGCCGATTGGTCTAAGAAGGATGCGACCTTACTGACTGAGTATCTGGCTGATGATATTGTTTATCAGATGTTTGAGGGGCAACCCGATATCGTGGGTAAAGAGGCCTTCATCAAAGCGCTCGATGGTTTCCTGAAGGGCTTGGTCGAGGTGGACTGGGAAATGGTGCGTTCCTATGCCATCGGCGACATGGTAATGAACGAGCGAGTGGATCACTTCGTTGCAGAAACCGAAGACCGCAGTATGCATTTCGATATCATCGGCATTTTTCGTGTTCGCGATGGAAAAATTTCGGTTTGGCGTGATTTTGGCCTGCCCGGTGGCAAGACCGTTGTGGGTTCGGCTGTTGGTAAGCCCCAATAGTTTGTAGCAGGTTTTTGTCGGAGCTGAGTAATGTCTGCTGAGCACGGTAAGGCACGCGCCCTGATAAGCGCAACAATTTATAGGAACAAGACAGGCGGTGAAGAGCTGTCATTGAGAGAAAACTATGTCGGTGAATGAAACGGAGTCGCAAGGTGTAATTGATAAGCTTTCGTCTGCTATCGGTGCAGAGTATGTGTTAACCGAAGCTGCGGATCGCGAGTTCTATTCGATGGATGTGTACAAGGCGAGAGAGCTCCCTATTGCGGTTGCACAACCCGGAACAGTCGCAGACCTGCAGGCTATTGTGCGCATTGCCGCCGAAGCAGAGGTTGCAATGGTGCTCCGTGGCGGCGGTGCCTCGTATACCGATGGCTACGTGTGTGCTTCGGCTAAATCAATTCTTATTGATACCTCGCGTTTGAACAGTATTCTCGAAATTAATGAAGACGATATGTACGTCACTGTGCAACCGGGCGTTACCTGGGCGCAGCTGGATGAGGCTCTTGCCGCTAAGGGCTTACGCACCCCGTTTTGGGGCCCGTTTTCAGGCTTGATGGCGACCATTGGTGGCTCTGCTAGCCAGAACAGCGTGAGCTTGGGTTCCGGTACCTTTGGTGTTTCTGCGGATTCGATTCTTGCGATGGAAGTGGTTATTGCGAACGGTGAGATTATTCGTACCGGCTCGCTGGCTACAGAACATGCCACGCCGTTTTTTCGTTACTGGGGTCCCGACTTTACCGGATTATTCTGCGGCGATGCTGGCGTTCTAGGCGTTAAGGTACGCATTACTTTGCGTCTTATTAAGCGCCCGATGCATCGTGCAACCTGCTCCTTTGGTTTTGATGACTTTGGTGGTCTGGCTCATGGCATGGCGGCCGCTGCTCGCGAAGGTGTGGTGGATACCAACTTTGGTCTTGACCCTAAGTTGCAGCAGGGGCAGTTGGGCGGTACCGATGGGGCGGCAATGAAACAGGCTGCAATTGCCGTGTTCAAATCATCGCGCAATGTGTTTGATGGCCTGTTCCAGTTGATCAAAATGGGCATTGCCGGTAAGAGCTTTCTGGCCGGCTACGATTATTCTGCGCACTTCAGCATCGACGGGTACAGCCGCGCCGAGGTCGCTCATAAATTGGCGAGCGTGCGCAAAGCGGTGGCGACGCATGGAACAGAAATCGCCAATACCATGCCTACCGTCCTAATGGCGATGCCATTTATTCCGCTGTATCCGATTCTTGGTCCACAGGGTCAGCGTTGGGTGCCGATGCACGGCATTATGCCGTTCTCAAAGTTGGTAGCGTTCAACGATAAGCTCGACCTGCTGTACGCGAGCTACGCCGATCGCATGCTCGCGGCTAAAGTTGAGAAGGCTGCAATGTTCACCTCAATCAGTACCACCGGGTTTTTGTTTGAGCCGGTGTTCTATTGGGAGGATGACCGCACCGTATTCCATAAGCGCTATTTGCCGGAGGAGTACCTGGATGTCTTGCCTGAATACCCTGCGAACCCCGAGGGCCGCGCTTTGGTGGCTGAAATGAAAGATGCTATTCAGGATGTTTTTACTGAGTTTGGTGCGGTGCACATGCAGTTGGGCAAAGCCTACCCCTACATGCGGGGCCGCGAACCGCAATCCGCTGCGTTAATTCGTCAAATTAAAGCCGAACTGGATCCAAAAGGCTTGATGAATCCGGGCGGCTTGAAGGGCCTTACTGAGTAGAATTCTGCAGGAAAATACTATGAATGAATTAAATCGTCGTCAGATGGTGTTGGGCACTGGAGGCCTGTTGGTGGCAGCGGGGTCTGCAGACGCCGTAACCACATTGCCTAATGTAACTGGTCTTGCGGGTGATGCATCGGTATTGATCAATACGCCGGAAGAGAACTTGCGTTCTTTGGTGCGCATGACCGCAAGCCTGGACCCGGTTGATACCCCATGGTGGTACAACGGCACCATGTACGCCATTGTGGGCGATCAGCAGCCCGTGCCGATAATGAACTTTGAAGGTATGGAAATCTATTGGATGCGACAGATCTCCGCTAGCGAGTATGAACTCACCGGCAATACAGTCACCTTCTTCCGCGATATCGAAACCAATGAGTTTCTGGAGACGTGGAGCAACCCGTATACCGGGAAAATGCTTGAGGTTGAGGATGCGGTGCAGGGTGGTGGCAAAGGGCGTGGTTTTAGTTATGCGACCAATGGCATTCGTCCGATGGCATTTAAAGATAAAATAGAGGCAAGTCCGTTGCAGCTTGAATGGAGCTTTGCCCGCGATACTCTGTGGATGCATAACCAGACGGTGTACCCACCGGGCATGGCGCCACCGCGCGCGCAGCGGCAAACAATGTTTGCTCCGATTAACGATTTTGTCGATGACTCCGTGCGCAGCTTGCCGTCTATTTTCAGTTCAACGGTGTTTATGCCTTGGTTAAAATGGATGGATATGGGTGATCAACCCGGGCATGTTGTGTGGCATGCGTCAGGTGCGAAGCTAAAGTCGATTGATGATTTGCCCCCGGAGTACAGGGCTAGGGCAGAAGCAGAGTATCCGGCCCGGATGACGGCCAACCCCGATAAACAGTAAGTTTGCAGTTTGAGCAGAGCATCCCCAGCGATGTTTTTGCGGTTAAAGATATTAGGAGAATACGCAGCAATGAATTCGTTAAAAGCACTTTCGCTTGTCATACTCGCAGCTCTGGCCCTCTCCGCTTGCGGGCAGAAGCCAGCTGAGCCGGCGGTTAATGCCAACGCCGATGTCACAACCCTGTTGGCGAGTGCCGATCTTAAACAGGGCGAGCGCTCGTTTTTGCAGTGCCGTGCCTGCCATAGCCTTAATGAGGGCGGCATTAACAAAGTGGGTCCAAACCTTTACGGCGTATTTGATAGTCCCGCGGGCCAGATGGAAGGGTTCAACTATTCCGAGGCATTGTTGGCCTCAGGTGTGGTCTGGGATGTGCAGACTATGGATGACTGGCTTGCTCGTCCAGCAGAGCTGATTCCCCAAAATAGAATGGTGTTTGTTGGTATCCGCGACCCCCAGAAGCGCGCCAACCTCATAGCGTATTTGCAGCAGCAAACTCAATAATGCTTTATAACAAGGTGATTCTCAGAAAATAATGATAATTGGCTGCAAAAGATTATTGTGGATGTCACCAGATCGTAGTATTTTGCCCCGCTGAAAAATCGATGTATCAGTAATTGGAGCAGTAAAGAATGAAGCAATTAGTGGCCCTGGTAGGGTTTGCTATTATTATCGGAAGTCCCGCGGCTTTTGCGGTAACCGATGCCGAATTTCAGCAATTGAAAGAGCAGTTTCAGGCGGTGAGCGATCGTCTGGCTAAGATCGAAGCACAGAATGCTGAGGTTCAGGCTGAGAATGCAGCGATCCAGGCTGAGTTGGATGCTGCGCAGAGCGTTAACGACGTTTCTCTTGAGGCTCGCGTCAATACCCTTGAAACTAGCACCAAAAAAATGAGTTGGGCTGAACGGATTAAACTGAAAGGCGATTTTAGATTTCGCTACCAGAATGATGATGTTTCAGGCCCCTTTGCCACTACTGCCCCCTATACTGCCTATGACACCAGCCGCAATCGTGAGCGTATTCGTGCACGGGTCGCCATTATCGGCAAAGTGTCTGATTCGGTTGAAATGGGTTTCGGGCTGGCAACCGGCGGTGATGACCCTGTATCGAGCAATCAAACACTCGGCGGTGGGGGTTCGAGCAAAGCCGTGCAGCTTGATTTGGCTTACGTGGACTGGAATTTTGCAGAGGGTGCGCAATTCAGTCTGGGTAAATTCACAAATCAATTCTTCCGTCCGGGCAAAAACGGCTTGGTCTGGGACAGTGATTGGCGTCCCGAGGGTTTTGATCTCAACTACAAAACAAGTGCGTTCTACTTCAATGGTCTGGGCACGTGGCTTGAAGGCGACAGCAACAGCGATTTGGGCACAAAATTCACTTGGGGTGTGCAGGGCGGTTTTACGCCTGAGGTTGGCATTGCCAAGCTTAACCTGGGTGCCAGCTACTTTAATATTAAGTCTGAAGGCCTGAGCTGCTACGACGCACCAAGCAATGACAAAGGGGGTAACGGTGAGGGTCGTGGCTGTTTTGGCAATACTGCAACTGCAGTAGTTAACGGAGTCACAGAACTAGTGCCTGGGGGTGCTGGCGCGGTCTACATCATGAACTACGCACCGGCTGAGCTTTATGCAACAGTCGACTTCGATACAGATCTGCCATTCGGGTTCTTCGCAGACTATATACAAAACCTTGATGCCAAGCCTGTCCCATCGGGTCCTTCACAAGGCAAGAAATTGGATACCGCTTATGCTCTTGGTGTGTATTTGGGCAAGTCTGGCGGCTTCAACGATTGGGTGGTCAAGCTGAGC
>JAQWPD010000112.1 GCA_029245525.1 Gammaproteobacteria bacterium | reverse complement strand
TGATCATCAATGATAACGGTAAATGCATGGGTGGCACCCATAACCTCAGCGCCCTCAGATTGCTCCGACTCAGCCGAATCAATAAACACCGACACCGATGCAAGACCGTCTGTATAGACCAGATGCAAACGCGGCTCCGCTGCGTCGGACATGGTTTCGTGATGAACCGCACTCAACACAAAGCCAGGCGGCAATTGAGCCGCTGCCCATGGGATATCGGCTGCACTGCGCTCAACAACCTTATTGACACGAGGACTAACCCGGTCAAACTCACTGATATCGTATGCAGAAACAACCATCATGGGATCAACCTCCCCCGGCAGTGTAATTTCTGCAAACATCACCTCTTCCAGCAAACTCTGCCCGTTCGAGCTGCGCAGCTGGGACTTAAGTGGCATTGCCGTTTTCGTGTCGAGCCAGATCTGATAGCCATAGCGGTACTCGTCCGCAGCAGCAATCTCCAAAACCTTTGTTTTTCGGCCGGCAATCCGCTCATCAGCAATAACAGCAAAGGTGTAATGCCCCTCCATGGCTTCCGAGTATGCCGGCAGCCCAGCTGCCAATGGGCTCTTCGTGGTTTTAGCGCGAGGCTCAACAACCACTGAACGCCGCTCCGGAAACACGCAGATAGTTGCTGAGTTGCTCCGAATGACTTCAAAACCATCGCCATCCATACCCACTAGGCGCTCACTCACCTCGCCATCAACAGACCGATGGTAAATACGGAACGTTTCCGATTGAGCATCGGCAGAGGAGCTCTGCCGCACCCTGACCAAGGTACCCTGATAGTTGATGGTATCAACAGCCACATGCATTCGGTTAATCCAGTGCCGCGGATCATTGCTCATGGCAACAACCAGCATTGGCAACAGAGCAAGCAATGCCACAGCCGCCGGAAGCACAGGCCCTATCACACGGCAGGATCCCAGGAGATTAAGTCTTCTCATCTGTTTATTATCTAATCAAAACATTAACTTACTGAACAAATCTAAAAAAATTTACATGGCTGTAGCGTTTTACCGGTACCCCAGACTCGCCTGCTGGACTGCGAAACCGGGCTCTGCAACCCGCCAGGAAATAGTCCGGGCATGTTCACCGTGAGCCGCCAGATAACTGTTCATACGATCTGACTGCACCGCCTGTTCGGACGCCACCCCTTGCTTTGGCGCTATCGCTGCCGCAACGGTCGGAGTTACAACCTCAGCCACCGAGGGCTCTGAAGGCCCCCCGACGCCTAGCAACGAAGGCTCCACGCCCATTACAGCCAGACCGCAAATACCCGCAACGGCTGCCAAGCCGCCCACACGAAGCCCGAAGCCTGAACGTGCCTTTACCGTTTTGTCGGGCAGCTCTTTATCCGGTTGCTCAATGCCGGTGACCGCCTGCATAACCCCGACACGAATCCGGTCGGACTGGCTCACATCGCCCCGCAGCACACTGCCGATACTGATGTAACGCGAAAACCTGCCCCGGCAGCCCTCATTGCGCTCAATACGACGCAACAGCAACTCCATTTCTTCCTGTGGCAACTCACCATCAATAAACGCGGACAACTGCTCATCAACAGTCGAAGTGCCCGGCGGTTTACCCTGTGAATCTGAATACTTATCGGAACTCATCACTCGTCACTTAATCCCGGACCTTAGCCCTTTTTTGCCTTGCTCCCGCAACGCGGTGTACCGATCAAGGTCGGTCACACTGACCTGCCCTGCACTAATTCCTGCCGCTTCAACTAAACTAACTTGTTTCATCCAGTAAGGGACGAATACTTTGATCAATGGCCTCGCGGGCACGAAAAATTCTCGAGCGCACCGTGCCAACTGGACAATCCATCGCGTGAGCGATTTCGTCGTAGCTCAGACCATCAAGCTCACGCAGCATAATTGCGGTGCGCAAGTCATCGGTAAGACTGCTGATCGCCGTTTCGACCGTCTCACGCAATTCTTCGCCTAAAACTTGGGCTTCGGGAGAGTCTTTATCTTGCAAACTTGCATGCCACTCATACCGCTCCGGATCATCGATGTCTTCAGAATACGCCAGAGGCCGGCGGCGGGATGCCACCATATGGTTTTTAGCCGTATTAATCGCAATGCGATACAACCAAGTATAAAATGCGCTCTCACCGCGAAATTTTGGCAACGCGCGGTAGGCCTTAATAAATGATTCCTGTGCCACATCCATCGCTTCCGAATGGTCATGCACATAGCGCATAATCAGGTTGACCAGGCGCTGCTGGTATTTTACCACCAGCAAGTCAAAAGCGTGCTTCTCCCCTGCGTTAACACGGTCAACCAGCAATTGATCAATCTGTCTGTCACTCATAGATTTACTGCCGCCAACACCGGCATTGGGCACGGTTCTAGCGACGCCCTGTAACCCTGCTGCAGACGCGCCCTTCTTTGCACGCAAAGGTACCCGCGACACCCCGTCCCGCGCTGTGGCACTAGACACTCCGGGCGCATCACGAACCACGGTCTGCTTTCGATAACTCAAGTTGCGGCCAATCATAGGTTTTATCCTCTAGCCGCTGCGTTGCTTTAGTTTACGTCATTTACAGAGGACAAGTCCCCGCGTTTAACGGTGAGTACGACACATACCCTAAAACCGCACCACTCAAGCAAAAACCGCTAAACTTCAGGCTCCGGAACGCATTCCGACCAACGCAGCAGCACTCTAAGTCGCCGCCATTCCGAATCCGTACAGGCACTTTTCAACAACCAAACAGCTGACTTGCGGCCACGGCTGTCGTTTAGCACCATAGTTATGGACAAGTTACCGACTAAAAAGTGCCGCAGGAGCATGCATTTAGTTGATTTTTTTTCGCCAACACGGACTTTCGTGAAACTCGGGTAAGCAAGCCACACACCATTAGGCAGCCGCTGCAGACTGCTGGGCACCCGACGCAAGTGACAAACCTCCAGTACAAGAATCGCACCAGCAACCGCTGATGCTAGCGCCCGCCCCCACCAGGGCAGGTCACTCAGAACCACAGCTATTGCCGCCAATGCGCCGACTCCTGCCAGCACCAGCATCAATACCCGCTGCTGTACCGGGCGAAACACCAACAATCGATTAAAGCTTGCAGACATGAGCAAACTATACATCGGCGCATGCAAGCTAACGAGACCCGAATCATGAGTGCACTTACAGAAATGAAGACTCAAAAAACAAATGGCCCAACCAAAATCGGCGCTAGCGCGAAACGTTGGTGACTGCCTAACAGAGCACCCAACTGAAAGACCAAACCCGCACCATGAGGACTAACGGATTCAAGGTTGACTCAGAAAGGTATAACTCAGAAGGCAGGCCTGCGGCTACTTGCTGTGCAATGTCAGCAGAACCTCAATGACGGCCTGGACATTGGCGTCATCGGAGGTAGCGCGCCCTGTTAAAAGATGGAAAATGTAAGGATCCTGCATGGCGAGAATATCAAGAAAGGCCTGTTGAAGTGCTGGATCAGCCGACTCAAAATACTGCTCAAGATACGCAAGCATCAACAGATCAAGCTCCTGCATGCCGCGACGACAACGCCAACGCAACTGGTTTAAAAACGCCACCGTAAATTTAGAGTCGGTCATTGTCATTAACTTAATCCAGATTACGCACGGGGTCGAAACAGATTTTTTGCAAGCTGAGTAGAGAACTGGTTTTGTGTGTGGAAACAAAAAAGCGCCACGTTGAAACAGTTGTTCAACGTGGCGCCCAGTTTTATCGCCTAGTGCTGACGCTCAACAAGCATCTGTTTGATTTCACCAATAGCTTTCGCAGGATTCAGATCCTTGGGGCAGGCGTTGGTGCAATTCATAATGGTATGGCAGCGATAAAGGCGAAATGGGTCGTCGAGCTCGTCAAGACGCTCGCCTGTTGCCTCATCACGGGTATCAACCAACCAGCGATATGAAGCCAACAAGGCCGCTGGGCCGAGATAACGATCTTCGTTCCACCAGTATGAAGGGCAGGAGGTAGAACAGCACGCGCACAAAATACAGGCCGAAGGCGAGTTAATCTTTTCTTGATCTTCTTTTGACTGCAAGCGCTCCTGATCAGGCGGTGGCGGCGTGCGAGTCTGCAGCCAGGGCTTAACAGAGGCGTACTGGGCATAAAAATTGGTGAGATCAGGAACAAGATCTTTCACTACCGGCATATGCGGCAACGGGTAGATCTTAACCGCGCCATTGATATCAGCACTCGCTTGAGTGCAAGCCAATGTATTAGCCCCATCAATATTCATTGCGCAGCTGCCGCAAATACCTTCACGGCATGACCGGCGGAACGTCAAGGTCGGATCGATTTCATTTTTTATTTTAATTAACGCATCCAGAACCATAGGGCCGCACTTGTCCATGTCGATGTCATAAGTATCAATCCGAGGATTCTCGCCTGAGTCAGGATCGTAGCGGTACACCACAAACTTGCGCACATTCTTCGCATCGTCAGCTTTGAAGTGCTTGCCTTTTTTAACCCGTGAATTGGGAGGCAGAATAAATTGAGCCATTTTCAAATATCCCCTTAGTAAACGCGGGCTTTAGGAGGAACAGTCTCGACTTCATCAGTCAGAGTCTCCAATTTCACCGGGCGGTATTTCAGTTGCACAGCACCGGTTTCGGGATTAACCCAAACCAAGCTGTGCTTCATCCAGCTCGCATCATCGCGATCAGGATAATCTTCACGGGCCTGCGCACCCCGACTTTCCTTGCGCTCAACTGCAGATTTAATTGTTGCCTGAGCCTGCATCAACAGGTTTTCAAGCTCCATGGTTTCAATCAAATCGGTATTCCAGATTAACGAACGATCCTGAACCTTCACATCGGAAAAAGTTACATAGGTTGCATCAAGCTGCTTAATGCCCTCTTCCAGAGTCTCGCCGGTGCGGAACACAGCAGCATGCTGCTGCATAGTCTTCTGCATCTCCAGACGAATATCAGCCGTCGACCTTGAGCCACTTGCATTGCGCAGCTTATCAAGACGCGCAATAGTCTCAGCACCGGCATCCTCATGCAGCTTCTTGTGACCTCGATTTTCACCAATTTTTTCGCCACAACGATGAGCGGCAGCCCGGCCAAATACAACCAAATCAAGCAGCGAGTTTGAACCCAGCCGATTGGCGCCATGAACCGAAACACAAGCCGTCTCGCCAACAGCCATTAAACCAGGCACTTCAGTCAGTTCGCCGTTGTCGTCTTTGGTCAGGGCTTCGCCATGAACATTCGTCGGAATACCGCCCATATTGTAATGAACGGTAGGCAGAACAGGGATAGGCTCTTTGTTCACATCAACCCCAGCAAAGATCTTAGCGGTTTCTGCAATACCCGGCAGACGCTCGGCAATTACTTCAGGGCCAAGATGCTCTAGATGCAAATAAATGTGGTCAGCTTCAGGGCCCACACCGCGGCCTTCATTAATCTCGACAGTCATTGAACGTGAGACCACATCGCGTGATGCAAGATCTTTAGCTGATGGCGCGTAACGCTCCATGAACCGTTCACCCTCAGAGTTGGTCAGGTAACCACCCTCACCGCGCGAACCCTCTGTAATCAAACAACCCGAACCGTAGATGCCCGTGGGGTGAAACTGCACAAACTCCATATCCTGCAGCGGCAGGCCGGCGCGCAGCACCATCGCATTACCATCACCGGTGCAGGTGTGTGCAGAGGTGCAAGAGAAGAAGGCACGACCGTAACCGCCAGTTGCCAGAATGACCCGATGGGCACGGTAACGATGAATTTCACCGGTCGCCATATCCAGCGCAATCACACCACGGCAGACGCCGTCTTCCATGATCAGGTCGAGTGCGAAGTACTCAATATAGAACTTAGCATCGTGCTTTAACGATTGTTGGTACAAGGTATGCAGCATTGCGTGACCGGTGCGATCGGCCGCAGCACAGGTGCGCTGTGCAGTGCCTTCACCGTAGTTGGTGGTCATACCACCAAAAGGACGCTGATAAATTTTGCCCTCTTCGGTGCGTGAAAACGGCACGCCGTAGTGCTCAAGTTCAATAATGGCTGCCGGGGCTTCTTTGCACATGTATTCAATAGCGTCCTGGTCACCGAGCCAGTCGGAACCTTTGACGGTGTCGTACATGTGCCAGCGCCAATCGTCTTTGCCCATATTACCCAA
>JAQWPD010000108.1 GCA_029245525.1 Gammaproteobacteria bacterium | reverse complement strand
TGTGCATCCGGACGAATTTTGCGGAGTTCTGTAAACACCTCTTCTCCATTGAGCTTTGGCATGTTGAAATCAAGCAATACGCAATCGATCGAATCGGCGTTAGATCTAAATACGTCTATAGCTTCCTGCCCATCCGTTGCTTCAAGCACATCGTATCCCGCTTGTTGAGTCGCGGTAAGAAGTACGTCCCTCACCAACGCGTCATCTTCACAAATCAGTATTCGCCTTGCAGTGACAGGAGAAGCGGTTCGCACCGCAAATGGCTCTTCTTGGGCATCTAGGTTGATATGCGGAAGGATAACGACAAACGTTGTGCCCTCTCCAGGCGTCGAGTCTACGGAGATTGCACCCCTGTGAGCACGCAAAATGCCTTGTACGGCTGCCAGACCAAGGCCACGACCGCCTGATTTAGCGCTAAAAAAAGGATCAAATATCTTGGCTACGACTTCAGGTTTCATCCCGACACCATTATCTGTGACCCAAATGCGAATATATTGGCCTGACTTTAAGCTTGCATCGGGGTGAAAAAAATCGAGCTCTTTCTTTGTGTAGTGATGTAGTTCGGTGCCCACTACGATCGTTCCGGTCCCGTTACCATAAGATTCTGATGCATTGGTAATGAGGTTCATAATTACCTGCCTCAGTTGGCTTTTATCGGCCTGTATGCCAAGCGAAGATTCGCTTAGGTTGAAGCTCAGGCCGATCTTCTTCGGCATAGCCGCACGCAACATGTCGCCAGTTTGTTGCACCACATTGTTTAGGTCGAAGTTCTCCACCGTGGTGACGCCTTGGCCAGTAAAAGCCAACATCTGCTTACACAGATCGGTCGCCGTGATACTGGCGTTTACGATCTGGTCGAGGTTGTGCACGATGGGGCTCTCTTTCCCCACGGCCATCATAGCAAGATCGGCATTTCCGATGACAGCCGCCAGAAGGTTGTTAAAATCATGCGCAACGCCTCCAGCCAGAACTCCCAGCGCTTCCATCTTAGTTGCCTCGCGAAGTTGAGCCTCCAAGCGGTCGCGTTCGATTGCCAGGCCAACCATCCGCGCTGACATTTCGAGCATGTCCATTTGGTGGCGTGTCGGTGCAGCTGGCTTCACATCATAAAGTGCCATCGCACCTAATACTTTGTTGTTCATAGCCTTAACAGGCACCGACCAGCAGGAAGCAACGCCGGCAATCGCCGCCGCCGGGCGCAGGTCCTTCCAGAGTGGGTCTTCAGCAATATTCTCTACAACAACTGGCACATTCCAGAATGCTGCGGTACCACAGGAGCCGACGGCAGGGCCAATCCGCAGCCCCTCGACCGCCGTGTTGTATTTATCGGGCAGGCTAGGACCTGCACCTACCATGACATGTTCTTCATCTTCGCCGATCAACAGGATAGAGCAACGAAGCCCAGGGTTTTTAGCCTCCACAACATGGACCATGGCTTTAAGCGTGGATGATAGTGATTGCTTGGTGTAAGTGTAATGGCCTTCCTCACGGCTAAGGTTGGCGGGTGATCCCTCATTAAAACTCCCTAAGACCGAAATTTGCCCGTCTTGAACTCTCGCCCGAAAAATGAGCGGGAGCCAGCCATCCCCCTTGGTTCTGTGCCGCGCTCGCGCATGTCCATGTCCTGCCGCCAGAACCTTTTCCAGCAAGGCCCGGTCTTCGGGGTGAATCCAGCTTAGCAAACTGCCACTTGCAAGCTCATGCTCGGTAAAGCCAACCGCTGTGGCGAAGTCATTGTTCATGCGCAGCAGAGGCCCGGCCAAAGCACCGCGCAAGATCATTGGTTCACAGAATTTAGTGTCTTCGCTGTTGTTCACCGAATGCCCTCCTACGTAACTGACCACTATAAGAATAAGTAAAGAACGAAGAAATACGTGGTATTACGTAAATGAGTGGCAGTATCAGTAAATACATGGGCGTAGCCCTCTGCCAAAACGTGAACTCCTTTGTTATTAGTAAGCTCGCCGCTCTGGCTTTGTGCCGGGCATGCGGTACATTAGGGCCATTCAGTAGGAGCGGATTATGGATGTCGTGTCACGGATATTTGATCTATTGGCCCTGTGTTTTGTTGTGGCAATAGGCTTTTTTTGTCTTTTTTTTGTAGTTATGTACATAGCAGATCGACTGCAGACCAAGCATGCAATCCGGCGTAATTTTCCGGTGATTGGTCGTTTCCGCTATACCTTTGAGCATCTTGGCGAGTTTTTCCGGCAATACTTTTTTGCGCTTGACCGGGAAGAGATGCCGTTTAACCGGGCCGAGCGTTCCTGGGTCTATCGGGCAGCTAAAGGCGTAGATACAACTGTTGCATTTGGCTCTACCCGTGATTTACGACGGGTTGGTACGGTGATTTTTGCTAACACAGCTTACCCAACCTTGGAGGAGGAAAGTATTGCATCAATGACTCTAAAGATCGGGCCATATTGTCAGACACCCTATGAGACTAGTCGCTTCTTTCATATTTCCGGAATGAGTTTTGGTGCCATTTCAAAGCCGGCTATATTGGCACTGTCTCATGGCGCAAAGAAGGCGGGTTGCTGGATGAATACGGGGGAGGGTGGCTTATCTCCTTACCATCTTGAGGGCGGCGCGGACATCGTTTTTCAATTGGGTACGGCAAAGTATGGCGTGCGCCGTGCCGATGGGAGTCTTAACGACGAGAGTCTTGCCGAGCTTGCTGCAATAGAGCAGCTTAGGATGTTCGAAATAAAGCTCAGTCAGGGTGCAAAGCCAGGAAAGGGGGGCATGCTGCCGGGTATAAAAGTTACTGAGGAGATTGCACGTATTCGCGGAATCCCAAAGGGGGAGGACTCCATTAGCCCTAACCGACATCCGGAGATTACCGATGCGGGGTCGCTGCTTGATATGATTGCCCATGTCCGCGAGGTCACTGGTAAGCCTGTGGGTTTTAAAGCGGTGCTGGGTGGGTTTTCGTGGCTGGAGGATTTATTCACTGAGATTAACCGCCGTGGTATAGAGAGCGCACCAGACTTTATCACCGTAGATTCTGGTGATGGTGGCACTGGCGCGGCGCCACAACCGCTGATTGATAATGTAGGTCTGCCGATACGTGAAAGCTTACCAAGACTTGTCGATGCGCTTCTTGCCGCAGGCCTGCGTGACAGAGTTAAGGTCATTGCAAGCGGAAAACTCATCGATCCTGAATATGTCGCGGCGGCATTGTGCGCCGGCGCAGATTTTGTTGTTTCGGCGCGTGGATTTATGTTTGCGCTAGGGTGTATTCAAGCCATGCAGTGCAATCGCAATACCTGTCCTACTGGAATTACGACGCACAATAAGAAACTCCAGCGGGGCTTGGTACCCTCGGATAAGGCCGAGCGAGTAGCCCTGTATCACAGAGCGATGGAGAGTGAGGTCTCTGTTATTGCGCATTCCTGCGGTGCCAAGCGGCCTAGGGAGTTGAAGCGTCATCATTGTCGTATTGTTCAGGGCAACGGTTTGTCAGTGCCGATGGATGAACTCTATCCAGAGCTCGATTTGGGCGAAGTTACTGATTAATGTATTGACCTTAGAATATAAAAAAGCCCCGCAGATTGCTCTGCGGGGCTTTTTTATATTCTACAGCTGGCTTGCTAGTCTTCCAGTAAGAAGCTGCGCAGTTGATCACTGCGTGAGGGGTGACGCAATTTGCGCAATGCCTTGGCTTCAATTTGACGAATACGTTCGCGAGTCACATCGAACTGTTTCCCCACCTCTTCAAGAGTGTGGTCGGTATTCATTTCAATACCGAAACGCATCCGCAGCACTTTGGCTTCACGGGGGGTTAAGCCTGCCAGCACTGAGCTTGTGGTTTCTTTGAGGCTAGAGCCGGTAGCCGCATCGATAGGCAGAGCTTCGGTGATATCTTCAATGAAATCACCAAGGTGTGAGTCCTCGTCATCACCGATAGGCGTTTCCATCGAAATAGGCTCTTTTGCAATCTTCAGAACTTTTCGAACTTTTTCTTCAGACATGTCCATGCGCTCGGCCAGTTCTTCGGGAGTGGGTTCGCGACCCATTTCCTGCAGCATTTGACGGGAGATACGGTTCAGTTTGTTGATGGTTTCGATCATGTGCACCGGAATGCGGATAGTGCGTGCTTGATCGGCAATTGAGCGAGTAATAGCTTGACGGATCCACCAGGTAGCATAGGTAGAGAACTTGTAGCCGCGACGGTACTCGAATTTATCGACAGCTTTCATCAGACCGATATTGCCTTCTTGAATGAGATCCAGAAACTGAAGGCCGCGATTGGTGTACTTTTTTGCAATAGAAATTACGAGCCGGAGATTGGCTTCAACCATCTCTTTCTTTGCGCGGCGGGCCTGCGCTTCGCCGAGGGTCATTTCGCGATTAATTTCTTTGATTTCAGCTATGGTCAAGAGGCTTCGTGCTTCAATGGTAACCAACTTGCGCTGAGTACGTAAAATTTCATCTTTCATTTTTGCGAGTGTTGAAGAGTATTTTCGTTTCGCTCGAATGTGCTTTTCAATCCAGTCGAGGTTGGTTTCATTCTTCGGAAAACTGCTGATGAATTCTTTGCGCTGCATGCCAGCTTCTTTTACGCAGATAGCCATTATGTGGCGTTCGTACTTGCGGATATTACCGATAGTTTCGCGCAAGCCGTAAACCAGAAGATCAAACAACTTCGGGGCCAGACGGACTTCTGATAACGTTTCGACCAGCAAAGCGCGCTGCTTGTTGAGTTCAGCCTGAGTTTTTTTGCCGGGCTTTGCATCACGTTCAGCAAGAGCAATAAGAATTTTTTTCTGGCGAGAAAACACAGAGCGGAATTTTTTGGCGACTTCTTTGGGGTCAGGGCCGGTATCGACCTCTTTCTCTTCTTCGTCGTCGTTGTCACCTTTGGGTGTCGCTGGAACAACCACATCAGGTGCATTGGGGTCTATAAATGCAACCATCAAATCAGGTTGCTTTGTATTGCCGGCCTTTACTGATTCCCAAACGCGCTCAAGAGTATCAATTGTTGGTGGGTAAGAGATGAGCGCAGCTTTAACCTGGTTAAGACCTTTTTCGATGCGCTTCGCAATTTCGATTTCGCCTTCGCGAGTTAGCAGTTCGACTGTGCCCATTTCGCGCATGTACATGCGGACGGGATCGGTGGTGCGGCCAAATTCGCTATCAACGGTAGCGATTGCAGCTTCTGCTTCTTCCTGGGCCTCTTCATCGTTGGTAACAGCCGTGTCAGACAGCACAATGGATTCGCTGTCCGGTGCTTTCTCGTATACGGTGATGCCCATGTCGTTGATCATGTTAACGATGTCTTCGATTTGTTCAGGGTCGACGATATCGTTGGGTAAATGATCATTGACCTCGGTGTAGGTGAGGTAGCCTTGCTCTTTGCCACGGGCAATAAGCTTTTTTAACTGGGAGCTGGTCGAGTTTTTAGTATCTGAGGCTGTTGTTTTTGCTTTGTCGCTCACTCGGGGTTTCCTCGCGCTTGGTGTCTGCGGAATGCTGCGCTGCTAGCGCAAAGGCAGCGATTCTACGTAAATGCTTGCTCTCTAGCTATGTTTTCGGTCAATCAACCGTCCTGGTTTTCGTCATTAAAGTACAGATGCTTGCTGCACATGGCTTGCAGAGCCTCTTCGGCTCATTATTCTGCGCTGCAGCATGAGATGCCTGACGCAAGGGCGACAAAATTGCGCTACTCAGTGCCAGCTGTTCGACTGCTGCGGGCTTTCCACTGATGAAGTTCCCGCAGCTCCGCCATTTCATCGGTATCGAGACCGTCCGTGGCCTTCTCTGTTAAGGCTTGCAGCCGCTGCTCGCTAGCAATATGGACAATACGAAGAAGCGTGTCATGAAGCTCCTTCGTGGCGTCCTGCAGTTCCGGAATGGGCAGCCCTTGCAGCTTTTCAAGGGCATCGCGTTCCGGTCGGTCATCAAATCGTTGGATAAGCGCTCCTGAGGTTATGCCCTTCTGACTTTTCAAGCTGCCCAAAAGTTCCAATAACAGTGGAATTCCCGGTTGGTCGACTTGATCCAGCTGCTCTGGAATATCCAGACTGCGGATTTCCTGAGAGTAATGCAGGATTACGCGAACGGCATGGCGCACCAGCGTCACCTTGCCGCTACCGCCAGGCTTTTTTAATGGCCGCATCGCTTTTTGCGGTGCGGCTTTATTTGCTTCATTAAGGTGTTGACTCAGGCGCGATGAATCGAGACCGATCTCCTTGGCGATTTGCTGGCTCAGTAGATCCAGATAGACCCCTTGTGGCAACTCTCTGAGCAGTGGTTTTGCCAGTTCAGCCAGTCTGGCACGACCGTCCATGCTGCTCATGTCAGTTTGATCGCGTAGCTCACGCATTAAATAGTCGGACAGCTGCAGACTGTCATCCAGGCGTCGCTGCAACCCGATGCTGCCTTCCGTCCGGACGATGGTATCTGGGTCTTCGCCATCGGGTAAAAACAAAAAGCGCACTTGCCGGCCTTCTTTCATCTCCGGCAAGCTCACCTGAAGCGCACGCCATGCGGCCTGCCTACCCGCACGGTCGCCATCAAAACAAAATACCACTTCCTGAGTGATACGGAACAGTCGTTTCAGGTGATCTGAGGTTGTCGCGGTGCCCAGAGTTGCAACAGCATTGTGCACGCCGTGTTGCGATAGGCTGATGACATCCATGTAGCCTTCCACCACCAGCAGCTGGTCAATGTGACGCAGCATTTGCCGTGCTTCATAAAGTCCGTAGAGTTCCCGACCTTTATGAAAAATCGGCGTTTCAGGCGAGTTAAGGTATTTGGGCTCACTGCCGTCCAGGGTTCTTCCCCCAAAGCCAAGCACCCGCCCGCGACTATCGCGGATAGGAAACTGCACCCGCTCACGGAAACGGTCATACACTCGATCTTCTTTGCGAATCAACATGCCGGTGGTGAGCAGATGGTCCCGGTTGGTGCTTTTTTCACCGAGGTGTTTGAGCAGGCTATCCCATCCGGGTGGGGCGAAGCCAATCAGAAATCGCTGTGCGGTTTCGCCATCAAGTCCACGGGCTTTGAGGTACTCCACTGCAACTGGCGATTGTTTGAGTTGCTGTTGATAAAATGCAGCGACCTCGCCAAGGAGGTCATACAGCGGGGCATTGGATTTAACAGGTTGTTCGTTGGTGCTGGTATCACGAGGCACATCAACGCCGACCATTTGCGCCAGCTCTTCAATGGCTTCGACAAATTCCATTTTGTCATGATCCATCAGAAAGCGGATGGCAGATCCATGGGCGCCGCAGCCAAAGCAGTGGTAGAAGCCCTTGTCAGGGCTTACGGTGAAAGAGGGTGTTTTTTCATTATGAAACGGGCAGCAGCCTTTGTACTCGCGCCCGGCCTTCTTTAAGGCCACACGATTACCAACCACTTCGCTAAGGTCAGCGCGACTTAGCAGCTCGTCGATGAAATCCTGTGGTATGAGTCCGGCCATTGGCGTGTTAAGAGTTGCCCTTGTTAGATGCTGTCGCCGTTATTGTTATTAGCAAGCCTGTTTCGGCAGGTGCATCAAAGCTTTTAAACAGAGATACAGCAGAATAAGCTCAGACTCCCTCCGAGTCTACGTTGACGGTTTTCCCGCAATGATTTAGCCGCTGTTTGCGCATTTTAGGCGGTTCGAGTGTGGCACAGCGTGCCAGGGGTGTTTAGCCGGCGAGGCGGGATTTGATTTTTCCGCTTAACAAGCCCATGTCTGCTCGGCCCTGAGCTTTTGTTTTAATAATGCCCATAACCTTGCCCATGTCCTGCATACCTGTGGCACCGGTCTCCCCAATAACCCCATCAATTAGCGCGTTAATTTCAATGTCGCTAAGCGGGGTTGGCAGGTAGCCCAAGAGCATGGCAGCTTCGGCAAGCTCAGCATCAGCCCGCTCATCGCGACCAGCGTCTTTGAATTGCTTAGCTGAATCGCGATGTTGTTTGACCTGTTTCTCAATAACGTTCAGTATTTCTGCATCGTTAAGGTCTTTCCGATCGTCAATTTCGCGTCGTTGAATAGAAGCGAGCAACATTCGGATAACGCTTAAGCGCTCCTTTTCTCCGGCGCGCATAGCGTCTTTCATGTCAGCTTTGATTTGATCTTTAAGGGACATCGGGTAGGCCGTTGCGTAAATCTACCGAAGTGCAATTGCACTGAGTCACGCAGCTGTTCTAATTGACATGAGTCAAATTAGTACAAGCGGACGTTACGATTGGTTTCGCGCGAATCACGCTTCAGTTGGCGCTTAACGGCGGCAGCTTTCTTGCGTTTGCGTTCCTGGGTGGGTTTCTCGTAGAACTCGCGGCTGCGCAGTTCAGACAATATTCCGGCTTTTTCACAGGATCGTTTAAATCGACGCAGAGCTGCGTCAAAGTGCTCGTTTTCTTTTATGCGTACGCTTGGCACACTGACATTCCTCAATAAAAATCGGGACAAAAAAACCAGCGCTTGGGCTGGCGGGGGCGAAAATATACCCCGCAGCCGGTAAAATTGCAAAATTATGAGACACTTGCTCCGCACGACCGCGGCCAGAGCGCGCTGATCGGTCTGCGAAACCCATTATGGCCCGAGGAATTGCGTGCTAGTACTAGGCATTGAAACCAGTTGCGATGAGACCGGTGTGGCTATTTATGACACCGGGCGGGGCGTTCGGGCGCATTGCTTGTACAGTCAGATAGAGCTTCACGCCCCTTACGGTGGTGTTGTTCCAGAGCTGGCGTCACGGGATCACATTCGCAAGTTATTGCCACTGGTTGATCAAACCCTGGCCGAGGCCGGCATTGTCGGAACTCAGCTCGATGCGGTCGCTTACACCGCAGGCCCCGGATTAATTGGTGCAGTGCTGGTTGGTGGCACAGTGGCTACCGGGCTGGCTATGGCTTGGGGAATACCTGCGATTCCAGTGCATCATATGGAAGCCCACTTGTTGGCCCCGATGATGGAAGATCAGAGTCCAGATTTTCCATTTGTGGCCTTGTTGGTTTCCGGTGGCCATACCTTGCTGGTGGATGTTGCGGCGCCCGGCAATTACACATTGATTGGCGAGTCGCTGGATGATGCAGCGGGAGAAGCCTTCGATAAAACCGCAAAGCTGCTTGGCTTGCCGTATCCGGGCGGCCCCGCGCTAGCAGCATTGGCCGAGCAGAGCAGTATCGATAAATTTAATCTGCCACGTCCGATGCTAAAAAAGCCAGGCCTAGATTTCAGTTTTAGTGGTTTAAAGACAGCCGTTATGCTCAAGGTGCGTGAACTCGAGTCTGCGGATGCTCTGGATGAATCCGCCAAAGCAGATTTGGCGAACTCGTTTCAGTGCGCTGTAGTCGAAACGCTGGTTGTGAAGGCTATAAGAGCGTTAAAGCACACAGGTTATAAAAATCTGGTTGTAGCCGGTGGTGTTGGTGCAAATAAGAAGCTCCGTGCCGATCTAAGGGTCGAATTGGAGAAACGAGATTGCCGAGTGTTTTATCCAAGGCATGAGTATTGCACCGACAATGGGGCTATGGTCGCCTTCGCCGGGGCGCAGCGAATAGCTTCGGGTCAGCCAGCAGCAGCTGGCGTGGTGGCAAAGGCAAGGTGGGCGCTTGATCAGCTGCCTGTTATCTAGAGCAGCGCAGGGCATCGAGCCTGGAAGGTTTAACGATATGGATATTGTCTTCATTAGAGATCTTGAGATCGAATGCATAATTGGCATTTGGGGTTGGGAGCGGAAGATGCCCCAGACGGTGAATATTGATATCGATATGGGCACGGATGTCACAAAGGCTTCAGAAACAGAGGATATTGAGCACTGCGTTGACTATAAATCGGTTTCCCAATCGGTCACGGGTTTAGTGAAGGAGGGACGGTTTAAATTGGTAGAGACGCTTGCTGATCGAGTCGCTGTTCATATCATGGCCACGTACCACGTTCCGTGGGTCCGAATTCGCGTGAGCAAGCCGGGTGCTGTCAAGCATTCGCGGGAAGTGGGTGTCATGGTTGAGCGCGGCAGTAGAGACTGAATATGTCCACACAGGTTTTTGTGAGTGTCGGCAGTAATATTAATGCCGCGGTTAATGTGGGTGTGGCGGTGATGTTATTGCGGCGAGAGTTTGGTGATCTCCAGCTCTCTACGGTGTATCGCTCAGCATCGGCCGGTTTCAGTGGCGATGACTTTCTTAATCTTATTGTTGGTTTTACCACGGAGTGTTCGCCGCATGATTGTGCGGCAGTCATGACTCGGCTGGAGCACGAGGCTGGTCGCAGTGAAGATCAGCATGGGTTTGTCTCCCGCCCCTTGGATCTTGATATGGTGCTGTATGGCGATTTGGTTGATGCCGACCCAGAGCTCAGAGTGCCGCGCGACGATATTGATAAATACGCTTTTGTTTTAGGCCCGCTGGCCGAGATTGCTCCTGGCTTTCGTCATCCGCTTAGCGGCAAAACCATGGCAGAACTCTGGACAGCCTTCGATCAGGCGGCGAGTCCAATGACTGTAGAGCCCATTAAGCTTTAGTTCGCACCGCGACGGCCTTTTACCAGCCCACCGATCTGCCACCGTCCACCGCAATAATTTGCCCGGTGATATAAGGTGCATCTTTCACCAGAAAGAGCACTGTACGGGCAATGTCGGTAGGCTCACCAACGCGTTTCATCGGCACTTGCTTGATGATTGTTTGCGCAATCTTTTCGGGCATGCCTTCGTCCGGCCACAAAATAGCGCCGGGAGAAACGCCATTCACTCGGACTTCCGGCGCCAGATCTTTGGCCAGCGTCCTGGTTAGCATAGAGAGTGCGGCTTTAGAGGGGCCGTATACCGTGTGATCTTTTAATGGTCGTTGTGAATGGATATCGACAATGTTGATGATTACGCCATGGGCAATGCGCAAAAATGGCAGTGCCGCCTGGGCAAGAAACAACGGGGCCTTTAAGTTACTGCCAATCAGGTCCTGCCACTGGGCTTCGGTTACCGTGCCTAGGGGGGTAGGGTAAAACGAGGACGCATTGTTGACTAGAATGTCGAGTTGGCCTGTTTTATCAGTAACTGTTTTAACCAGTGTGTTGAGTTCATCAATATGCAATAGATCAGCTTGCGCAGTAAAGGCCGACCCCGCACGCAAACTATTGAGTGAATCAGCCAGCTCCTGTGCTGGTTTTTCCGAACTGCGGTAGTGAATAGCGATATTTGCGCCGTGCTCATGCAGCGTTCTGGCCATGCATTCGCCCAGCCGCTTTCCTGCGCCGGTGATAAGCGCCCACTTGCCGTTCAGGTTTGTCTCAGGAATAGTCAATTCAGTGCCTTTTGTTCTATGCAGGTTTAAGTTCCAGTTGAGGTTAAGATTACACTAGTGAGCATGTCCAACCAATTACCCGAACCCGATTCGGCAGCAACCGAGCATAGCGCTCGACTGGTTGCGCTGATTCAGCACGAGATTGCTGGCGCTGGCGGCTGGTTGTCGTTTAGTGAGTACATGCGTTTGGCCTTATATGCGCCCGGTCTTGGCTACTACCAAGCCGGTGCCGCTAAGTTTGGTGAACAGGGTGATTTTGTTACTGCACCTCAGATATCAGCACTGTTTTCAGTGTGCCTCGCGGGGCAGATTGCGGAAGTTCTGGTTAAAAGCGGCTGCCGCACGGTGTTGGAACTGGGTGCAGGCAGTGGGTTGATGGCGGCAGATATGCTGTTGGAGTTGCAGCGTTTGCAAGAGTTGCCTGAGCGCTACTTGATTCTCGAGCCGTCGCCGGATTTGCGTGAACGCCAGCACCATCTGCTGCGGCAGCGGGTCCCTGATCTGTTGGACCGAGTGGTCTGGTTAGACAGTCTGCCTGAGAAGGGTTTCAGCGGTGTGGTTGTGGCTAATGAAGTTCTCGATGCGCTGCCAGTATCGCGTTTTGAGCTTGGCAGTTCGGGCGCTCTTGAGTTGGGTGTGGGTTCACACGGAGCAGGCTTGTCGCTTACTGCGCGTCCAGCAAAAGGCGCGCTAAAGGCGTTTGCGGAACGGCTTGTCTCGATGGATGATTTGCCCGTCGGTTATCGTTCCGAAGTGTGTTTTGCCGCATCGGGCCTTATACATAGTCTGGGCGCGTTGTTGGATAAAGGTGCAGTATTTCTTATTGATTACGGCTTGTCCCAAGCCGATTTTTACTCCGCTGAGCGCAGTGATGGCACCTTGCGCTGTCACTACCATCACCATGCGCATAACGACCCATTGTTGTATCCGGGTATTCAGGACATCACTGCATGGGTTGATTTTACCCGCGTCGGCGAAGCAGCTTTGCAGGCCGGATTTAACGTTGCTGCGTACACAACCCAGACGCATTTTTTGTTAGACAGCGGAATCACGGCACAGCTTGAGCTTAGGCAGACAGGTTCAGCTGTTAATAACGCACAGATGTCTTCCCAGGTGCGGAAGTTGACTTTGCCTGGCGAAATGGGCGAGGTGTTTAAAGTTATGCTGTTGACCACAGATGATGTTTTGCCATCCAGCGGATTTCAGGGGCGTGATTTGCGAGTGAATTTGTAGTGATTAAAAAAAGGGTGTGTTCCGAGATGCATGTCATTCGCTATTTGCGGTAAAGTCGCCACACCGTTATTTGTATTTCTAAAGAGCAGGGCTTGCTGTGGGTTGGATCGAGACCGTTTTATTGGCGTTGGTGCAGGGCTTAACCGAGTTTCTGCCGATCTCCAGTTCCGCACACCTTATTCTAGTGCCGCAGTTTTTTGATTGGCCGGATCAGGGGTTGGCTTTTGATGTGGCCGTGCATTTTGGCACTCTATCTGCGGTGCTCTGGTATTTTCGTTGCGAGGTAGTGGAAATATTGCGTGCATGGCTGGCCTCATTGGTGGGCAGAGCAGCCGCTATGGATAACGGTGAAGCCAATGCTCGTTTGGGCTGGGCGATGTTGATCGCCACCATTCCTGTGGGGCTTGCTGGTCTATTACTTCACGATTTTATTGGTGAGAGTTTGCGCAGTCCGCTCGTCATCGCAGCGACTACCGCTGTATTTGGCGTTCTGCTGTGGGTGTTTGACCGCAAAGGGGGTGTTGGCGGAGATGAGTATTCGATGACCTGGCGCACCGTGGTGTTAATCGGTCTTGCTCAGGCGGTGGCGCTGATTCCGGGCACCTCGCGTTCGGGCGTAACTATTACTGCTGGTTTGGCTTTGGGCTTGTCTCGTAAAGCGGCAGCTCGGTTTTCGTTTTTAATATCTATTCCGGTTATTACGCTAGCTGCTGGTTTGGAGACCGTGAACCTTGTTGAGGCGGGCGAAGCTGTCAATTGGCCATTGCTGTTTCTTGGTGTCGGTGTCTCGGCCGTGAGTGCGTATCTTTGTATTAAAGTGTTTTTAAGTGCGCTCGACCGGCTCAGCATGTTCCCTTTTATGGTCTACCGTTTGGTACTTTCCGGCATCTTGTTGTGGGTTTTCCTCTGATCACAGACTGACGGTTCGTTTTAGGCCTTTGCTGTGCGTATGCCTATTTGCATGAGCTTTATTCGGGCCAATTAACGGTGTATTTGCCGGGTCGCCTTAAGATCTTCAATGGCACATGTGCGTAAATCACGAATGCGTTCACCAATCGCTTTACCTTGATATTTAGCGTCGACGTTGTTTGCTGAAATCGCCGCTGTTACCGAATGTATTTCTTGTAGGTAGTCAGCCTGCGGATAGGGCACAGCTTCTAAACCGGTTCGTCCGCGCATATCGGCTTCGCAGGCAAGCAGCAGTTCAGCAAAGCGCTCGGGTTTGCGGAAGGCATCCACTGTCTCCAGGAGTTTTAATGCCGTGGCAGGGCGTAATTCCAACGCTCGATGAACCCGCAGGTGCTCTTTGGCAACAAGGGTCGCCAATTCACGATAGCGATTGGGTATCGCAAGCCGTTCGCAAAGCTGTTTAATGAGATGCGCGCCACGGGCTTCATGGCCGTTATGGGTCGGCCACTCCGCTTCTGGCGTAGTACCTTTGCCTAAGTCATGAGTTAGTGCAGCAAATCGGGTCGCCGGATCTGAGCTCAGCAAAGCGGCTTGCTGAAGCGTTAACAGTGTGTGAAGACCTGTATCAATTTCCGGATGCCACCGCGGCGGTTGTGGTACGCCAAATAAACAATCAACTTCGGGAAACAATACAGACAGTGCATTGCAGCTGCGCAGCAGTTCAAAATAATAATCAGGGTTGTCTGTTTGCAGGGCCTTTTCGGTCTCTACCCAAACGCGTTCAGGTGTGAGTGAGCCCAGCTCCCCACTTTTTGTGATTAGGCGCATCAGTTCCATGGTCTCCGGAGCGACGCTAAAGCCTAAATGTTTAAAGCGGGCCGCGAAACGTGCAACACGGAGCACCCGAAGCGGGTCTTCACGGAAAGCGTCTGACACGTGACGGATGGTTTTGGCTTTTATATCGGCGGCGCCGCCATAGGGGTCAACAAGGCTGCCATCAGGCATTTTCGCCATTGCATTAATTGTCAGGTCACGACGGAGCAAGTCCTCCTCAAGAGTAACGTCTTCTCCTGCATAAACATCGAAGCCGGTGTAGCCGGGGCTGGTTTTTTTTTCGGTCCGCGCCAATGCATGCTCTTCCTTGCTTTTTGGATGCAGGAAAACCGGAAAGTTTTTACCAACCTGTTGGTAGCCAGCGCTAATCATTGCCTCTGGATTTGCACCAACAACAACCCAATCCCGTTCTTTCACAGGAAGTCCGAGCAGTTGATCGCGCACTGCACCGCCGACAAGGTAGATGTTCATGAGGAGATTGTAGCGCTAAACGTCGCTTGATGAATGTGCTATGGGTGACATCGCGCTAGGTTTATGAGGGGTACGGGCTTGAGATGCAACCGGGGCCCGACTGCGTGCAGTCGAGCCCCGATTGCAGCTGCTGTCGTTTAGCGTATTTGCAGCAACAGTGTGCGGTTATCACGAGCGATGCGCAGCATTAGCACAGACTGATCTTCAGCCGCTGCAGTCAGTTCCTGTGTCGATGTGACGGGAATGCGATTTACCGCAGTAATCACATCATTGGGCCGCAGGCCATTCGCCGCAGCTTGGCTGTTCGGCTCTACGCTGTTGACCAGAACAGCGTCGTTGACGAATGAGTCAGCGTTACCTTTGTAGTTACTGAACTCAGCGCCCTGTAAGCCGGGATGAATATCGTCAGCATTAGCAATACTGATGGTATCAATGCTGCCAAGGGTTGCAGTGATTGTTCGCTTTTTGCCGTCGCGAAGCACAGTGAGCTTGACCTTATCGCCGCTGCGTTTCATGCCAACTGAGTTGCGCAGTTCGGCAGCACCTTGAATTTTTTCGTTATCAATTTTGATGACCACATCACCAACCTCCAGGCCTGCTTTTTCTGCTGCCGACTCAGGAACGATCTCTTGAATTAATGCGCCGTCGGTATTCTCCATGCCATAGGCTTCAGCAGACTCTTTTGTGAAATCAGAAATACTGACGCCCAAAAGACCCCTTCGAACCTCGCCAAATTCCACCAGTTGATCCATGACCGAGCGGGCCATGTTGGCGGGAATCGCGAAACCAATACCAATGTTGCCGCCACTTCGGCTGAAGATCGCTGAATTAATGCCTATTAGCTCGCCGTTCATGTCCACCAGAGCGCCGCCTGAATTGCCGGGATTAATTGCCGCGTCGGTTTGGATGAAGTCTTCATAGCCATCCCGGTTTATGCCTGTGCGACCAAGTTGGCTGATAATGCCAGAGGTTACCGAATGGTTGAGGCCGAAGGGGTTGCCTATCGCTAATACAAAGTCGCCCACTTTGGCTTTATCCGAGTCAGCAAAGTTCATTTCGGTGAGGTTCTTAGGCTCCTCAACTTTAATAAGCGCGATATCGGTGCCAGCGTCGGAGCCTATGACCTTAGCATCCAAAGTGCGTCCGTCAGTGAGCGTTACGAGGATTTCATCCGCATTTTCGACCACATGGTGATTGGTCAGGATGAACCCTTTTTTAGCATCGACAATTACGCCGGACCCGCCGCTGCGAACCTTTCGTTCCCGGCGTTCACCGCCTTGGCCGCCCGGAGGCGCTCCGAAAAAGCGCTCGAAGAATGGGTCATCCATTAATGGATTGCTCGGCGCAGTCACCGTTCCCTGAATGGCAATACTGACTACCGCCGGAGCCGTTTTGTCGACCAGCGGCGCGAGTGTGCCCGAGCCTTGGTTGACAAGCTGCGGCACCACCGCGTGTGCTTGGTGAGCAATAAGTGCACTGAGCAGGCTGGCGAGAATAATCAGGGATTTGGGTGTTGGAACGGATGAAAGAATTTGTGGTTTCATATTGATAGCTAATGCCTTCTGTTTCGGTTTCAGTGGATGGAGATCCGAATGGAGCGTCTTAACAACCAGTATGGGTGTTCATTTGGTTGATTTCATGTCTTATTCGGTTGACACGCTTGCGCAGGTTTAAGTTCCGGCGGCCTTCCTGCAGTGCGGCTTTGCGCTGCGGTTTTGCCCGGTTGCGGCGACTCGCGTGCGGCAGCTTTTGCTAAGCTACTGATTCCAAAGGCTGTGGATAAGCTGTGGAAAAGCTTTGGATTAGGTGTGAGTGCTATAAACACAAGATGTTGTGGTTATGATCAGCGAGCCTCGTGCTGTAAATGCACAAAAAAAGTACTCCTTGATTTTTGCAGAATTTATATAAATACCTGAAAATATTAGACAAAGTAGTATTTTTCTGCGGAGAGAAAAATCTTGACAGTCAACCGTTACCGGCATAATGTAGTTTAGCGCTGACACAATATCTAGTGTGTCGATGTTGTTAGAAATTATGGCACGGGTTTTTGCCGGGGGGCTGTTAAGGAAAACAATTGCAACATGCTGTTCCAACTGTTTTTTCTTCTTATTTTGCTGCGCTACAGCATCCCAGATATACGTGGTCCTATGGCGAAAGCTGGGGATTATTAGCTGCCGGACAAGGGTCGTTTGTCCGGATGCCTGAACCGACCGGGGGAAATTTTAAATGAGTCTTCAAGCATGAGTACCGCAGTGGAAAAATTAAAAGGTAGCAATCAGGCAATTGAATTTCAGGCTGCATCTGCAGATATCTGGGATATGAAATATCGCTTGAAGTCAAAACACGGTGAGATCATCGATGAAACTATGGATGACACCTATCGTCGGGTGGCTCGTGCCTTGGCAGATGTCGAGAAAGAAGAAGATCGCGATAAATGGTATCAATCATTTCATTGGGCGCTTCGTTCCGGAGCGATTCCAGCGGGCCGGATTATTTCAAACGCCGGTGCGCAGGACCACAAGCCTGCTACTTCAACCATTAACTGCACTGTTTCTGGCACCGTTGTCGATTCAATGAATGATATTTTGGGCAAAGTGCATGAGGCCGGCTTAACACTGAAAGCGGGTTGTGGAATTGGTTATGAATTTTCAACTCTTCGTCCGAAGGGTGCTTATGTCTCGGGTGCCGGAGCATTAACCTCCGGTCCGCTATCTTTTATGGATATTTACGACAAGATGTGTTTCACCGTTTCGTCGGCCGGTGGTCGCCGGGGAGCACAGATGGGTACCTTTGATGTTGGTCACCCCGATGTCATGGATTTTGTGAAAGCAAAACGCGAAGACGGACGTTTGCGTCAGTTTAATTTATCGTTGCTCATTACGGATGGCTTTATGCAGGCGGTGCGTGATAACAAAGATTGGACGTTGGTGTTTCCGCTGGACAAGAAAATACTCGATAGCGAAGAAATTGATCTTAATGACCCATCGCAGATTGTCTGGCGCGATTGGCCAACCACCAGTGGCTATGTCACCAACGAATCAGATCAGGTGGCTTGCAAAGTATATAAGACTATTCCTGCTGCGCGTTTGTGGGATCTCATCATGTCGTCAACCTACGATTTTGCTGAGCCTGGTTTTGTTCTGATAGATAAAGTTAATCAGATGAACAACAACTGGTTCGATGAGAATATTCGTGCTACTAACCCTTGTGGTGAGCAACCTCTGCCACCGTATGGATCGTGTTTACTGGGTTCGGTGAATCTTACCCGTTTTGTTGAAAACTCGTTCACCGATAAGGCAGTGTTTGATTGGGAGGGCTTCCGCGAGGTGGTTAGTGTTTTCACCCGAATGCTTGATAACGTAGTCGAAATCAATGGCCTGCCGCTAGAAAATCAACGCAAAGAAATTGAGCGTAAGCGTCGTCATGGCATGGGCTTCCTTGGCCTGGGTTCAGCGATTGCGATGTTGCAGATGAAGTATGGCAGCCCGCAATCGGTAGAGTTCACCGAGAAGGTTGCCCGTGAGTTGGCAGTTGCCGGTTGGCAAGCAGCGCTTGATTTGTCCCGTGAGAAGGGTCCTGCACCGATTATGCTGGAAGAGTTTGATGTTACCGCCAAAATGTTGCGGCAGCGCCCCGAGATGGCCACTGATGGCTGGAAGTTAGGCGATAAAGTGCCTGGCAAAATCTTGCACGGTCGTTACAGTCGTTATATGCAGCGCTTGGCCGAGGTGGCGCCGGCGCTGGTTGAGGATCTGATCAATGAGGGCGCGCGTTTTACGCATCACAGTTCGATAGCGCCTACCGGCACTATTTCATTGTCGTTGGCGAATAATGCGAGTAACGGCATCGAACCAAGCTTTGCGCACCATTATTTTCGTAACGTGATCCGCGAAGGCAAGAAGAGTAAAGAGAAAGTCGATGTTTTTTCGTATGAGCTTCTGGCGTATCGTCATTTAATTAATGCCAGTGCAATGCCGGCTGCAGAAACAGAAAGTAGTCAGCTGCCGGAGTATTTCACTACCGCAGACGATATTAGCCCGAAGGAACATGTTGATATTCAGGCTGCGGCGCAGTTATGGGTCGATTCATCAATTTCTAAGACAGCTAACGTGCCCACTGACTTTCCGTACGAAGAGTTCAAGGATATTTATTTGTATGCGTATGAGCAGGGCCTCAAAGGTTGCACGACCTTCCGCTTTAATCCTGAAGCATTCCAGGGTGTTTTGGTTAAGGAAAAAGATCTTAAAAACACAGACTACACCTTCGTACTTGAGGATGGCAGCGAGGTCACTTTGAAGGGTGATGAAGAGGTTGAGTATGACGGTGAAATGCACACCGCGGCGAATCTGTTCGACGCCCTTAAAGAAGGCTACTACGGCAAGTTCTAGTTGTTGCCAGCGCCCGTTGATTAAAGATTTAAGGACAAAAAATGGCTATTAAGATTAATAAACCCATTGTTGAGTATCGTTTAGGCGGTAG
>JAQWPD010000106.1 GCA_029245525.1 Gammaproteobacteria bacterium | reverse complement strand
GTAGCTCTGATTGAATGGATGCGCGACACCTTTAAACCAGAACAAATGCGCGGCGTACTCGCCTCGACATCCGTTTGTTTTGACCTGTCGATATACGAAATCTTTGGCACGCTGGGATTGGGAGGCCGTATCGTTCTGGTGTCCAATGCATTGGCTCTGCCAGGCCTGCCTGCGGATGCTAACGTCACACTCATCAACACGGTACCTTCTGCGATTGCTGAGCTCGTGCGCTCCAATGGACTGCCGCCGACGCTTAAAACCGTCAATCTGGCAGGTGAGCCATTAAGCACCTTGCTGGTTAATGACATATACGCCACCGGCAATGTGGTCGATGTTAACGATCTTTATGGACCTTCCGAAGACACGACTTACTCAACCTGGACACGACGTGTAGCGCATGAACCTGCGACCATTGGCCGACCACTGCACAACACTCAGGCCTACGTTCTCGACCAACATAAACGTCCGGTGCCCATTGGGAGCGCTGGGGAACTTTATCTAGCAGGTGCCGGTGTTACTCGTGGTTATCGCAATCAGGAGGAACTCACCGCAGAAAAATACATTGCCAACCCATTTTCTGATCAGTCCAATGCACGAATGTATGGTACCGGCGATTTAGTTCGCTACCGCCCAGACGGAAATCTAGAATACATCGGTCGCCTTGATCATCAGGTTAAGCTGCGCGGCTTCCGTATTGAATTAGGCGAAATTGAAACTCAACTCGATCAGATCGATGACGTTCATCAAGCCGTTGTCTTGCTGCGTGAGGATGTTCCCGGGCTGCCACAACTGGTTGCCTATGTCGCCAGCAGTGGAAACTTTAATGAAGGCGCGGCTAAAGCCACGCTAAGCTTAGCTCTTCCCGACTACATGTTGCCGGCAGCCTATGTTGTGCTCAGCGCGATTCCAGTCACCGCAAACGGCAAGATCGACCGCCGCGCATTGCCTGCACCAGAGTTGGGACAATCCAAAGAAGAGTATGTTGCTCCGGAAACCGAAGCAGAACAACAACTGGCAGGGCTATGGAGTGAGCTACTCGGCGCAGAAAAAGTCGGTACAAAAGATGATTTCTTTGCACTCGGCGGGCACTCATTGATTGCGATGCAGCTGGTCTCACGCATCATGGATCTCACCGGTATCCAGTTACGGTTGGATAGCGTATTTAATTCTCCAACGCTAGCAGAACTGGCGAAGTTACTGAATACTCAAGGTGCGGCTGGAGACGGCGATGACAAGATTATAAGAATAGATAGAGGCTCACGTCGTAAACGTCGATAACTCAACGCTGCGGGGCAGCCTAAAAAGCTGCCTATCAAAAGGCATCGGACAACCCCATTACCATAAGGCATCTTGGGCATTAAAAAGTGTGAACTAAGGGAATTGCGGAATCATTGAGCCTATGAGAAGCTACATAACCGCCTATCGGACTGAATTATGTGGCTAGTGTAACCACCTATATTTCAATAGATAATGGCTTGGAACGATTGATGCTCTCAGACGGTCTTAACATTTAGTTGTTGGATTGATGGGAACAGTTATTAGTGAAAGGATAAAAAGAGATGACTGAGAAACTAGATTGCCTAGTAATTGGTTACAACAGAGGCTCTATTGAAGGCCATTTGGAACTTGCCAGAGCCGGCAAAGAGGTTTCAGCTGGCTACCAACATGTCCTTGCAAATTCTGCACGCTTCTTAGGTAAACGAGGTGACTATTTCGATGCGATCAATGCTGCACTAACAGCTGCCTCAGGCGACCCCAGCGAACTGCATTTTGGCAAAATGCCCAATCTTGCCGTAAATATTCTGGCAAGTTTTCTCGAGCGTCATGACCTTACCGCAGGCGTGATTAACTATTTTAATGGCGAACAGGATAAGCTTCTTGAGCTGCTCAAAGACGAGCCATTGACAGTAGCCATTACTACTACTTTCTACATTGATAATGCACCGATCAAAGAGATTGCTGAATTTGTTAAGAAACATAGCCCTTCGACGAAAATTATTGTTGGTGGGCCGCGCATGTACCATATGTTTTCCGATTATCCGGAAAAACGCTGGCCTTTCCTGCTCAAAGGCATTGGCGCAGATATCTATGTGTATGATTCACAGGGCGAATTAACTCTCGCCAGAACTGTTAAAGAGCTCAAAAACTCTGAACCCGACCTCAAAAAGATACCAAATATTGTTACCGGCAATCCATTGGCATTAACTTCACGCTTGCCTGAAGCTAACGATATGAATGGCACTAGTGTGAACTGGTCCGGCGCACTAGAGCATTCAGATGCCAACGTCGTATCAATGCGAACCGCTCGTAGCTGTGCTTTTAAGTGTTCTTTCTGTCGCTACCCCCTAATCGCGGGCTCTTTGGACCTGACCGATACAGATGTTGTTGAGCAAGACTTAAGAGACTTGCATGACCGAGGCATCAAGTATGTGCTGTTCATTGATGACACCTTCAATATTCCGCAGCCACGCTTTAAAGAGCTCTGCCGGATGATCATTCGCAACAAATTCGACTTCAAATGGTTGTCATACTTCCGTTGTGCCAATGCTGATGATGAGGCGTTTGATCTGGCGGCTGAAGCTGGCTGCATCGGAGTATTTCTAGGTATTGAATCCGGTGATGCAACAATACTCAAAAACATGAACAAAGGGGCGCGCATTGATCGTTATCGGGATGGCATTCGCAAGCTCAATGAACGTGGAATTATTAGTTACTCAACCTTTATTTGTGGTTTTCCCGGCGAGACAGATGAGACCATTCAGAACACCATCAACTTTATTCGTGAAACCAAACCAACCTATTACAGTATGGAGCCTTATTATCATGACCCTAAGGTCCCTATTGCCGAGCGCAGTGAAGAATTTGGCCTGAAAGGCTCAGGTTACTCCTGGAAGCACAATACAATGGACTGGAAGGATGCAACAAAATGGTCTCTGCATGCCTACGAAACCATCACCGAATCGACGGTTCTTCCATTAAACAACTTCGATTTATGGTCAGTCGGCTACCTACTCGGAGAAGGCTTCTCCAAAGAAACCATTACCAGCACGCTTGAGATTCTCGCGAAGATCACCATTGCGGGCATTCGTGAACCGGATATGGACTACACGGATAATGAAAACCGACTGATCAATCTCTACAAAGAAGCCCCAGAACTACAGACTATTATGCAAAGCACCAGCAGAACTGCCTAATCTCTAGCTGAAAGCCACCGGCCCCGTTTTTGCACTATCTCCAGCGTACGGGGGGGGTAATTTACGGAATAAGGCCCCAAGCCGACCCGCATCCTCGGGTAGAATTATCCGCCTATGTCACGTGCTGTTGGCATCCTGCCACAATAGCCTATTAACAATAGGCTTTAGCCCCAACAAATTTCCGAAAAGTGTTAACAATATCCGTGACACACGGACTGATTCGCACCACAATTGGTGCTTATGATCAGGGCGTTACCATTAAAGCTTTATCCACTTTTTTAAGACAGGAATCCGGGCTCACAGAATGGGTATAGGAGGCGACAAATTGCCTGATGTACTCCGTCTGATTTTTTGCGAATGAACGATACCGAAGCCACAATGAGCAGCGGACTATCCGCAGACGAAAACGCACCTAAAGGCGATGCGTTTGTGTTGCCGGCATCTTTTGGCCAGCGCCGTCTCTGGTTCTTGGATCAACTCGAACCCGATAGTTCAGCCTACAATATATCTTCTGCAATACGCCTTATCGGCAACGTGAATGCAGCCGCATTGCAACTAGCACTCAATGATCTTGTTACACGACACGAAACACTTCGTACAACTTTCGATGTGGAAGATGATGAGCCGGTGCAGATCGTTGACGAACGTGGACACGTAAAACTACAGGTCGTCAATAGCGAAAATCCGCCAGAAGGTGCTATCGCACACCTGCTGACGCAACTTTCAAATCAGAGTTTCGACTTGCTACACGGGCCATTGTTAAATGTCCATCTGATTCAGATCAGCAACAATGAATCCATTCTGTTTCTCAATATTCATCACATCATTTCTGATGCCTGGTCATTGGGCATTTTGTATCGTGATTTAGTTAGCCTCTACGAAAAGCACACCGGCAACAGCAACGAGTCATTAGCTGAACTGGGCATCCAATACGGCGACTTTGCGGAATGGCAACAAGAATGGATGCAAGGCGAAGATCTCCAGAAACAACTCAGCTACTGGAAAGAACGTCTGAGTGACGCGCCTCCGGTATTGGAACTCCCTATTGACCGCCCTCGCCCGCGATTGCAAACCCACAACGGCGCAACGTTGTCACGTGAACTATCACCGGCCTTAGCCTCCAGCCTCAGACTCCTGGCAAAAAGCGAGCAATGCACATTGTTCATTCTGCTACTGGCGGCCTACAACGTACTGCTAATGCGCTACTCCGGCAGTGAAGACATCGTAGTCGGTACGCCTATTGCCGGGCGTGGCAAACGCGAATTAGAGCCATTAATCGGCTTCTTTGTGAACACCCTTGCCATGCGGGCCGATCTTTCAGGCAACCCGGTGTTTGCAGAGCTACTGCAACAAACTAAACAAGACTCTCTAAATGCCTATCGCAATCAGAGCGTACCCTTTGAAAAACTTGTAGAAGAACTCCAGCCCGACAGAGTTATGAGTTATTCGCCAGTTTTTCAGACGCTGTTTGTACTTGAGCATAGCGTTACCGGATCAAGTAGTTTTAGCACCCTAACTGCGGAATCTCTGAATGTAAAATCAGATACCGCAAAATTCGATCTCAGCCTATTTGTTAGTGAAAGTTCTGATGCGCTTAGCTGTACTTTCGAATACAACACAGATCTATTCGACATGGCAACGATAGACCGCATGTTGAATCATTTTGAAGTATTACTTGAAAGCATCGCGGCAAACCCTGCTGTGCATATTGGCAACATACAACTGCTAAATACCACAGAACTAAACACAATTACCCGCGGTTTTAACAACACCGCCTGTGATTTCGGAGCACCGCATGCGGTTCATCATTTGGTCGAGAAACAGGCTGCAGCTACCCCGGAATCAATCGCTATCGAGGGTCATGCGGCCAACAACTACGAAACACTGAGCTATCAGGAACTCAACCACCGCGCCAATCGGCTAGCCCACGAACTGATAACTCTGGGTGCTGCGCCAGGAAAGCTCATCGGCATAAGCTACGGGCGATCTGTGGAGATGGCCATAGCCACACTTGCTGTTCTGAAAACCGGAGCGGCTTATGTGCCTATAGACCCGAATTACCCGAGTGATCGAATTGCTTATATGCTCGAGGATTCAGCAGCAACTCTGCTGCTAACAATCTCTTCTACGAACGTTACTGGAACGCAAACGCTGTTTCTGGATAAATTCGATTTCACCACCGGCAATAACAGCAACCCCGATATAGCAATAACAGCCGATGCACCGCTTTACACAATCTATACATCCGGCTCTACCGGCTTACCCAAAGGGGTGATGCTCGCCCATGCTGGACTGAGCAATCTGATTCATTGGCAACAGACACAAGTTGGCCTAAAAGACCCTGCTCGAACATTGCAATTTGCATCGCTAAGTTTTGATGTCAGCTTTCAGGAGTTGTTCAGTACTTGGGCTCAAGGCGGCACTCTGGTCATGATCTCAGAAGAGTTGCGCAAAGATCTGCCCGCATTGGCTGTATTCGTCAGCAATAAAAATATCGAACGCTTGTACATGCCCTACGCTGCGTTACAGCCGTTGGCAGATGTTCTCGCTGAGCGCAGTGATCTACAGCTAAGCATTAAGGATATAGTTTCCGCTGGCGAACAGCTGCAAATCACTCCTGCTGTGCGCAATTTGTATAAGCGCTGCAAGGGACGCCTGCACAATCAATACGGCCCGTCAGAGACACATGTAGTGACCTCGCTATCGCTGGATGCAACAGACACTGCGCCTGATAGCTGGCCACTGCTGCCTTCCATTGGCCGCCCCGTTGCCAACACCCGTTGCTATATTCTGGATGCCAACCAACAACCCGTTGCGGTTGGTCTGCCCGGCGAGCTATATCTCGCAGGGATTCAAGTGGCACTAAAGTATCTCGGACGCCCGAAACTCAGCACCGAACAATTCAGTGATGATCCCTATGTACAGGGTGAACGCATGTATCGCAGTGGCGACCGCGCAAGATACAAGGCAAATGGCGAGATCGAATACCTCGGTCGCGTCGATGAGCAGGTTAAATTTCGCGGCTTCCGAATTGAACCGGGTGAAATTGAAGCTGTCATCAGCAATCACCCCGGCGTACAACTCACTGCTGTCGTCCTCAAAACCGACGCTGAGAAAAAACTGGTGGCTTATGTCTGTCCTGAGCCAGAGCATGAAATTAGCGGTACTGTACTTCGCGACTTCGCAAAGGCTCAGCTGCCTGATTACATGAATCCGACCCACTATGTCGTTCTCGAAGCCATGCCATTAACACCGAGTGGTAAAATTGCCCGGCGCTTATTGCCTGAACCTAGCTGGGAACGCGATGCCGAAAGTCGTTATGTCGCGCCGCGCACACTAACCGAAGAAGCCTTAGTGAATATTTGGTGCGAGGTCTTAGACGCAGAACAACTGGGTATTGATGACGACTTTTTTGATCTTGGTGGTCACTCGCTACTGGCAACTCAGGTGATCTCACGCATCCGCTCAAAGCTGGGCATAGACGTACCGCTCATGCGGCTGTTTGAAGAACCGACTATCGCTGGCTTTGTACAGTTTGTCAGCTCCTCCGAGAACGCTGGCACAACAAACAACAGCGAACAAACAATACCGCAGCGCAAATCCAGTGCGGATACACCACTTTCATTCGCACAACAGCGCCTGTGGTTTCTTGAACAACTGGATCCGGGCAATCCCGCGTACAACTTCCCAATCGCGACAAGGTTCAGCGGCGAACTTAAGCGCACAGCTCTAAGCAGTGCAATCAATGCACTCATTGTCCGCCATGAAAGCCTGCGTACCCGCTTTGTTGCCGATGGCCAAACACCGCGGCAAGAAATCCTTGAGTCTGCTTCAATTGATATCGAAGTTTTGGACATGACTACGGCAACGGCCATCGAGGTGCAGGATAAGCTGACGGCGCTATCGCAACAACCTTTTGATCTTACACAGGCGCCACTATTGCGGGCGCATCTTCTGGAGCTTAATTCGGAAGAAAATATTCTGCTTCTGGCAACGCACCATATTGTTTCGGATGGTTGGTCACTATCGGTTCTGTTTAGTGATCTCACGGAGCTCTACAACAGCATTTCTGCGAACACAGAGAACAACTTAAGCGCTCTGCCTGTGCAGTACGCCGATTTTGCAAACTGGCAACGCGAATGGTTTGATGATGCTGAGCTCAAACGTCAACTTGATTTTTGGCGCTCGCAACTTAAAGGTGCCGACCCGGTATTGGAATTACCTACCGACAGACCTCGCCCGGCAGAACTCAGATACCGTGGTTCCAGCACTGCGAAACTGTTCGGCAACGATGTAAGTGCGGCAATAAAAGCTCTGGCTCAGGAACATCGGGCCACACTATTTATGACCTTACTGGCGGCATTTAATACGCTGCTAGCTCGTTATGCGCGCCAGGACCACGTTGTTGTAGGCACACCTATTGCAGGTCGCAAGTACCCTGAGCTCGAACCTCTGATCGGTTTTTTCAGCAACACGCTGGCCATTCATTCGGATTTATCGGGTGACCCGAGCTTCATCGAACTGCTGGAACAGGTTAAATCAGTAACTCTTCAGGCATACGATCATCAGGACTTACCGTTTGAAAAACTGGTTGAGGAACTCCGCCCTGAAAGAGACATGAGTCATACGCCGATTTTCCAAACCATGTTTGTATTGCAGAACACTCCGGCGGGCAGCAGCACGTTCGACAATATCACCGCTGAGTCGGTGAATTTTGAAATGGGTATAGCCAAGTTTGACCTGTTGCTTGAGGTTAGCGATACCGGTAACGGTCTACGGGCAGGCCTGCAATACAATGAAGACCTGTTCCTACCGCACACCATCGAACGCATGCTGGAACACTTTGAAACCTTACTCAATTCGATAGCTGCACAACCTGCGGCACGCCTGTCGCAACTGCAAATTATTGATCGCAGCGAAACACAAACTGTATTGCAGCGCTTCAATAACACCGCTGTTGATTACGGTGCATTCCTGACCCCGCAACAAGCTGTGGAACAACAGGCTCTGCAAACACCGGATGCTTGCGCACTTGAGTTTAATGATCAGAAACTGAGCTATGCCCGCTTAAATTCTCAAGCGAACATTCTGGCGCAACAACTGATAGCTGCCGGTGCGAAACCGGGTGTATTTATCGGTGTGTGTGCCGAACGCTCGGCGGCGGCCGTAGTTAGCCTGTTAGCGGTATTAAAGACCGGTGCTGCTTATGTGCCGATCGACTCCGACTATCCTGCCGAACGCATTGCTTACATGATCAGCGACAGCAATATTCCTGTGTTACTGACTGACACCAGCAGCGCAGGACGATTACCCGAACACAACGCACGCACAATACTGCTCGACCAGATCGACTGGAATGATGCCGCCGTCAACCCGAACATTGCGGTTAATCCGGAAGATCCGCTCTATACAATCTACACGTCTGGCTCGACCGGCAAACCCAAAGGGGTGGTACTGCCACAACGGGCACTGGCCAACCTACTTGCCTGGCAAACCCATCGCCCCGGATTCGAACACCCCGCACGCACGCTGCAATACGCGTCATTAAGTTTCGATGTGCACCATCAAGAAATTTTTCCCACATGGGCAAGTGGTGGCACTGTAGTACTGATTGACCAGGAACTGCGCCAGGACCTTCCGGCACTCGTGCGATTTATTAGCGAAGCACGCATCCAACGTCTGTGGATGCCGTTTGCAGCGCTGCAGCCAACTGCCGAAATGATGGCAGAACGCGATGACCTTTCTTTTGCGCTCGAACAAATCTGTACGTCGGGCGAACAGTTGCAGGTTACGCCGCTCATCCGCAAATTCTTCAGCAAGCATCCCGAGGTGGGTTTCCACAATGAATACGGCCCCTCGGAGGCCCACGTTGTAAGCATCTACAGCTTTTCTCCCGGAGCAGAACGCTGGGCAGCATTGCCCCCTATCGGCAAGCCTGTCCCGAACACCCGCCTCTATATTCTCGACGCCCATTTGCAGCCGTGCCCGGTCGGCGTGCCCGGTGAACTCTATATTTCTGGCGAACAAGTGGCCTTGAGCTACCTGAATCAGCCTAAAGAAACCGCAGCAAAATTTGTAACCGCCGCCTACTCTGATAACGCCGGTCACATGTACCGAACCGGTGACCTTGCTCGCTTCCTGCCTGACGGCAACATCAGCTATCTGGGTCGTGTCGATGAACAGGTAAAGTTCCGAGGCTTCCGCATTGAGCCCGGCGAAATTGAAGCGGCTCTGGTTAACTCAGATAAAGTTAAGCTCGCCGCCGTCTTACTTCGCGAAGACACACCGGGTGACAAGCGACTTGTTGGCTATGTAACTGCCGAGCCGGGAACAACGCTCGACCTTGCTTTGTTGAAAATAGAAGTGCAAACCCGATTACCCGAATACATGGTGCCCTCCCCCATTGTGGTACTGGAAAGCATGCCAACCACCCCCAGCGGTAAAATCAGCCGGCGTGACCTCCCTGTGCCCGATATCAGTCGTGATGTCGACAGCTACGAAGCACCGCGCAATGAAGTTGAAACATCACTTACCAGACTATGGGGAGATGTGCTGAATATCGACCGTGTTGGCATTCATGATGATTTCTTTGAGCTGGGTGGACATTCACTGCTCGCGACACAGCTAGTATCGAGAATACGGGATATATTCGAACTCGAACTGCCTCTAAAATACATATTCCGCAGCCCAACGGTTGCAGGATTAAGCGAACAAATTTCAGCGCTAAAACTTACGG
>JAQWPD010000092.1 GCA_029245525.1 Gammaproteobacteria bacterium | reverse complement strand
CTTTTACGCGGCGTTTTTTACGATTGGCATGGTGGCGTTTCTGTCCGCTATGCAGAATTATCTGCTGACCTCTAACCTGGGCATTCCCGAGGATGAGCAAGGGGCTGCGGTTTCGTTTCTGGCGCTCCCCTATGAATTTGCTTTCCTGCTGATGGTGGGTCCGCTGGGCGCGCTTGCTGACCGTATCGGTCGTCGCCCTATCTACGTGATTGGTTTTCTGTGGGTGGGTGCAGTGATGTTCTTGTTGCCGCTTACCGAAACGCTGTTTCAGTTGGGTGTATTGCGTGCATTTTATGGCGTTGGCTCAGCCTGTATTACGTCGATGATGGCCACAGTGCTTGCCGATTATCCGCAGGAGCGGTCGCGCGGCAAGATGCTGGCGGCTTCCGGAATCTGCAATGGCTTGGGCGCGATCGTGATGGCGGTGCTTCTCGGGCAGCTGCCACGGGTTTTCAGTGACATGGGCTACGACGCTTTGTTATCAGGCCGTCTGACGTACTGGCTTGGTGGCGCGCTTGCGGTGCTTACTGCGATTGTTCTAAGCCGGGGCCTTAAAGGTGGTGTGCCGGGTGCCGTCCGCGAGCGCATGCCGATTCGACAGGTGGTCGTTGAGGGGGCTCTGGCAGCAAGGCGCAACCCCCGCATTCTCGTTGCCTGCTTGGAGGCTTTTATTGCCCGCGGCGACCTCGTGATAGTTTCAACATTTCTCACGCTCTGGGCTAAGCAGGCAGGGTTGCTTGATGGTCTTACCTTACCCGAAGCTCTAGTGGCCGCGACGATGCTCGCGGGCACGGTTAGTTTGGCTCAATTGCTGTTCGCGCCTGTGGTGGGCTTTTATATTGATAAGGTCGATCGTTTGACGGCAATGGCAAGTGCAATGGGCTTGGCCGGCGTGGCCTATATTTGGGTCGGGTTTTCGGCAGACCCTTTGGCGTTGCTATTTATACCTGCCGCATTGTTGCTTGGCATGGGTGAGTCGGCGGCTATCTTGTCCGGCGCTGCGGTGATTGGTCAGGAAGCCGAAGAAAAAGTTCGGGGCGCCGTTGTGGGCCTGTTTAATCTATGCGGGTCGATCGGAACATTGGTCGTTGTGTTTGTCGGTGGCTTTATCTACGACGCGTGGATGCCTGGTGGCCCGTTTGTGATGGTCGGCGTGATAAACCTATTGGTTATGGTGGCCGCAATCACCATTCGCCGGCGCACCGGCTTTCGTTCGCCGGACCGTTTGGCATCTACCGAAGGCTAGTCCGGGCTGCGGCAACAACGCTTGCTTGACGATGTTGCTTACTTAAAGAACTTGGGAATATCATCGTCAGTTTTCGGTGACGTTGATTCCATATGCCGATGAATCAACCATTCGTCGCCTTCGCGTTTGAAAATAGCCGTGTAAATTCGCTCTTCAACAAACGGCGGCACTTTAGCGTTGTCGCGTGGTTCGCCGGTTAGTACGCTGCGTCCGATCATGTAGGCAATATCGCCATGAACTTCGACATCGAGCACATCCAGTTCCGTCGTAAACAAATATTGTGACATGCCCGGCGTAAATGCGGCACCTATCGCTTCGCGTGAAGACTTTATCGGGCGGCGCATCGAGATAACCCACGCGTCTTCAGTGTAAGCCGATTTAAAAGCCTCGGGATCTGCATTGTTGTAGGCGGCTATAACGCCTTCAAGTTGCGCCTTCATCGCCGCCTCATCTGCAGTGGCGTGTCCGGCAGATAACACCGGACTGCTGATGATTAATGCGCTCCAAATAATGAGTAGCCAGGGCGTCTTAATAGTTTGTATTAATGGGAGCATAACGAATCGGCTTTCTACGGCTATGTGAATGAAAGGGCTTTAGCCCTTTGCGTATATGCTGCACCAGCCATCGACACTGACAGTGCGGCCCGGAAAGGTTCCGCAAATAATTCGATCCGCACCCACATAGGCGCGCTTGTGTGTGCAGTTCGAGCATTTTTGATTCACGTTATGGCTGGTTGTCAGTGGGTTGTCATCCGGCACGTTCTTGGTGTTTGAGTAATAGGCTACCGACAGAGCCACCGGGTCATCGTCTTGTACAAGCGGGAGTTTATCGATTTCACTGTTGCGCGAGGCAGTAGCGCAGCCGGTAATAACAGCAGTTGCTCCGACTAAGCCATTTACAACGAGTGTGCGCCGAGTAAGTTTGCTGTCAAAGCTCATAGTTTGCTTCCTTCTGCCATCTCTGATTCCAAAAGCATGACCACTTGGTTGGCCAGCAGTTCTCCCACCCGTGGGTCTTTGTTGGCCGGCCGCCACAACTGCCACGTGCCGTCATACTGACCTTGCACCGGACCATTTTCGCTTGGTTTTCCTTTGCTCTGATCGTAGCCGAGGAGCCCATATGCAGAGACATCAAAAGCCAATGACGGGTCGGTGTCCTGACGCTTTTTGTCTATCGGCGTTTGGCGCAGCGGCGGGTAGGGCTGATTCGTGTTCGGGCAACCACCCATCTCCATGCAGCATGCTTCGGTTGCATCAGCCGGGCCATCGATGACTTTGCACACCGGTTCAATCCACACACCCCAGTAGTCAGCGAAGGGGTGACCGATTTCAGGGTAGGTCTCGAAGTCTAATTCTTCTATTGGCAGCCAGGTTTTCCAGCCAATCTCTTTAGCAATTTGATTCGGAAGCTCGACTAAATTGAGCACGCTATCGGTAACTATCTGCGTAAAAGCAACAACGATATGATCAACATCTTCACGTTGACGGAAGGTGTCGAGAACCTCCCAATAGCGGTACTGATGGTCGCCATCCGGCAGTTCGCGGTCACTAAGGTAGAGCCACGCATTGCCCAGACTTTCGCCGCGCATGTCGCGCGAGCGTTCAAATTTGTTACCGCCTTTGCGACGTATTTTAACGTCTGGGTTTTCCACCCGCAGACCCATCCACGCACCAAGGATGTTATCCGCCTTCATTTCGGGGTAACGGCGTAAGAGTTCTTCTTTGACTAAGCCATCCATCAGAACGGTGTCATTAACCTTAGGGTCGTAGGCCTGATTGCCATCGCGTATGGAGTGATTAACAATAAGAACCGCTGTGCGTGATGGGTCCACCTCGGGATTCATTCCCGCGATGATGCCATCCACCATGGGGTTGATCAGCAGCGAGTCTTCAATCAGCGGGTTAGGGCGGCCTTGCAGTGGAACCTGAGGGTTGACCGTAGGCTTGCCAGCAGAGCGCGTCCAGTTTTCAGGCTCTGTCGGGTAGCTTTCTTTCATCAGGTCAGTCGGGTCATTGACCCAACGCACCTGCACATTAGTGCCATTGCGTTGGTTCCAGTCATCGACCATCAATCGGGTTCTAGCCACCACATCGTAGGTTTTCCAAAACCGCACTCCGGAGGTTGTCAGGTCAACCATGACGATTTCTTCGGCACCGCGTTTCAGCAGACGTTCGCCAGGGCCATCAATGTTGTACCGTTCCGGATTGCAGTGCTTCCAGGGGCCGCCGTCTTTTTCGCTGCCGCAGTAATTGAGTTTGGACCCACCGCTGACCTGAGGGTTATACATATAGCGTGGCCACGCCAAACGGTGGATGTAGGTCTGTGAGCCGAGCCAATTTACCTGATCGGTAATAAAGCGAATATCGAGGTCCTTACCGAGACGCTCGAGTTGACGGGTCATTTCTTCAAACTGGCGGTCAGTAACATCAGGCGCAGGGTCTTTGCCGCCGACCCGCTTAATTTGCCAATTGTATTTTTTGAGTTGTGTGGCGGCATTCGCATAGTCCTGACTGTCGTCTGACTTAACCACTTGCGGCCAGGCTTTCGGGTTCCACATCACCATCTGATAGACGACATTGTTGGGGTCGTACTGAAAAAACTGCAGCGAGTTATCAAAGGTGTTGCCTTTATCGTTCTCTTCAGAGCCCCCGTGAACAACAAGCAACACGCCTACCGTGCGGTCGGCGGCTATTGCATTAGCGCTGAGGCTGAACAATAAGACGGTCAAAACCAATAATTTATGTCTGACTTTAATCATTATGAACCTGCTGTGTGATGCGTTGACATGAAAACATTCTAACTGTGACGCTATTGGAGCATAGCTATATCGGTATAACCAGAGCAGCACCTGAGTAGATGACGCTTTTCTTGCAGGGACTCAGGAAGCTCAGCCTATTGATGGTTTTTTGTCTTGGGGGCTGGCTTTGATAGCAGCAGGCGGGGGGATAGCTGCACGCTCACTGCATCATGATGACGGGCTATGGAGCAGGGTTCCGGGGCCCTAAAAACCAAAAAACCCCTGATAAACAGGGGTTTAATTTGGTACCGAAGGCCGGACTTGAACCGGCACTCTATCGCTAGAACCGGATTTTGAATCCGGCGTGTCTACCAATTCCACCACTCCGGCGCTGTTAAAGCTTATTGCGTATTGGCAAGGGGCAGAAGGATACACCTGTCGCTCAGTGTTCGTCTACGGTCAATGACGTGGGAAAGTGCCAATCCATCGTTATGGATGCGCGTTTGCCGCTGATTATTCGCCTGATATCGGTACAATGCGCCGAATGCAGTCCTCTGACTTCCATTTCCATCTTCCGCCTGAACTGATTGCTCAGCAGCCGCTGGCTAAGCGGTCTGACAGCCGCTTGCTGCGATTGGCAGGAAGCGAGCCGCAAGATCTAAGTTTTACCGATTTGCCCGGTTTGCTGCGGGCGGGTGATTTAGTGGTATTGAATGACACCCGTGTTATTCCGGCGCGCCTGTTCGGTCGCAAATCCACCGGCGGTCAGATTGAGGTGTTGCTGGAGCGTATTTTGGATGAACGCAGCGCGTTGGTGCAGATGCGTGCCAGTAAATCACCAAAGCCTGCTGCTACGTTGTTGTTTGAGCGTGGCGTTACTGCCGAACTGCTTCGGCGTGAGGGCAGTTTTTATGTGCTGCAGTTTTCTGAATTGGCTTTGGCCGTATTTAATGAACAGGGGCACATGCCATTGCCCCCTTATATCGACCGTTCTGATACGGCTGCCGATGCTGAGCGATACCAAACAGTGTTTTCCAATGAGCCGGGCGCCGTAGCTGCACCGACGGCAGGGCTGCATTTTGACACAGCACTGTTAGATGCTCTGGCTAAACGGGGTATCGAAACAGCACAGGTTACGTTGCATGTTGGCGCCGGAACGTTTCAGCCGGTGCGCCAGGAGCAGATCGATGCCGGA
>JAQWPD010000087.1 GCA_029245525.1 Gammaproteobacteria bacterium | reverse complement strand
GTGCATCAGGCAACCGCTGAACAGCATCGCGACCAGTTCACGCGACCCGGCAACAATGTGTCCAACGGCGCGTATGCAATCTCTGATTGGTTAGTGCAGTCGCATATATCGGTTGGGCGGAATGCCCATTACTGGGACAACATCGATACCCGCATAGACAAAGTCGTGTATCTCGCCATAGAGAATCCGGATGCTGTGTTAAAGCGTTATCGAGCAAATGAGATTGATATGACGCAGGAAGCGTCATCGCGTCAGCTCAACTGGATTATGCAGAATATTCCCAACGAGTACGTGGTATCGCCGTATCTTGGCGCCTACTACTACGGCGTTAACACCCTTAGAGCACCATTTAAGGGCAAGCCAGAGCTTCGCTTGGCCTTGGCAATGGGCATTGATCGTCAGATTCTTACCCAGAAGCTTACGGGTGGCGGCGAGCTCGCGGCATACAGTTTTGTGCCCCCGGTTACCGGGTATGAGCCACAGGAGCCCGAATGGGCCAACTGGTCTCAGACAGAGCGCAATGCCGAAGCCCGTCGCTTGTATGCCGCCTCTGGCTACGGCCCCGAAAACCCGCTCGAGGTTGAGGTGTTGTACAACACCAGCCAGGGTCACAAGCAGCTAGCCATTGCCGTAGCGTCGATGTGGAAGCAAAATCTCGGCGTTAAGACCACGCTGAGAAACCAGGAGTGGAAAGTGTATCTGCAAACGCGAGCGAACAAGACCGAAACACAAATATATCGCTCCGGTTGGATCGGCGACTACAACGACGCATATGGTTTTCTCCAGCTGCTGGTGTCAACCAATCCGCAAAATGATTCGGGTTATGCCAACCCTGAGTTTGACCATTTGTTGGAGCGTGCAGCCAAAGAAATAGACATGGCGCAGCGAGCGATCTTTATGCAACAAGCTGAAGCACTGATGCTGCAGGATATGCCCGTAATTCCTATTTACTATTATGTGAGCAAGCACCTGATAAAACCCTGGGTGAAGGGCTTCACGCCAAACATCATGGATCATGTTTATTCCAAAGACCTGTGGATTGATGGCTCCGCAGCGGATGCCGGCTAAAACTCAGCCTCCTAAGAGGCCTTGTTTGTGGCTATACTCATGGCAATAACGAGCATACGAGATAAATGATGTCTGAAACGCAAAAACCACCCGGCAGAAACTTGGCAGGAATCCTATATGTGGTGGGCCTCTGCGCATTCTTGGTGGCTATTTCGGTTTACTACAAGGGCGCGGATAATTACTGCCGCTATCAAGCCAAAGACATGCCCTTGTCAGACAAGGCGCCTGAATGTCGTGATGCTGACATCGACTCGATCACAGCAGACCCCGCTGAATAGTCTTCATTGGCATCTGAAAAATAAACCGGAGTAAACTACTCCGATGCTGCGTTTCACCGCAAAACGTTTTTTAGGGGCTATCCCCACATTGCTTGTTCTTATGGTGCTGGCATTTGCATTAATTCGCGTTGCACCAGGCGGCCCATTCGATTCTGAAAAACAACTATCAGCAGAGATTCAGGAACGACTGAATGCCGCATATCATCTAGACGAGCCGCTGTGGCAACAATTTTTTCGTTACCTCGGTAATCTGTTAAAGGGTGATTTTGGGCCCTCATTTGCCTATGCCGACTACACCGTAAGCGAGCTTATCGCTACAGGGTTTCCGGTCTCGTTAAAGCTCGGGTCTCTGGCAATGCTTTTGGCTGTTATCGCCGGTATTGCGATTGGCACCATGGCGGCATTAAAACAAAACACCCGGGCCGACTATGCGGTCATGACCGCGGCTATGACGGGTATTTCGGTGCCCACTTTTGTTGTTGCTCCTCTGCTGGTGCTGGTTTTTGCCGTTACTCTGCAATGGTTTCCGGCGGGCGGACTGGGAAACTGGCAAAATCTAGTGTTGCCCGTCATTGCCCTTGCCCTGCCACAAATCGCCTATATTGCGCGGCTTACCAGAGGCAGCATGATTGAGGTTTTGCGCAGCGATTACATTCGCACCGCGCGTGCCCAGGGGCTCACCCAGGCCGAAATACTTTTGCATCATGCGCTTAAGGCTGCGGTGCTTCCCGTCGTGTCGTATTTGGGCCCAGCTACCGCAGCCATTATTACGGGCTCAGTTGTTGTTGAGCAAATATTTGGAGTGCCCGGTCTTGGCCGGTTCTTTGTTCAGGGCGCGCTTAATCGTGATTACACTCTTGTAATGGGCATTGTTGTTTTCTACGGCGTACTGATTATCTGCTTTAACTTTTTCGTCGATATTGCTTATCGCTGGTTAGACCCTCGAGTGACGTTATGAGGCGCGACAGTAATCAAGGCCATTCATTGTTTCGTATCGCAATGCAAAGCTTGCTAAGCAGCAAGGCGACCGTCACGGCGTTTGTCGTGATGGCGCTTGTGGTGCTGCTAACAGCAGCGGCGCCACTGCTGTCCCCATGGGCTATTGATTCCACGGATTGGGAGAGCGTCTCGACACCGCCAAGCGTTGAAACCGGCCACTATTTTGGCACCGACGATGTCGGTCGAGATATCTTTGTCCGCACCCTTTATGGTGGCCGAATCTCACTGCTGGTAGGGCTTTCTGCCACAATGGTGAGTTTGGTTATCGGCGTTTTTTGGGGCGCAATAGCCGGTTATGCCGGGGGCCGCACTGACCAGTTAATGATGCGGTTTGTTGATGTTATGTACGCCATGCCCTTTATGTTTTTTGTCATTTTGTTGATGGTCTATTTTGGCAGAAATATCTTTTTAATTTTTATCGCGGTCGGCGCCGTAAACTGGTTGGATATGGCGCGCATTGTAAGAGGTCAAGCCTTAAGCATGAAGCATCGTGAGTTTGTTGAAGCAGCCCGAGCAGGTGGTGTCAGCCACTTAAACATTATTCGACGGCATATTATTCCTAATTTATTGGGCGTCGTCATTGTGTATGTCACTCTCACTATTCCTCAGGTGATTCTTGTTGAATCGTTCCTGAGTTTTCTTGGTCTGGGTGTGCAGGAGCCGATGACATCGTGGGGCGCTTTAGTAAACGATGGCGCTGCATTAATGGAAAGTGCGCCATGGACGCTGTTTTTCCCTGCGTTGTTTCTTGCGCTCACGCTGTTTTGTTTTAACTTTATTGGTGATGGGTTGCGTGATGCCCTAGATCCTCGTGACCGTGCTGGCGAGCCATGAAGCCACCAAGTGCCTTAACCACCCCGCCATTACTTGAGCTCAAGTCGCTCAACGTTTCGTTTGCCGGTCGCGACGGCATTACGCGGGCGGTAAAAGACCTTAGTTATACCCTTAGAGCGTCTGAAACCCTTGGTATTGTTGGAGAATCTGGCTCGGGAAAGACGCAATCAGTGATGAGCTTAATGGGCCTGCTGCCCCACAACGCCACCGTTTCGGGCAAGGCTGTCTTCAACCGCACCGACCTGCTTGCCCTGAGTCAATCGGAGCTTAATCGCGTTCGCGGTAAAGACATTGCCATGGTCTTTCAGGATCCGATGACGTCATTAAACCCCCACCTAACAGTGAGCGCACAGATGTCTTTGGTGGCACGCAGACATCTTGGCCAATCCAAACGCGATGCGTTTGCCGAGTGTAAGCGGATGCTGGATGCGGTGAGAATTCCTGAAGCGGCAAAACGAATTAACCAATACCCTCATGAATTATCTGGCGGCATGCGGCAACGGGTGATGATTGCGACAGCTCTGCTTTGTAAACCAAAACTGCTGATTGCCGATGAGCCCACCACGGCATTAGATGTTACTGTGCAGGCGCAAATTCTACAGCTGATGCGTGAGTTACAAACCGACTTTGCGACTGCCGTATTATTAATTACTCATGACATGGGCGTGGTTGCCGGTACCTGCGATCGAGTGCTGGTAATGTCGAAGGGCGAGCGTGTGGAAGAAAACTTTGTTGAGCCGCTGTTTGCAACGCCACAACATCCATACACCCGTACTCTGCTAGCCGCTGTGCCCCGGCTTGATGAAATAAATATCAAACTAACACCGCCAACAGGCACCACCCCACTGCTGGAAGCCAGGGGCCTGGAAGTCGCTTATCCAGTTGATTCTAATTCTTTTTTTGCTCCGCCAAATCAGCTCAAGGCGCTGCGCGGCGTGGATCTGATGCTCCTTCCGGGCGAAACCTTAGGTGTTGTGGGTGAGTCAGGCTGCGGTAAATCGACGTTGGCGCGGGCGGTGCTAAACCTGATTCCAGCCTCTGCTGGTGACGTTGTATTAATGGGCGAGCCGTTGCGGCAGCTTACTGCCACACAACGGCGCGCAATGCGCAGCGATATGCAGATTATTTTTCAAGATCCGCTTGCATCGCTTAATCCGCGAATGACTATCGCAAATATTTTATGCGAGCCGCTTGATACCTATCATCCAAATCTGAGTCGCGCACAAAAGTTACGTCGAGCCAGTATTATTTTAGAGAAAGTCGGCTTGAAGCGGGAGCAGCTGGGTCGATATCCACATGAGTTTTCAGGCGGCCAATGTCAACGCATTGGCATTGCGCGAGCGTTGATGTTTGAACCCAAGCTAATTGTATGTGATGAGCCGGTAAGTGCCCTGGATGTGTCAGTGCAGGCGAAGGTTGTTCAGCTGTTAATAGAGTTACAGCAAGAGCTTAATTTATCATTGGTGTTTATTGCGCATGATCTGGCGGTTGTCCGGCAGATTAGCCACCGTGTAATGGTGATGTATTTAGGCAAGGTTGTTGAGTTGGCCAATCGTGATGAGATCTACTCAAGCCCGCGTCACCCCTATACTCGGGCATTGATATCGGCGGTGCCCATTCCCGACCCAAAATCTCAGCAACGGCTTGGTTTTGCTGAGATTTCGGGGGACCTTCCATCGCCATTGCACCCTCCATCTGGGTGTGCTTTTTGCTCTCGCTGTCCGTTAGCAGAGCCCCGCTGTGCGAATGAAGACCCACCTTTGCGAGCCGTTGGGCGTAGTATGGTCGCCTGCCACTTGGCGGAGTGAGGCATGCAAACCCAAGCTCCCAGTGAGCGTACTATTCTGGAGAACAACTATGAGCAACCTACAAAGTTTCAGTATCGCGCCCCTTACCGGAGAACAAGACGTCATTTTAGGTTTAGACGGTAAGGTTGTGCTTTTGGTCAATGTGGCCAGTCAATGTGGATTAACACCACACTACGCCGGCCTCCAGAAGCTCTATGAAGAATTAAAAGGCCAGGGCTTTGCAGTGGTAGGGCTGCCATGCAACCAGTTCGGCGCGCAGGAGCCAGGCAATGCGAACGACATTAAAGACTTTTGCGAAACAAACTACGGTGTGACGTTTCCGCTAACAGAAAAAATAAATGTTAACGGCGAAGATCAGCATCCACTTTACGCATGGCTTACCACTGCATTTCCCGGCGACATCGAATGGAACTTTGAAAAGTTTCTGATTAATCGCGACGGTGAAATCATTAAGCGCTACCCGCCACAAACCGAGCCAGAAGACCCCGAGCTCCAGCAGGATATATGCGAGGCGCTTTGATTTTCTCAGTTGAGCGGGCCGGTGTATTGTTATGGGCCAATGCCGGTGATCTTCGGGCTGTTCGTCTCAGCCAAACGCACTAGTCGTCATTAACCCCAAATACTGCCACCACGTTTGCAGTGTAAGTGATTTCGCCGGCGCCGTAGCCCGCAGAGGCGCTGGTGTCATTAGCCGCAGCAACCGAGCTTCGTAACGTCGGACGGAGCCCCGTATTGTCGGAAACGGCGTTAATGCTGATGATCTTGTCAATTCCGACATCCAGCGCGCCGGCTAATACGAGAGCGTTTCTGCGTGCGTCTGAAGCCGCCAAGCCTAGAGCCTCTCGATATGCCTCACGCGCGTTGCTGCTTGATAAAGTAGGCGGTGAGACCTGATTGATACCGGCGGCGATAGCGCCTTCAATTAGTGCACCCAGGTTATTAAGGTCATTCAATTCCACCCGTAGCCTGCGTTCGGCCAGATAGCCGATGAGCTCTTGCTCATTGGTGTCGGGGTTCCAGCGATACTCGGGGCGTACATTGGCCGCCGTGGTTTGTATATGCCGTTCTTCAATGCCGAGCTCATCACTGAGTTTAAGAAAGCTGTCCGCGACTGCCGCCACTCGCTGTTGTGCCGCCGTTAGCTCGGCATTTTTTATCTGGATGCCCAGATTGATAAACGCCATATTTGGCTCAATATTGACACTGCCTTCGCCGCTGACGCGGATCGACTTTTGTGTTTTGTGGCCCTCCCCATCATGCGTTTGTGCACAGCCCAACATCAGGGCGGCGGCTAGAAAAATCGACACGGTTCGGATAGGCATTGCCTCGACTCCTTAAGCAGCGGTGTTAAGCGATAGCTCACCGTTGTTTTCTAAGACGACCCACTTTATCTCGAGTTCCATATCGATACTAGGTAGCGTTAATGAGCTCTGGTTTTCAGCTCGTCGCTCTAGTCTTTATAGGCATTTTGCTCAACATCATGGACAATGCAGAGACAGGAGGCATTTCATGAATTCATTTAAAGCGTTTCGCGTGCACGCGGATAAATCTGGCGTTTCCGCCGGTGTTGAGGAGCTGACGCTTGCCGATCTCACGCCAGGAGAAGTTGTTGTCAGGGGGGAGTGGTCGAGCATTAATTACAAAGACGCACTGGCAGCCACTGGCGCAGGGCGTATTTTGAGGGCCTCGCCATTAGTGGGCGGCGTGGACATCGCGGGCACGGTTATTAGTTCCGAAGACCCCGATATTGCTGTCGGTCAGCGTGTTTTGATGAATGGCGGAGGCCTAAGCGAGGTGCGTGACGGCGGTTTTACCGAGGTGGCAAGCCTTCCTGCCGGCGGCCCTATCCCGATACCGGATACGCTGTCGAGTCGTGATGCCATGCTGATTGGCACCGCAGGGTTTACCGCGGCGTATGCGATTCATCAAATGGAGCTGAACGGTCAGCGGCCCGCTAACGGTCCGATTGCGGTGACCGGCGCAACCGGCGGGGTTGGCAGCGTTGCTATCGATATGCTCGCAGGTTTGGGCTATTCGGTGATAGCCATGAGCACCAAGCCCGAGCAGGCGAACTACCTTAAGGACTTGGGGGCGACTGAAGTGCTCGATCTTAAAGCGTTTGATTTTGGTAGCCGCCCGATGGAAAAGGGCCGGTGGGCCGGAGCTGTGGATAACCTGGGCGGTGACACCCTCGCGGGCTTGATTCGTAAAGCCTCTCCCAATGCCAATATTGCCGCTATTGGTTTGGCTCAGGGTTTTGAGGTTAATACAACGGTGATGCCCTTTATTTTGCGGGGCATAAATCTTCTGGGGATTAACTCGGTCGAAGTTCCGCGAGAATTGCGTGTCGCAATTTGGGGCCGCATTGCTGGCGATCTGCGCCCAAGACATCTGGCATCAATGGAAAGCGCAGCACTGACCCTCGATACCCTGATGCCGGCATTTCAGCCCTATGTGGATGGCAAAATCATCGGGCGCACACTGGTGCGCCTGAGCTAAGCGCGTGCGCAGAACGCTATTAAACGGACTGAACACCCTTGGCCTTGAGGAAGGTCTTGCGGATTCATTGCTGGCGTATCTTGAGTTGTTACAGAAGTGGAATAAGGCCTACAACCTCACCGCTATTCGTGATCCGCACGATATGGTGGTCCTGCATTTGCTGGATTCGCTAACAGCTTCACCATTTCTCCGAGGTACCGCCGTGCTCGATGTGGGCACGGGTGCCGGGCTGCCCGGCATACCGCTGGCAATAGCGCATCCTGACGTTGCGTTCACCCTGCTTGATACCAACGGCAAGAAAGCCCGATTTATTGAATATGCTGTGCGGCAGCTTGGGGTGGCCAACGTGTGTGTGGAGCAGTGCCGGATTGAGCAGTATCACCCGCCCGACAAGTTCACGACCATTGTGTCGCGGGCGTTCAGCTCTCTGGAGGCGTTCGCGCGGGTCTCTCAACCGTTGCTCCGGACCGAGGGCTGCCTGCTGGCGATGAAAGGGAAGTTACCAAAAGAGGAAATTGAGGCATTAAATAAGGCACAATGGGGTGTCAGTTCGCAGCCCGTTGATGTTCCAGGCTTGGATGCTGAGCGGCATATGGTAATGCTAGGGTCGCTGGGCTAATCGAACGACAATTAAGGCTATCCACGGGGTTGCGCGACAGGGGTCGGCGATTCTAATGGCAGCCGCACGGCGCTATAGCGCCATCGACCAATGGAAAAACCAATGGCCCGAACAATTGCAGTATCCAATCAAAAAGGTGGCGTGGGCAAAACCACTACCGCTGTGAATTTGGGCGCCTCCTTAGCGGCTGGCGACCAGCGCGTTTTGTTGGTCGACCTGGATCCGCAGGGGAATGCGAGCACCGGCAGCGGCGTGGATAAAAACAATCTGACCGCAACCAGTTGTGAGGTTCTTTTAGGCGAAGTTAGCGTCTCTGAGGCGATTATCGACGCAAAAGCCGCTGGTTACCATCTAATGCCGGCAAACTCTGATCTAACCGCTGCGGAAGTGCGCCTTATGCAGGAGTTGGGCCGTGAGACCAAGCTCCGCGCTGCGCTGGACACCGTTCAGGATCAATACGACTTCATCCTGATTGACTGTCCGCCCACGATTAACATGCTTACCTTAAATGCGATGACCGCGGCCGATGGCGTGCTGGTGCCGGTGCAGTGCGAATTTTATGCGCTTGAGGGTTTATCGTCTTTGTTGGAGACTATTCGCCAGGTGCGCAATTCGGTCAATCACAAGCTGCAAATCGAAGGTCTGCTGCGCACCATGTATGACCCCCGAAATCGATTGTCTACTGATGTTTCAATGCAATTGGCCGCGCACTTCGCAGACACTATATACAGCACTATTATTCCTCGAAACGTGCGTTTGGCCGAGGCGCCCAGCTTTGGCGTGCCGGTATTGAAGCACGCGCCCCGTTCCCGCGGCTCAATGGCGTACCTGGCACTGGCAAGCGAGGTTATGCAGCGGCGCCAGGCTGTTGCTGCATAGTTCATTAACCCCTAATCTTCCCGTTCTTTAATATCGGCGTGCGATAAGTAGCTTCACTATGGCAGACAAGAAACCAGCTTCGAAGAAAACCGGCTTAGGCCGTGGCCTTGATGCATTGCTTGGCGGTGGCTCGGCACCGGCGTCTACGCCGGCAAGGCCGGTGCCGGTGAAGCCGGGGCAATCGGCCAGCGTCGCAGCGCCCGTGGCTGCAGCAAGCAGTCGATCGGGTGAGCCCGGCGCGGCGTTTGTCAGTCTGCCACTGGATGTGTTGCAGCGCGGCGCATACCAGCCGCGACTGGATATGCGCAAAGAGGCCCTGCAAGAGCTGGCAGACTCTATACGCACCCAAGGCGTCATCCAGCCAATTGTGGTTCGGCCGCTGAAAGGTGCGGACGACGGGCGCTACGAAATCATTGCGGGCGAGCGTCGCTGGCGTGCCGCCAACATTGCTGAACTTGACGAAATACCGGTAATTATTCGCGACATTCCTGACTCTGCTGCGGTAGCGGTGTCGCTTATTGAAAATATTCAGCGTGAGGATCTTAACCCGCTGGAAGAGGCGCTCGCGTTAAAGCGCCTTATCGATGAGTTTGAAGTCACGCATCAGAAGGCCGCCGAAGCGGTCGGCAAATCCCGGGCGGCAGTCTCGAACCTGTTGCGCTTGTTGGATCTTGGCCCCGAAGCCCGAAATTACCTGCGGGAGCGTCAGCTTGATATGGGGCATGCGCGTGCGTTGCTGGGTATTCAGGACAAATTTAAGCAGGCCCGGCTGGCGAGAGTGATTGTCGACAAGGGCTTGTCTGTGCGCGAAACCGAAGCGGCTGTCCGCAAGATGTTGGTGGGTGACGAGGGGCCAGCGAAGTTTCCCAAGTCGCTGGATAAAGACACCCAGCGCCTGCAGGATGATCTTTCAGCCAGGCTTGGTGCCTCCGTTGCAATTCAGCACACCCCGAAAGGTAAGGGAAAGCTGGTCATTAACTACAATTCTCTGGATGAGCTCGACGGTATTTTGGCGCATATTAAATAAACCGTTTTAGCCGCCATTGGTTATTTTTTGCCCAAGGGGTGTCGCAGGGCTTGAATGGCATCTGCTAACTCCCTACAATGCGCGGGCTGAATCGGCCCGTGCCTGTTCGGCAGCCAGCCGAACCTCGCCAAGCGCGGCGTAACTGTTGGCCTACAGTGTTTTTGTCCGCCCGCCCGCTAACCCGGGTGACACGCAGGTAATCCAGATGATGCGTATTGAGGCCTACCGCTTAGCCGGATGGCAACTGCTGGTTACCGCGCTAATAGCCGCTTTTATGGGCTGGTTAGGTGGTATGAGCTGGGCGGTTTCAGCGCTCGCCGGAGGGTGTATTGGTGTTGTCACCAATCTTTGGCAGGCTTTGCGAATGGCTCGCGCCGCGGGTACGGCACCTGAGAGTTTTCTCGGTAGCCTGTATCTGAGCGAATTAATAAAAGCGGTGCTGACGGTGGCCCTGTTCATCTTTGCGATAAAGGTGTTTCGGGTTGATTTAGTACCAACGATTTCTGGCTATGGTGCGTGTTTTCTAGTGCATCTGGTCACTGTAAGACGGAATTTCCTGCCGGCTGACCCGGCTGTATTGGAAGCGAACCGGATAGCCCGTTTAGAGCGAGCCCGGGTCGGTAATGTAGACGACGAAGATAGAGACGACATCTAACCATGGCATCATCAGCTGACGGCGCAAAAACAGCGTCTCAATATATCGAGCATCACCTGCAGAATCATCAGGCGTGCCTCGGCCCTGAGGGCGTGCTATGGAGCACGGAAGCCAACCCGATTGCCTGCTCCGGCAACTTTTGGGCGCTTAATATCGATTCGATGTTCTGGACGGTTGTGCTTGGTGTCACCTTCTGCGCGCTGTTCCTTAAGGTTGCTAAAAGCATGACCTTGGAAAACCCTGGCAAGCTTCAGGCGTTTGTTGAGGTAGTTTACGATTTCGTTGCCACCAGCGTGAGAGAAACCTTCCACGGCGATAGCAAGCTTATTGCCCCGCTGGCGCTGACGATAGTTTGCTGGATCTTCCTGATGAATCTGATGGATTTGGTGCCGGTTGATCTCATCCCGGAAATCGCCATTTTGTTGGGCATCCCTTATATGAAGGTGGTCCCTTCGACGGACGTTAACATTACCTTTGGTCTGTCGCTGTCGATTTTTGCCCTCATTTTGTTCTACAGCTTTAAGAACAAGGGCGCGGGTGGCTTCATCGTTGGCGAGCTTATGATGAACCCTCTGAACCCAAAAGAACTCGGTATGCCGAAGGTCTTCTGGCCGTTTGTGATGGCGTTTAACTTTGTTCTTGAGCTGGTGGCATTGCTGGCTAAGCCTCTTTCTCTCTCGTTACGACTGTTCGGCAACATGTATGCCGGTGAGTTGATGTTCATTCTTATTGCCCTGTTGTTTGGCTCGATTCTGATCAGTGCTATTGGGCCGGTTTTCGGCGTTATAGGCGTGATTCTGCATATTGCTTGGGCTATTTTTCACATTCTGGTGGTCACCCTCCAGGCGTATATTTTCATGATGCTGACTATTGTGTATCTGAGTCAGGCACACGAGTCACATTAGTAAGTAGAAGTATTTTGGGCGCTTAGCGCTACAGAGTTTATTTTTTGGTTTTTTGATTGTTTGATGCTTAAGTTAGGAGCTGTTCGATGGATATGGTAATTGGTTTGACCGCAATCGCAGTCGCAATCCTCATTGGTTTTGGTGCGCTGGGTGTTGGTATTGGTATGGGTCTGTTGGGTGGCCGCTTCCTCGAAGGTTGTGCACGTCAGCCTGAACTGGCTCCGATGTTGCAGACCAAAATGTTTTTGGTCGTAGCGTTGCTCGATGCGGTTGCCATGATCGGTGTGGGTATTGCGCTGTTCTTCGCTTTCGCTAATCCGTTTATCGCTCAGTTTGAGCCGTTCATCGGAAAATAGGGTTTAGGGTTTCTAGCAGCTGGTTTTTAGAAACACCCTGAGGAGTAAAGCAGCGTGGATATTAACAGCACGTTATTAGGCCAAATGATCGCCTTTGGGCTCTTTGTTTGGTTTTGTAAGGTATTTGTCTGGCCCTTGATCATGGAAGTGATCGAAGAGCGTCAAACGATGATCGCAGATGGTCTTGCGGCGGCAAGCAAGGGCTCACGGGCCCTTGAAGAAGCAGAGCAAGAGCGTGTCGTCATTGTTGATGCGGCTCGTGGTCAGGCACGCGAAATTGTTGATCAGGCAAATGGGCGCGGTACCTCTATTGTTGATGAGGCTCGCGCAACAGCTGAGGCGGAGCGTGAACGTATTTTGGCGTCCGCCAGAGCCGAAGTTGAGCAAGAGGTTAATCGCGCTCGTGAAGAGCTTCGCGGACAGGTTGGCAGTATTGCTATTGCCGGGGCCGAGAAGATTATCGCTAAAGAAATTGACGCCTCAGCTCACAAAGAGCTGCTCGACAATCTTGCGGCGCAGATCTAGGACGATTAGGAGTAGTAGCCCATGGCCGAAAATGCAGCCATAGCACAGCCTTACGCAAAAGCGGTTTTTGAACTGGCGCATTCCGCCGGTCAGCTTGCGGCGTGGTCTGATGCTCTGCAGGCCGCTGGTGTTGCTGTCAGTGATGCCGATGTTGCCGCACTGGTAGAAGCTCCCGGCACGGATATCAATGCGCTGGTCGATCTGATTGCTGAAATCGCAGGCTCTGCCGGGGGCATTGAAGTGGGGCCGGGCACACAACTGCAGAACTTGCTGTTGTTGTTGGTGGAGAACAAACGCCTGCTTGCGCTGCCGGAAATTGCAGCAACATTTGATGCGTTAAAAGCAGACGTTGAAAACCGTGTTGATGTCACGCTGACAACAGCTACGGCGATTGACTCTGCACAACAAGAAATATTTGTCGCGGCGCTTAAAAAGCGTTTTGGCCGCGATGTAAATCTGAAAGTTGAACTGGATGAGAGTCTTGTCGGTGGCGCTAAGCTGCAGGCGGACGATCTTGTAATTGACGGGTCGGTATCCACCGGTCTCGCCAAATTAACCAGTTCTTTGATGAACTAGAGGAAATAAGAGATGGCTATCAAAGCTTCTGAAATCAGTGATCTGATTAAGGAACGCATCAGCAACTTCGAGAGTTCGGCAGAAGCCCGTGATGTGGGCACCGTAATCTCAGTTACTGACGGCATTACCCGTATTCATGGTCTGGGCGATGCTCAGTACGGTGAGATGCTGGAGTTCCCCGGCGACACATTCGGTCTGGCGCTTAATCTTGAGCAAGACTCGGTTGGTGCCGTGGTATTGGGTGATTACAAGCATGTCTCGGAAGGCGACACGGTTAAGACCACCGGTCGTATTCTTGAGGTGCCGGTTGGGCCCGAGCTGCTTGGCCGTGTGGTTAACTCTTTGGGTGAGCCGCTTGATGGCAAAGGCCCTCTTAATGCCAAACTAGTGTCGCCTATTGAGAAAGTGGCGCCTGGAGTAATTGAGCGTAAGTCCGTTGATCAGCCGGTTCAGACGGGCTTGAAATCGATTGATGCCATGGTTCCTGTGGGTCGGGGGCAACGTGAGCTGATTATTGGTGATCGTCAGACGGGTAAAACCGCTGTTGCGATCGATGCCATTATCAACCAGAAAGGCACCGGCGTTAAATGTATCTATGTCGCGATCGGCCAGAAAGCGTCCACCATTGCTAACGTGGTGCGAAAGCTCGAAGAGCATGGCGCGATGGAGCACACCATTATTGTGGCGGCTTCAGCCGCTGAATCGGCTGCGCTGCAGTACATCGCCCCTTACTCAGGTTGTTCAATGGGCGAGTACTTCCGCGATATCGGCGAAGACGCACTGATTGTTTATGATGACCTTACTAAGCAGGCTTGGGCATACCGCCAAGTATCGCTGTTGCTGCGTCGTCCTCCTGGCCGTGAAGCGTATCCGGGTGATGTTTTCTATCTCCATTCACGATTGCTTGAGCGTGCGTCACGCATCAATGCAGAAGAGGTCGAGCGTTTGACGGAAGGTCGCGTGACAGGCAAAACCGGTTCTTTGACGGCCCTGCCTATCATTGAAACTCAGGCTGGTGACGTTTCTGCATTTGTTCCAACCAATGTGATTTCGATTACTGATGGCCAGATTTTCCTGGAAACCGACTTGTTTAATGCCGGTATCCGTCCAGCTATTAACGCCGGCCTTTCTGTGTCGCGCGTGGGTGGTTCTGCTCAGACCAAGATCATTAAGAAGCTCGGTGGCGGCACTCGTTTGGCTCTGGCTCAGTACCGTGAGCTTGCAGCATTTGCGCAGTTCGCGTCGGACCTTGATGAGGCTACCCGTAAGCAGCTAGAGCGCGGTCAGCGTGTTATGGAGCTGATGAAGCAGCCTCAGTACTCGCCTCTTTCAGTGGGCGAGATGGCGCTTTCATTATTTGCTGCCAACGAGGGATTTCTTGATGATGTTGCCGTTAATGACATCGTGACTTTTGAAGCCGCCATGCATGCATTTATTAATGATAAGCACACCGATATGGTTGCCGATATCAATGCCAGTGGCAATTTCAACGACGAAATTGCAGCCGGTATGAGCAAGGCTATCGAAGACTTTAAGGCGAACGGCGCCTACTAGGCCCGATTACTGAAGACTTCAGCAGAGACTTTAAATGGCAAATCTTAAAGAAATTCGCGGCAAGATCGGTAGCGTCAAAAATACGCAGAAGATCACCAGGGCGATGGAGATGGTTGCGGCATCAAAGCTGCGTCGCACCCAGCAGCGCATGGAGGCGACCCGCCCCTATGCCGACAAGATTCGCACTGCTGTGGGTCACTTGTATCAGGCAAATCCTGAGTACCGTCATCCCTACTTGATTGAGCGCGAGAGTGTAAAACGGGTTGGCTACATCGTTGTTTCTACTGACCGTGGTTTGTGTGGGGGGTTGAACACCAATACCTTCCGTAAGTTGGTCAGAGATATTGGCGATTGGAATGCAAAAGATGTTGAAGTCGACTTGTGTTTGATCGGCGCAAAGGCCGTGCAGTTCTTCCGCAGTATCGACGTTAATGTTGTGGCCACAGCTCAGAATCTTGGTGAAGATCCGCAGGTAGCCGATCTGTTAGGCGCAGTTAAGCTAATGCTTGATGCCTACACCGATGGCGGCATTGACCGCTTGTTCTTGCTGCACAATGTTTATCAAAACACGATGAGCCAAGTTCCTGAGGTCAAGACGTTGATCCCGGTTGAGGCGCCTGATGCAGATGAATTGCCGCAGCATTGGGATTATATCTACGAGCCTGATGCGGTGGATTTACTTGATGGCGTGCTGATGCGCTACATCGAATCACAGGTTTATCGTGGTGCTGTCGAAAATGTCGCCTGTGAAATGGCGTCAAAGATGGTTGCGATGAAAGCCGCAACAGATAACGCCGGTAAGATGATTGATACGCTAGAAACAGCAGCCAATAAGGCTCGTCAGGCAGCGATTACTCAGGAAATTTCTGAGATTGTTGGCGGTGCAGCGGCGGTTGCGGAGTAACAGATAACGCGGACTGCTTTAGCAGTGCGTAAGAAGTTTCAATTTACGATTTTAGATTTATTTAGGGGCTGGATCAGACTCAGCCACCAGAGGACGAAAGCATGAGTTCGGGAAAAGTTGTTCAAGTAATCGGCGCAGTTGTTGACGTGGAGTTTGCACGTGATTCGCTGCCTAAGGTATACGACGCACTCAAAATTGAGTCGCTTGATCTGACCCTCGAGGTTCAGCAGCAGCTGGGTGATGGTGTGGTTCGTGCGATTGCGATGGGTGCCAGTGAAGGCTTGTCCCGCGGCATTGATGTCACCGGAACCGGCGCCCCGATTCAGGTGCCGGTTGGTGAGAAGACGCTCGGTCGTATTATGAATGTGCTTGGCGACCCAATTGATAACGCCGGTCCTATCGGCGAAGAAAAGCGCATGCCAATTCACCGCGAAGCGCCTAACTATGAAGATCAGGCCGCGTCTACCGAATTGCTTGAAACCGGTATTAAGGTTATCGATCTGGTTATGCCGATTGGTAAGGGCGGCAAGATTGGTTTGTTTGGTGGCGCGGGCGTTGGTAAGACCGTTACGCTGATGGAGCTGATTAACAATATCGCCAAAGCTCACGGTGGGTTCTCCGTGTTCGCCGGTGTTGGTGAGCGTACTCGCGAAGGCAATGACTTTTACTACGAGATGGAAGAGTCGGGCGTTTTGCCAAAAGTGTCTCTTGTTTATGGTCAGATGAATGAGCCTCCGGGTAACCGTTTGCGTGTAGCGCTAACGGGCTTGACCATGGCCGAAGAGTTTCGTGATCAGGGCATGGATGTGTTGATGTTTGTTGACAACATCTACCGTTACACGCTGGCCGGTACCGAAGTGTCTGCACTGCTGGGCCGCATGCCTTCTGCGGTGGGCTATCAGCCTACCCTGGCTGAGGAAATGGGCGTTCTTCAGGAGCGTATTACCTCCACTAAAGTGGGTTCTATTACCTCGTTCCAGGCTGTTTATGTGCCTGCGGATGATTTGACTGATCCATCTCCGGCAACCACCTTTGCCCACTTGGACGCGACACTCGTGTTATCACGAGCGATTTCTGAGCTGGGTATTTACCCTGCTGTTGATCCACTGGATTCATCAAGCCGTCTGCTTGATCCAAACGTTATTTCATCGGAGCACTATGAAACGGCCCGTGCGGTGCAGGCTGTGTTGCAGCGCTATGCAGAACTGCAGGACATTATCGCGATTCTGGGTATGGACGAGCTGTCTGAAGAAGATAAGCAGGTTGTGCAGCGCGCACGTAAAGTGCAGCGGTTCTTATCGCAGCCCTTTACGGTTGCTGAAACCTTTACCGGGGCTCCTGGTAAGTACGTGAGTCTGGCCGACACCATTCGCGGCTTTAAAGGCATCGTTGCTGGTGAATACGATGACCTACCGGAGCAGGCGTTCTATATGGTTGGTGGCATCGAAGAAGCCGTCGAAAAAGCAAAAACACTTTAAGCCAGCGCGAGCTGCTTACTAGGTAACCAAATGGCTACTATTAACGTCGAAATCGTAAGTGCTGAAGGTCACATCTTTTCAGGTGAGGCCAACATGATATTTGCTCCTGCGCGTGGTGGTGATGTGGGTATTGCCCCTCGGCATGCGCCGATGCTGGCCGATCTTCGCCCGGGCGAATTGCGCGTAGATGTGGTTGACGGGGAAGAGCAGTTCTTCTATGTGACCGGCGGCCTGCTTGAAGTTCAGCCGCACTTGGTCACGGTGCTTGCCGATACAGCGTTGCGCGGCGAACAGCTTGATGAAGAAGTTGCCAGAATTGCTCAGGATGCTGCAGAGGCTGCTGTTTCGGCGGCTGGCGACAAGCAAAGTCTCGAGCATGCCCGTCTGCAGTTGGTTGAGGCTGCCGCACGTTATCGCGCTGTGCAGAAGCTGAAAGGTAAGCGGGGCTAAAAGACAGCCCCAACGAGTCGGCATAGGCTCTCGGTCTTATGTAAATGGAGCCCCCCCCTGCAGGCTCTGTTATAGTTCAGCCATAAAATAATAATACGAATAGGGGATATGCCTTGAAAAGCCTCTTAGTGCTCAGCTTGTTTTTTCTATCGACCACTGCCTCGGCAGTCACCTACAACCTTCAAGTGCTCCAATCGCTATCCGGCACAGGCGATAGCACCGCTTTGGCATTGAACGACAATGGAACGGTTGTTGGAAACTCCTATAATTCTGAGACTGCACAACTTGAATCTGTGTATTGGTCTGGGGGTTCGGTAACCTCATTGGGCGTTACAGGTACGGCACGCGGTATAAACAATTCTGACACGATTGTGGGTGAAACAGGCAATCTGGGCACGGCCTTTCCGGTGGACAGCCAGGCTTATTCTTACACCGCTACCGGCGGTGTTGCGTATCTAGGGACCCTTGGCGGTTCTAATGCAGCGGCTCATGCTATTAATAGTTCTGGCGTGATTACCGGCTATGCATACCCTACTGGCGGCAACCTTCTTCAAAGTCAGGCGTTCATTTACCAAAACGGTGCGATGACATCATTGGGAACGGTTTCCAGCCCGACGGGTTATAGCCGTGGTCATGGTATTAACGATGCTGGTGAAATTGTTGGTCGTGCTTCTGCCATTAATTTTGGCGGTAGCGAGAAACACCTCACCTATTGGGACGCTTCCGGCAATCTCAATTTCTACAACAGCACCTCTGGAAACTACAGCACAGGTCAGCAGATCAATAATCATGGAACTATTGTTGGTAATGGTCGTGAAGCGGCTACTGGTAATACCCAATTTGGCATGGTTTGGGATGTGAATGGCAGCCTGTTGAATGTATTTGATTCTTTCGGGGGCACAGGCAATCTTGGCAGTCGTGCCTGGTCGCTGAATGATGCCGGTGTCATAGTGGGCTATGGCGTCGATGCAAGCTCTGCAAAGCGCGCTTCGGTTTCTTATGATGGCGTTAACATGATCGACATAAACACATTGGTTGATTTAACGGGTACTGGCTTTGTCAGTCTTGATGAGGCCCATGACATTAACGCATCGGGCCAGATTGTTGGTGTCGGCACTCGCAGCGATGGGTCAGCCGGTGCTTTTATGCTTACCGCAGTCCCCGTTCCTGCAGCAATTTGGTTGTTTGGCTCTGCGCTTGCTGGTTTGGCCTGGCTGCGGCGTAAAGCAATTGTCTGATGGCCTATCCGGTTTTTGATAGGTAGGCCTGCCCAAAGTCGGCTAAAGAGCAACGTGAAAAGACCTTTGTTTTCCAAGTTAGGGGGACTCGTTCTTGGCTACACGCTCCGCTGAAGCCTGAAAAAGTACCCGGCGTAATTTTTCGAAACCCACATTTTCTGTTGGTCTGGTAGATCAACGTTCGAAGCTTATTGGTTGTCCCGGCTTAGGTGTTTAATGATGGGATAGGGTCGTTGTATGCTTTTTAGTGTCAGGCATGAGTGAGCCTTATCTGCTACCATTTAATATGACGGCTATGCCTCTTCACCCGCATAACTGGATTGAATAAAAGCTGGAAAATTCTTAAGGCCTTCAAATGAATTATGGTGTAGAAAGCTTCCATCCCGACCCAGAAAACGTCCGGCGCATAAGGGATGCTGGCGACAGTATTCTGACGGAAGTCACGGACAATGTATGGGCGCAGCGATACATAGCAGGCAATAGCATTCGTGTTAGTTATGACCTAGATCTCGTAAAGAGATTCGCCTCAAAAAATACTCTTATTGTCGATGTGGGTTCTATTCCTCCCTTGCTGGTTACCGCATTGCATCGTGAGGGTTATGAAGTTGAGGGACTGGATCTTGAGCCCGAAAGGCTTACATCAGCCATCGCCAAACTAGGTATTACGATTCGACAGTGCAATGTCGAGACCGATAAGCTGCCCTATGATGATAACTCTATCGATTTGATGGTGCTCAATGAGGTGTTTGAGCACATGCGTATCGATTTGATTTCTACGTTTACTGAAATACGTCGCGTAATGAAGCCAGGTGGCGTTATCCTAATGTCGACGCCTAACGGGTTGGCCTTGCTTTCCATCTATCGCATGCTTCGTCACCGTATAATTGGCCCTTCACTGCATTTTGAATACGAAAAACTGACTCGAGTTGGTCATATGGGGCATGTTCGTGAGTATTCGGTCAACGAGGTATTGGAGTTTTTGAATAAAATGGGCTTCGAGGTGCAGGAGGTTGTATGGCGAGCCAAGTATGCCGCTCGTTGGGCCAACCTTTGCTTGAAGATCTTTCCGAAACTTCGGCCGTTTGTCTCATTTGTGATTACGAAACCTTTGAGTGACTAGCGGGCATACGGGTGATGAGTCGTCGGGTGCTTTTATTTTTACGGCAGTTCCTGCAGCAATTGGGTTGTTTGGCTCTGCGCTTGCTGGTTTGGCCTGGCTGCGGCGTACAACGCAGCCCTAGTCCAGTGGTTGCCAATATTTAGACCAGATAAAGCCTCCACTGCTCCGGGCTTTTTTGGGCGTATTAATCGAGATATTGCTCGAGAGCGCTGCCTATTCTCAATAACATCGACTGTTCCACAGACAGTTGTTGTGTGAAGATGTAAGCTTATCCCTCATCTAAATTCGCCGTTAATATCCAGCCATGTCAGACAGTAAGCTCAGTATCGTTGTTTTAGCCGCGGGTAAAGGCACCCGTATGCGGTCGGCGCGCCCTAAAGTGTTGCAGCCGCTAGCGGGAAAGCCATTGCTGGGGCATGTCCTTGATGCTGCATCGCGGCTCGGCGCGCATGAGACCTGTGTCGTTTTCGGTCATGGCGGCGAATTGGTTCAGAGCGCATTTCAATCAACGGCGCTTAATTGGGCGCTGCAGGAGCCACAGCTGGGCACGGGCCATGCGGTTCAGCAGGCGATGCCAATGGTTAGCGCCGACAGTGTTGTTGTGGTGCTCTATGGCGATGTGCCCCTGGTGCTGCCGGAGACTATTCGGCGCATGGCTGACGCTACCGAAGGCAGTAAGCTTGCGTTGATGACGGTTGATGCGGCAGATCCGAAGGGTTACGGCCGCATTGTGCGTAATTCTGCAGGTGCGGTGCAGTCTATTGTTGAAGAGAAAGATGCCAGCGATGTGCAGCGTAAAATTACGGAGGTAAACACAGGCTTAATGGCCTGTCCTGCGCGCCTTATGGGCCCCTGGCTTGATGCATTAAAGGCGGATAATGCTCAAGCTGAGTATTACCTTACCGATGTGGTTGCCGCCGCGGTTGCCGACGGGGTAGCGGTTGAGGCGGTAAAAGCGTTATCTGAAACCGAAGTAATGGGTATCAACGACAAAGCGCAGTTAGCGCAGGCAGAGCGCGCATTGCAGCAACGCCTGGTCAATGAGCTGATGCTTGCCGGTGCAACGGTGGCGGATCCCGCCCGAGTTGATATTCGTGGCACGGTTGCTGTAGGTCAGGACGTGTTTGTCGATGTGAATGCGGTATTTGCAGGGGACGTGGTTCTCGGTGACAACGTCACACTGGGTCCAAACGTCTCGATTACTGATTCCCGAATTGGTGCCGGTACGCAGATCTATGCCAACTCCGTGTTAGAAGACGCCTCGGTGGGTGCTAATGCCAGTATCGGCCCATTTGCTCGTTTACGTCCTAACGCAACTGTTTTAGACGGCGCGCGCGTCGGCAATTTCGTTGAGATTAAAAACACCATTCTTGGCGCTGGCAGTAAGGCTAACCACCTCACCTACCTTGGCGATGCAGAGATTGGCCAGAACGTAAATGTTGGCTGCGGCACTATTACCTGCAATTACGATGGCGCAAACAAGCACAAAACGATTATTGGTGATAATGCGTTTATCGGCTCGGGGGTTGAATTAGTGGCACCGGTAACGGTGGGTGAAGGTGCAACGATCGGCGCCGGCTCAACCATCGGCGGGTCTGCTCCGGCCGGCAAGTTAACTCTGGAGCGCGCCAAACCCCGTGCTATTGACGGGTGGGAGCGCCCAATTAAGAAGCCCTGATGGGGGCGCTGAAGCTCAGTTATCACAGGGTTTTCCGGTAATGCGACCTCTATCGCAGTCAGGCATTAATCTGAAACGTAGAATATCTGATGTAGGCGTGATGAAAAACTTTTGTGCTCTGAACGTCGCCCGTAAGGGCTTGGGGTGCTCAGCCTTCGTTAGAACGTATTTTTGGGGCGCCGGTTTGTAGCCGGCCCAAGGGAGCGAAGTATGTGTGGGATTGTTGGTGCGGTAGCCGAGCGGAACGTAGTGCCTATCTTGCTGGAGGGTCTGCGACGACTCGAGTATCGCGGATACGACTCAGCGGGCCTTGCCGTACTTGAGAGTGACGTGGTTGAGCGTCGTCGTCGTCTGGGTAAGGTTGCCGAGCTTGAAAGCGAACTGGAGAAAACCCCGGCTGCCGGACCTATCGGCATCGCCCATACCCGTTGGGCAACGCATGGGGCACCCACTAAGGCTAATGCACATCCGCACATATCGGGCGATACCGTTGCAATTGTGCACAACGGCATCATCGAGAATCATGCCAGTCTTAAAGCCCGCCTCATTGAAGCCGGTTATGAGTTTAGTAGCGATACCGATACAGAGGTTATCGCACATCTTATTCATCAGCATCTTCAAACGGATTCTGACCTTGAAAGCTCGGTTCGAAAAACCGTAGCCGAACTTGAAGGCGCCTATGCGCTGGTGGTGATGAGCCCGCTACAACCCGATACTCTAATACTGGCTCGTGAGGGCTGCCCCGTGGTGGTGGGGATTGGTCTGGGCGAAAATTTTGTGGCGTCTGATGTTGCGGCACTGCTGCCCATCACGCGCACATTTATGTTCCTTGAAGAAGGCGACATTGCTGTTGTGACTCGCCATAGTGTTCGCGTAACCGATAGCGAGAATAACCTTGTTCAGCGTAAAGTGACTGAATCTAAGCTGTCTGCCGATGCTGTAGAGCGTGGCGAATTTAGGCACTACATGCTCAAAGAAATCTATGAGCAGCCGCGTGCGTTGGGCGATACCCTGTCCGAACGGATAGCCGATGGCAAAGTGCTTGATGGCATTTTTGGGCCTAAAGCCAGTGACATTCTAGACAAGATTGAGCATGTGCAAATAGTCGCCTGTGGCACCAGCTATCATGCCGGGCTAATTGCGCGTTACTGGATTGAAGAATACTGCAAGGTTCCCTGCAGCGTCGAGATCGCCAGTGAGTATCGTTATCGTAATGCCGTGGTGCCGTCCAACAGTGTGTTTATGACGGTGTCTCAGTCTGGCGAAACCGCTGACACTCTTGCGGCTGTTCGTTCGGCAAAAGCCAAGGGCTATCTCGCGACGATGGCAATTTGTAATGTTCCAGAAAGCTCGCTGGTTCGAGAGTCTGATTTGGTTTTAATGACTCGTGCGGGCCCGGAGATTGGGGTTGCCTCTACTAAAGCGTTTACCACCCAGCTGGTCGCATTCGCATTGTTTGCCTTGGCTCTCGCACGTCATCGCGGCATGCCAGCGGATGAGCAACGGCAGCTCACTAATCAGTTGGTGGCATTGCCAGCGATGCTTGAGCGCGTGTTGTCGCTGGATGCGCAGATTGAGAAAATGGCCGGGCACTTCGCCGACAAGGACCATGCATTGTTCTTAGGTCGTGGGGCTCAGAACCCTGTTGCGATGGAGGGCGCTTTAAAACTCAAGGAGATCTCCTACATTCACGCCGAGGCTTATCCCGCAGGCGAGCTAAAACACGGGCCGCTGGCATTGGTTGACGAGGATATGCCTGTTGTTACCGTTGCACCAAATGATGATTTGCTTGAGAAGCTTAAGTCGAATTTGCAGGAAGTTCGTGCGCGCGGGGGCAAGCTGTTCGTTTTTGCCGACCCAAATGCCGACTTTGAAGACGGTGATGGCATTTACGCATTAACGATGCCAATGCACATTGAGGATTTTCAGGCGCCGGTTCTCTATACCGTGCCACTTCAATTGTTGTCGTATCACGTAGCGATTTTAAAGGGCACAGATGTCGATCAGCCAAGAAATCTAGCAAAGTCTGTTACTGTCGAATAGTCTCATCTTGTTAGTACTTCG
>JAQWPD010000082.1 GCA_029245525.1 Gammaproteobacteria bacterium | reverse complement strand
CATGCGACAAACTTCAAGCATCTTTGGACTGGCTGCAATAATGCCATCAAGCGGTGACGCGCCTTCACGTCGCAATAGCCGCTGATTCGCCTGCTCTAGGTCAAACATCTGATAAGCGCGCTGCACAATGAGATGCAAAATTTCATCATCCACGGGCTTCTGGTAGAAATCGTAAGCTCCCAGACCAACTGCTCGGACAGCATTTTCCTGGTCGCCATGACCGGTCACTACAATAACCTTAGTCTCTGGTCGCAACGCCAGAATCTCCTGCAAGGTAGCGAGGCCTTCGCTAACACCTTCGGGATCGGGCGGCAAACCCAGATCCTGCAACACCACGCCGGGTTCATGCCGACGTAACTCGGCCAGTGCAGACTCGCGGTTCTCGGCAATGAGCACTTCGTAATCTTCGAAGCACCAGCGCAACTGGCTTTGTAAGCCAGGATCATCTTCCACAATTAACAGATGCTTTTGTTTTTGCTCGCTACTGGCCAAACCGAACTCCTTTGGAACCTGCGTTATACAGCCCGAGAACCCTTAATGCGCCCATCATCCCACGTCCTTTATCGGTATACGAATCGTAATTCGTGTGCCGGCACCCTGCTCCGAATCGACCTCAAAAGAGCCGCCCGCTGCAAGCACAAAAGAGCGGGCTTGATACGCACCAATGCCCATGCCCTGACTGCCCTTGGTTGAGTCAAATGGCCGAAATAAGCGATCACGGATAAACGCCGCATCCATCCCACTGCCATTGTCCTCAATAACAATCTGCGCCTGTGCGGCAACGGTATCAACCAAAATCGTTACATGGCCCTCATCCGGTGTCGCTTCCTGAGCATTGCGAATCATATGCGCCAGCACCGAAGCTAAACCTTCCTGATCGACTCTTATCTCGACCGAACTGTCTTTGTCTTTAAATCCCGGCAAAGGACTGCGATCGCTACAACGGTCGACTGCATCACGCACAATATCAGCAACTTTTACCGAACGGCGCGGACGGTCAGCTTTGCCCGACTGCAACTGAGCCAGCAATTTGTTCATGCGACCCACTGAATTATCGATGGTGGCCATAGCATCTTCAAAGAATGCCGGGTTGCCTTTGTGCTTTGTGGCATTTCGCACCATTAACGATTGCTGAGCAATCAGATTCTTCAGATCGTGCATCACAAATGCGGTTAGCCGGTTAAATGCTTCAAACTGTTTGGCTTCCGACAACTGCTGATCAGCCAAATACTGCGCAAGATAGGCGGCAACCTGACGACCCGACGTACGCAATAAGTCAATTTCTTCAAACCTAAGCCGGAACGATGAACTCGATTGAAACAGCACAACAAAACCCAGCAATGCTTCATTACTAATTAACGGCACAATAAGCAATGCATCAGGAAACTGCTCCAGCCATTGTGGGCGTTTGATGCCCGGATACAAATCAGGCCGACGGGTAAGCTCGGCGGTATCGAGAATCCAATTGCGCTCCGCCATAAAACGCACGGCCGGATCGCTGGCATCAATACTGATATCGCTCCAGCCCTCGGCGTTCCAACCCGCCACGCAGTGAAAAGGCTCATCGCCATTGCGACGCAACCAAAGCACGCCGGCAGGACTGGATACAATCTGCGCAATACTCTGTACCGCTCGTTCAGGCAGCGGCATATCTCCGACAGGTTGAGCGAGGGTGTCAATAAGCCGCAGCCACTCCTCGCGATAATCGTAGCGGAACGGCAAAAAGTGCTTGCCAATAAAGACGCGCAATTGCGCACGCAAACGCTCCGAAAAAAGCAGCAAAAAAAGCACAGAAAAAGAAGCCAGAGCAAATATCGACCCCGAATAGGCCACGGTGTTCGAACTGAAGCTATGAAACACGGGAATAAGCGCCAAAATTAGCACCAACTGCGCGCCCACAGCCATCAGCTTCGATGCATAGGCCCTTGCGCGCGGCGATATAAACGCAGCCAGCGACCACTGCGGGTTCCTGCGCCATGCCGCCGCCACCAGTGCAAGGGCTACAATCATGCTGACCACACGCAGCAACATTAAAAAGGGCGGCACCTGCAATGACAGCAGCGACACAGTAGTCATAACAGCTTGCGAACC
>JAQWPD010000046.1 GCA_029245525.1 Gammaproteobacteria bacterium | reverse complement strand
GAGTTTCGTGAGAAGCATGGTTGTGCCAAGCGTCCCGTGTGGGTGGCAGCAAGCACACATGAGGGCGAAGAAGAGCAGGTGCTCGCTGCTCATGCCGCCTTGCGCTTAACGTATCCTGATGCGCTGTTGTTGCTGGTTCCCAGGCATCCAGAGCGTTTTGATGATGTGGCAAAGTTATTGCGTAAGTCGGGCGTGAAGACGGTAAGACGCAGCAGTAAGAAGCTCTGTGAGACAGATACCCAGGTTCTGCTTTGTGACAGCATGGGGGAAATGATGGTGTTCTATGCCGCCGCGGACCTGGTCTTTTTGGGCGGCAGTCTGGTCGATATTGGCGGTCACAATTTGCTGGAGCCAGCGGCATTGGGTAAGGCGATTATTTGTGGCCCTTCCGTATCGAACGCAAAGGATGTGGCAGAGATGCTGATTGCTGCGGGTGCTTTGCAGCTTGTTGAGAACAGTGATCAGTTAAGCCATGGCCTTCATGAACTGTTTGCCAACCCTTCCAGCCGGCATGACTTGGGCAAGAATGCACTGAAGGCGGTTGAGCGCAATCGCGGCGCCTTGGATCGCTTAATGGCTGTTATTAACCAGGCCACCAGCAAGATATAAAAAAGCCCCGTTATACGGGGCTTTTTTATATCTTGCTGGTTAAGCGCTTATTCGGCATCGCCCTCGCTTGAGGCCGGGTTGATATCCAGCACGTCAGATTCGCGTTGCAGCCAGCTATTGACCATTGCTAGGTCATCAGGGTTGAGCGTGCCTGCGGCCTGTTTTAGTTTGATGACGTTTACAATGTAGTCGTAACGACTGCGGGCATAGTTTGTTTGCGCCAAAAACAGAGACCGCCGGGCATCAAGCACATCAACTGTTGTGCGGGTACCCACCTCATAACCGGCTTCGGTTGCCTCAAGTGCAACCTCGCTTGATTTGCGTGACTGACGCAAGGCCTTTACCCGTGAAATTTCAGATTCAACACCGTAGTAGGCATCGCGTGTTTCACGTTCGGTTTGCCGCACTACCTTCTCAAAGTTTTCCTTAGCGGCCCGGTGACGGTAAACGGATTCTTTGACCGCAGACGTAGTGCCTAGGCCGGCAAACAAAGGAATATTGAGCTGAATGCCAATTGATTTGTTGGTTTGATAGTTATTCAGCGTCGTGGTGGTGTCCCCGAAAACTGGGACTTCCTGAGTACTGGTCGTGTCATTTTCAAAGTTGCCATAGGACCCACTGAGGTCAAGCGTTGGCATGTACCCTCCTCGCGAGATAGAAATATCATCGCGGGTGATGTCAGCGCCTAACTTGGCTGAGAGCACGGCGAGGTTCTGCTCCTGCGCTGTCTTTACCCATTCTTCTTTAATGGCAGGCTCAGGAACCACCAGCGGGATTTCCTTCGCTGGCTTTGCAAGCACCTCATTGTACTCGCCGGTAATTTCCCGCAAGGCTTCTCGGGAGTTTGCAAGATCGCGTTTAGCAACAATTTCGCCGGCAATGGCTTCATCGAAACCGGCCCGAGCCTCCTGAACATCAGTGATGGCGATAAGCCCGACTTCATAGCGACGATTCGCTTGTTCCAGTTGGCGTTCGATGGCTGCTTTTGCCGCTTGTTCTGAGACGAGCGTGTCGCGCGCAGCCAAAACATTAAAATAGGCCTCTGTCACCCGAACCATAAGTTCCTGCTGCGCAAAGCCATAGTCGAGTTGCGCCTGAGAGACTTCTTTATCAGCGCGCCCCATGCGGGCAAATTGATCCCAGCGAAACAACGTTTGGGTCACGTTGAATTGCCAGCTCAGCGTGTCTGTGTCCGCTGAGAAAGCCTGTGATATCGGTTGCGCGCCTGCCGTCGCTCGGGAGCCGTCAGATTTTGAGGTCTGCCAGCTGCCACTGAAGTCGAGCTGCGGTAACAAATTAGCCCGAGCTTGCGGCTTGGATTCCATCGTGGCAAACATGTTCGCCTGAGCTTGACGAATGGATGGGTCATTGTTCACTGCTTTGTTGTAGATCTCGAGCAATGACTCGGCCTTAACATACGCAGGGTTGGTAATGCCGCCGGCAATAATCAGTGCTGCCAGTGTTGCCGTTTTGAACGAACGTGGACTAAGGGTCATGCGAAATTCCTGTGTGGCTGTTCCGGGCTTTACCGGCTTTCATAGGTTAGAGGCCGTAAAGCTGCGAGCCGTTGTTGGTTTGCCGAGGGCCTGTCTGCTAATGATACCGAATTATGCGCTTATCGTGTCTACGGGGACTATCCGCCGGTTAGCGGCGAATATCCAGAGGCATCCGGTAACATCTTGTAACAAAGAATTTAGCGCTGCGAGCAGTGAACCGGCTATTTAATGACGCTGGGGTCGACATCGCTGGCCCATGCGTAAATGCCGCCGGACAGGTTGCTTACCGTGTTAAAGCCTTGCGATGTTAGGAAATCGCAGA
>JAQWPD010000103.1 GCA_029245525.1 Gammaproteobacteria bacterium | reverse complement strand
ATGGCTGCCGGCAATGCCCGCATATACCGATTGAATCTCGCAGCCGGTAATCAACTCAGCCTCTTCTACCGCGCGTTGAATTGACGTAACCGTCGACTCAATATTTACGACGACGCCGCGCTTAAGCCCTTTTGAGGGGTGACTGCCAAATCCAATAATCTCCAGTTCACCATCATCCTGAATCTCACCAACTATGGCTACGATTTTTGATGTGCCAATATCGAGAGCAACGATTAGCTCTTTTTCAACCTTGTTAGCCATGTGGGCCTATCTCCGAGTCGATTGACGCATTCCTTGCGCCCGCTTTCTTCCAACCAATTGCAAATCCATTTGTATATCGCATGTCGATGTACGCCACCTTGTCACTCTGTTGCGCAAGAACCTGATCTAAAGCACGGAAAAAGCGATCAGCACGACCATCAATTCCGGTCGAACCCAGACGCACATCAAATCCACCGCTCAAACGCATCGCCCATGCACCGCGGTCATTCAAGCTCAAAATATTGATACTTAAACCACGCTGCTCAAGGCGCTGTTGCAGGTCGAAATAGCGCTGCGCGACTAACTTTTCACTGCCGGCCGGGCCCTCAAGGCGTGCCAATTCAACAGGCAGGTGCGTCGCTTCTTCGATAAATAGCTCACCCCGAGTATTCAACAAGCCGGCTTTGCCCCAACGCGCAGCAGCTTTCTCTTCAATAATGGTGACATCAAGGACACCCGGCCACTGACGCCGGATGGAGGCTTTAGCCACCCAGGGAACCTCCGTTAAACGATTCTGCACATCACGAAGATTTACACTTAAAAAACCTTCATCAAGATAGCCTTCCAAAGCCGCCTCGATACGAACCGAAGGAACCCGCTGGAACGTTCCATGAATTTGTACAGCTTCAATCGGCTGATCAAGCAGCCAGATTGTTCCCTTATACACCCCGGCCAAGGCAACACATGCCACCAGCCCACTTAGCAATGCGCGCCAATTTATTGTCGGCAACGCAAATCGTTTACGAGCAATAGCACTGCGGCGATTTGTGCGTTTAGCCGGCATTGACCACCTCCTGCATAGCCACATTTTCAAAACTGGTTTCCAGCACACGCCAAACCAATGTGTCGAAATCTATACCCGCCTGTTTCGCGGCCATCGGCACGAGACTGTGGCTGGTCATTCCCGGAGATGTATTTAACTCAAGCACAAGCGCCTCACCGGTCGCATCAACCATGAAATCAACCCGACCCCACCCGGAGCAGCCAGCCGCAACAAATGCTCGGGCAGCCATTTTTCGAAACTGTTGTTCCTGCTCTTCCGGCAAACCACAAGGACAGATATAGCGGGTCGCGTCGCTGTGGTATTTAGCCTCGTAGTCATAGAACACGGCATCAGTTTCTATTTTGATCAATGGCAATACTTCGCCCTGCAACACTGCTGCTGTGTACTCCGGCCCATCGACCCAGGCCTCAGCCAATACTTCACAACCTGACTCGACTGCTTTGTCGAATGCAGAAATAATTTGATCAGAGGTATCGACTCTCGACATGCCAATGCTCGACCCCTCCAGCACGGGCTTCATCATCATCGGCAAGCCGGGCGACTGCCCCAACGACTCGCAATCAGCATGACTCCGCGCAACAGCATAAGCCGGCGTCGCAATTCCCGAACCCTGCAAGACCTGTTTCGTGCGGAGCTTATCCATGCATAAAGCCGAACCGAGCACACCGCTTCCGGTATATGGCAAGCCCAATGACTCGAGCAAACCCTGAGGCACACCATCCTCACCGCCACGACCATGCAATGCGATCCAGACACGGTCAAAACCGGATAGCCGATCTGCAACACCGCCACGGGGATCAATCCGATGCGCATCAACACCGCGGTTCAATAAAGCCTGATGGACTGCGGTGCCACTTAGCAGTGACACTTCACGCTCAGCTGAGTCACCACCGAGCAGCACAGCCACTTTGCCAAAATCTGCCGGATTGCTAATCGCTATGCGACTCATGAAGCCTCCCCGACAATACGCACTTCTGGCTGCAACAAAATGCCGTGGATACTCTCTACCTCGGTTCGAACATGTTCAATGAGAGCCTCAATATCGGCAGCAGTAGCTTCACCGGTATTAATAATAAAGTTAGCGTGCTTTGGTGACACCTCTGCGCCGCCGATACGGAAGCCCTTAAGACCACAGGCTTCGATCAAGCGTGCAGCATGGTCTCCTTGAGGATTACGGAATACTGAACCGCAACTTGGCAAACCTAGCGGTTGTTTCTCACGCCGCTCCTGAATTAGTGCGGTTAGCCGACTCATGTTGGTATCGGCATCAACTGCAAAATGAAAACGCGCTGCGATAAACCATTCATCGGTAACTGGAGCTACGATATGACGATACGCCACTTCATACTCATCCCGTTTACGGGTGGTTACCTTGCCACTGCGATCGACCACATCGACAGTCTCTACATTATTCCAGGTCTCGCCATGGAACGCGCCGGCATTCATGCTAAGCGCACCACCAATAGTTCCGGGGATTCCTGCGAAAAACTCTGCGGGACCGAGACCCAGGCGCACTGCTTTTCGCGCCAACACAGTGCATGCCAGACCAGCACCTACGGTAATAACGCCATCTTCGCCAGCTTCAAAACCGCCCAATGCAGGCGTAATGGCAATGACGACGCCACGGATACCATTGTCTCTAACCAGCAAGTTGCTGCCCAGACCAATCCAGGTTAACGGTGTCGATGAACTCTGTTCACGTAAAAAACTAATTAATTGTTCCTGTGACTGAGGTGTAAAAAACACATCCGCCGGGCCACCGACACGCCATGAGGTATGACGACTCATACTTTCGTCATAACGAATGGCGCTATCAAGCTGTGGCGCAATGGCGTTCATCTGTTAGCGTCGCCTCCTCTCTTTAGAACATCAGACAATGTCGGCGCGACTGCACCAATGCTGCCGGCACCTAAAGTTAGCAGAACGTCACCATTCTCTAGCAATGCAGGCAGTGCATTAGGAAGATCATCCAAGCTTTCCAAGAACACAGGCTCAACCTTTCCACGAGCCCTCACTGCGGCACAGATCGCACGACCATCCGCACCAGCAATCGGCTCTTCGCCAGCGGGATACACCTCGGTCACTATCAGTCGGTCGGCCCCAGCAAGCACTTCGGCGAAATCATCGAGCAAATCACGAGTTCGACTATAACGATGCGGCTGAAATACCACTGCTACACTGCGACCCGGCCAACCCTGATGAACGGCGTCCAGCGTGGCGGCAATCTCGGTGGGATGATGACCATAATCATCAATAAACATGACCTTACCAGCGGGCAAATCATGCTCGCCATGTAACTGAAGACGCCGGTCAACACCCTCAAAAGTATTTAACGCGTTCTGTACTGCCACGTCAGGAAGGTCAAGCTCGTATGCGATTGCAACCGCCGCCAACGCATTTAATACGTTATGCCTGCCAGGCAAATTCACATGCACTTCCAGCAACTCATCGATGCCGGGTCGCGCTACTTTCATTACTGACTGAAATCCGTCAACACGCAAATCAACCGCGCAAATATCAGCTTCTTCGGAGATGCCATAGGTCAATATTGAGCGCTTAATCCGCGGCAATATATCGCGAACGCCGGCATCATCAATACACATTACCGCAAGTCCATAAAACGGCAGGTTATGCAGAAACTCAACGAAGGTGCTGCGCAAACGTTCTAGGTCATTGTTATAGGTTTCCATGTGGTCTTCATCCACATTGGTCACTAAGGCGATCATCGGCTGCAGATGAGTAAACGACGCATCGCTCTCATCTGCCTCAGCAACAAGATAACGCCCTTCGCCCAGGCGCGCGTTCGCTCCGGCACTAATCAAACGTCCACCGATTACAAAAGTAGGGTCCTCGCCCGCCTCGGCTAACACGCTGGCAATAAGACTGGTCGTGGTCGTTTTACCGTGGGTGCCGGAAACTGCGATGCCATAACGGAAACGCATTAACTCGGCGAGCATCTCGGCACGCCGCACCACCGGGATACGCAACTCACGGGCGCGGTTTGCCTCCGAGTTAGTAGCGCTAATTGCCGTTGACACAACAACTACATCAGCATTGTCGACATTTTCGCCATCATGGCCAAAAAATATTGTTGCTCCCTGAACTGCCAGACGTTGGGTGACTTTTGATTCTTTTAGGTCCGAACCCTGGACTTCGTAACCAAGGTTTAACAGCACTTCTGCAATGCCGCCCATACCGACACCACCGATACCAACGAGATGAATCCGGGTAATTTTTCTCATCCGATCGATCATTGCATGGCGGCCTCTTCAGGCAGACAGGCATCCAAACAAGCCGACATTAAATTGGCCGTCGCATCGGGCCGCGCCTGAGCCTTTGCATTAAGTGCCGTTGTAATTAATAGCTGACGATCGGCGGCAAAGTGTTCGAGCTGCGCCGCCAGCGATTCAGGGTTCAATTCAGACTGCGGCATTAATACTGCAGCTTCTGCATCAACCATAAACATCGCGTTGCAGGACTGATGATCATCTACGGCCGATGGATACGGAACCAGTATCGAGCCAACACCTGCGGCTGCTAATTCGGCGATAGTTAATGCGCCTGCACGACAGACCACGAGGTCCGCCCAACCGTAGGCGCCATTCATCGCCTCGATAAAAGGCTCTATCCGGGCGGACACGCCCGCCTCCCCGTACGCGCGCTCAGCCGCTTCAAAAGTACTTGCCCCGGACTGGTGCCAAACGTCAACGTTCATGCCCGCGTTGTGCAGCAAGCGTATGGCCTGGGGAACTGTCTCATTCAATGCCAATGCGCCCTGACTGCCACCTAATACCAGCAGACGAAGAGGACCTGGCTCGGCACTAATGCGGACATCCGGCGCCGCGAGACTGAAAATATCACTGCGTACCGGATTACCGATAGTCCGCACCGCTACCTTGGCAGAAAACGCATGCGGAAAAGCCTGCAACACGTCCGAAGCAACCCGGGCCAAAAGACGATTGGTTAAACCGGCCGCCGCATTTTGCTCGTGAATAACCAGCGGTCGCCGCAACAACCAAGCCGCAAAGCCTCCGGGCCCGGAAGCGAAACCACCCATACCCAGCACAACCTTAGGCCGGTGTCGGCGCATTACTTGGAGTGCAGCCCATACTGCGAAAAACAATTTGAATGGTGCGACCACTAAACTCAAAAAGCCCTTGCGGCGCAGACCGGCAACACGCACAAACTCCAACGGAAAATCGTCGGCCGGAACAACGCGTGCTTCCAAACCTTTTTCAGTACCCAACCAAATCACGGATTCACTGCGTTCGCGCAATGCCCGTGCTACAGCAAGCGCCGGGAACACATGCCCGCCAGTGCCACCAGCCATAATTAATACCGGAGCAGGCACAGTCATCGTGCACCTCGCCGTGTTTTGCGCTTAACACCACCGTTAATGGCTCGTTGATTCTCAAGATCAATGCGCATTAACAAACCAAGTGCAACCATGGTAATAATCAAACTACTGCGGCCATAACTAACCAGAGGCAAGGTCAGCCCTTTAGTTGGAAAGACGCCCATGTTTACGCCTATGTTGATCAACGATTGCACACCGAGCCAAATGGCAATACCAAAAGCGAGATAAGCTTGATACATGCGGTTTAATGCTGCCGACTGACGGGCAATAACAACAATCCGCCACACCAAGATGGCGAATAAAAGAATCATCAGAAAACTACCGACCAAACCAAACTCTTCCGCAATCACAGCAAAAATGAAGTCGGTGTGGGCTTCTGGCAAATAAAACAGCTTTTGAACGCTATTCCCTAAACCCAAACCCAATACGTCGCCACTGCCAATTGCGATAAGTGACTGGGTTAACTGAAAGCCGCTGTCAAATGGGTCGGCCCACGGATCAAGAAAACCGGTGACACGCTCAAGCCGATAAGGCGAATACGCCGCCAATGCAGCAAGCGCTGCAGCAACTGCCGCACAGCAGACAATGAAATATTTCAACCGGCCGCCAGCAACAAATAACACGCCTAAAGTGACTGCCAACAGCACCGTCGTTGCACCGAAATCCGGCTGCTGAAGCAGCAGTGCACCAATAACAGTTATCACCGCCATCGGTTTAAAAAATCCCCACCAGGTTGCCAGCAACTCAGCCTGCTGCCGGACTGCATAACCGGCCAACCACATCAGTAACAGCAAACGGGCGGGTTCGGATACCTGCATATTGATACCACCAATACTCAGCCAACGGGTTGCACCATTTACGGTCCGCCCAAGCCCGGGTAACAGAACAATAACCAGCAATACAACGGCGATGAACACCAATGACACACCTGCGCTTTCCCACAAATCGCTCGGAATACGCAACATCACCGCACCACCGATCAAGCCCACCAGCACCGCAAGCATTTGTCGCTGCAAAAAATAGAAAGGCTGACCTGTGTTACTTTCGGCCAGCGATATGGATGCTGATGTCAACATAACCAAGCCGCCGCACAGCAGCACTATGCAGACAAACAACAATGTGCCATCAGGCATAGGCGTGTCGCGGGTGGCGCTATAGGCGCGACTCATTTGTCCACCTCCATAACCCGCTTTGCCGCGACCAGGCGGGTAAAACGTTCGCCGCGCTCTGCATAATTCGAGAACATGTCTACACTGGCGCACGCCGGCGCCAACAATACCGTGGCACCTGAATACGCCATGTCGTAAGCGGCTGCAACAGCAGATTCGAGATCGGCAACCTGAGTCACCGGCACTGCCGGCGAAAGAGCATCGCGCAATGCCAATGCATCTTTACCATAGACCAGCGCCTTGGCCGCTCTATTCTGCAGCGCATCGGCGACCTCAGCAAAACTGCTGCCTTTGCCATCACCACCGGCAATCAGGATGAGTGGGTCGCTGGTCGAACGGATGCTTGCTGCTGCCGCAGCTTCGTTAGTCGCTTTTGAATCGTTGATCCAATTAACACCATCTGCAGTCGGCACCCGCTGCATACGATGTGGCAAGGCACTGAATGAACACACGCCCTCGCGCAGCTGGGCAAAAGTAACCCCATACGCATGGGCCATTGCACAAGCTGCCAGCACATTCTGCAGATTGTGCTGACCCACCAATGGGATGTCACAAACGGGCATTACGACAGTGCTGCCATAAACGAGGCAGCTATCCACAACACCCCAATGTCCTTCGCTCGGAGACTCCAGACCAAAGCTCACCACATTTGCATTGGAGGGGGGCGTGGCATCAGCCTCGGCACGATTGACAACTGCCAGTTCGCAGCATTCGTAGATACGCAACTTAGCATTACGATAAGCATCCAAACTGCCATGCTGATCAAGATGATCAACAGCAAGATTCAATACAGTAGCAATATCGGATTTCGGCAGCCTGCTGCGCTCAAGCTGAAAACTCGAAAGCTCAAGCACCACTGCATCATGAGACTCACCCAAAAGATCCAATGCGGGTGTACCCAGATTGCCACCGGCAACGGAACTTATGCCAGCTGCACACAACAGATGATTAAGCAACGCAGTCACTGTGCTCTTGCCGTTGGATCCGGTAACCAGCAATACCGAACCCGTCTCCTCCGCAAGGAATAAATCGATATCACTGACCACTGACACATCGGCAGACCGAGCCGCATCGAACAATGTCGCGCAAAGGGGCAAGCCCGGTGAAACAACAATTGTTTGAATGCCTTCTGGCACGAACTTAGGCAGACCGCCTGCAAGCAAACATGCCTCAGGCATAACCGACTGCACTGCAGGCCAACCCGGAGGCTGTTGGCGACTGTCGGCAAACAGTGCAGCAACACCGCGTGCTGAAAAGTAACGCGCACACGAAGCAGCCGTCACACCGGTTCCGAGAACCAACACTGTGGGCTGCTGTGACTGCTGCATATTCAACACTGCTTCTGCCATTACCTGATCTTGAGGCTGGACAAGCCAACCAGAACTAAAATTACGGTGATAATCCAGAACCGGACGATAACTTTGGGCTCAGCCCAGCCTTTCAATTCATAGTGATGATGCAACGGCGCCATACGGAAAATGCGCTTGCCTGTGAGCTTGAATGAAGCCACCTGCATCATTACCGACACGGTCTCCATCACAAACACACCACCCATAATGAACAATACAATTTCCTGCTTAACAACTATGGCGACAGTGCCAAGCGCAGCACCCAGAGCCAGGGCGCCGACGTCACCCATAAACACCTGGGCGGGATACGTGTTAAACCAAAGGAACCCAAGCCCGGCACCCGCCAAGGCCGCACAAAAAATCATCATTTCGCCAGCCCCGACGATATACGGGAGACCAAGGTATGCTGCGAAATTGATATTGCCGGCTGCGTAAGCAAAAATACCGAGGGCACCACCCACCATGACGGCGGGCATAATTGCCAGGCCATCGAGACCGTCCGTTAAATTTACAGCATTACTGGTGCCAACAATTACAAGGTAGGAAAACACCACATAGAAACCGCCAAGCGGAATTAGCACGTCTTTAAAATAAGGTATCAGCAAGGCCGTCTCATAAGGCTGCTGAGCACCTGCGTACAGAATTATTGCGGCAATAGCACCAACAAATGACTGCGACAAAAATTTGGTGTGCGCTTTCATCCCGTTTGGATCTTTTAGCACTAACTTCTTCCAGTCATCGACAAAGCCAATAACACCAAAAGCCAGCAGCACGCCAAGCACAATCCAAACATAACGATTGGCAAGATCTGCCCACAAGAGAGTGCTCAGGGTAATCACCAGAATAATCAGTGCACCACCCATTGTGGGGGTGCCCTGTTTGGGCAAATGTGATTGCGGCCCATCCAAGCGAATAGTCTGGCCAACCTGACGATCTGCAAGACGACGAATCATTATTGGCCCGACAACGAACGAGATAACCAAGGCCGTCAATGCCGATAAAATAGCGCGCAGCGTTATATAGGTGAACACATTAAAACCCGAATAAAGATCTTTCAGGTAATCTGCGAAATACATCAGCATCAGCTCTGGCCCCCGCTGGCCTGCGATTCTGTCAAGGCCAATACAACACGTTCCAGCCCCATAAATCGTGACCCCTTAATGAGCACAGTCACATTTGGTTCCATGGCATCGCTCAACGCCTCAATAAGCGCAGCGACATCCGCATACCAATGGGCGCTGTCGCCGAAAGCCTTGGCGGTGCTCCGGCTAAGCTCGCCCACACACCACAAGCCATCGATATTCGCGCGCGCTGCCGCCTCACCAACCATGCCGTGCAACGCTGATGCGTCCTCACCAAGCTCACCCATATCACCAAGCACCAACCAGCGGGTGCCGGACTGCATGGCAATAAATTCAATCGCAGCCTTTACAGAATCAGGGTTAGCGTTATACGTGTCATCGAAGACCCGCACACCATCAGCTCCGGTCATCGGTCGCAATCGACCAACAACATTCGCCATGCTTCGCAAGCCTTGAGCAACTGCATCAAGATCAGCGCCCAAAGACACCGATGCTGCTGCTGCCGCCAATGCATTCGATACATTATGCCGTCCCGCCATTGGCAAGCGTAAAGGCATATCACCCAATGGAGAATGCAACACAAAACAAAGTTCAGGCACACTAGGGTCTTCTTCGACCTTCGTCGCAAAGAAATCGGCGGCGTTGCTCTGACCAAATGACAGCTGCGCCACATGCCCACAACCCTCACGCCAGCAATCATAAAATTCATCATCTCGATTCAGCACGGCAACACCATGCTTTGGCAAAGCACTAAACAGCTCGCCTTTGGCTTTAGCAACACCGGCAAGACTGCCGAAACCTTCCAGGTGTGCAGCAGCAGCATTTGTCACAATACCCACCTGCGGCGCTGCAACCGATGCAAGGTACTTGATTTCGCCAGCAGCACTGGCACCCATCTCGAATACGGCAATCTTGTGCTGCTCACGCAACCGCAACACAGTTAAAGGCAGCCCGATGTCATTATTCAGATTCCCTTTCGTTGCTAACACCGCATCATCCGCACCAGTGCTTGCGCGCATAATGGCCGCGACCATTTCTTTAACCGTGGTTTTACCGTTACTGCCGGTTATACCAACAGCGGGAATGCTATGCCGGCGACGCCAAGCCTTAGCGTAATCGCCTAATGCAAGACGGGTGTCCGCCACTTCAACCTGAGCAATGTCCGCCGCAACATAATGCTCAACTACCGCACCAACAGCGCCCTGCTCAACCGCCGCAGCGACAAAATCAGAGGCATTAAAACGCTCACCCCTCAATGCAAACAGCAACTCGCCCGCCTGCAGAGTATGTGTATCAGTAGACACCGCGGAAAAGGCTGCATCAACACCAACCAAACGACCATCAACAGCACGCGCAACAGCAGCTAAAGAATCAAGGCTCATGCCGCCGCCTCCAAAGCCCGTGATGCCACATCTCGATCGGAGAACGGGTGTGCGCGGTCACCTTCAAGCTGATAGCTTTCCGCGCCTTTGCCGGCAATGAAAACCACATCACCCTGTGCGGCAGACGCCACCGCCTTTCCAATGGCGGCAGCGCGGTCATGGACCACCTCAGCGCGAGTATCAGCGGAAAAGCCCTGCACAATATCCGCTACGATTTTTTCAGGGCTCTCATGACGTGGATTGTCATCGGTTACTATCGCAAAATCAGCACGGCGAGAGACCACTTCAGCCATCTCGGAGCGCTTGCCCTGATCGCGATCACCGCCGCAACCAAAAACACACCAGATAGTGCCGGTGCAGTGATCGCGAACAGTGGTAAGCGCCTTATCCAGGGCATCAGGCGTGTGCGCAAAATCTACAATTACCAGCGGCTGCGACGCTTCACCGCCAAGCAACTCCATACGACCAGCAGGCGCATCACATTTTGCCAATGCCGAAATCGCATCATTCAGCGCAATGCCTGAAACCATAAGTATGCCAGCAGCGACCAACAGGTTTTCAACATTAAACCGGCCCCAGAGCGATGATTGCAATTCCGCCTCACCATGCTTATCAAAAAAACGAACACGCAAACCATCCGCACCTATCGCCAATAACTCGGCATGCAATGATGCTGGTACAGAGGCATCTGTCGATACTGTTAAAAGATGCACATCCTTGTGCAACAGATCGGCTAACTCCTTGCCAAAGTCATTCGCGACATTAATTACTGCTGAATTACATTCAAATTCGGTGAATAAGCGTTGCTTCGCCCCGGCATACGCTGCCATCGTGACGTGGTAATCGAGGTGCTCGCGCGTGAGATTTGTGAACGCAACGGTGCTAAAACGCACACCGTCTGCACGGCCTTGATCTAAGCCATGCGATGACACTTCCATGGCGACAAACTGAGCACCGGCATCGGTCATGCTCCTGAGCCGACGGTGAACACTGATGACTCCTGGCGTGGTTAATGCGCTAGGCGCAATACCTGCGGACATTAAGCCGAAACCCAAGGTACCCATATAGGCAGAGGTCACACCCAAGTGTTGCATAGCCTGCGCAAGCAACCATGCTGTTGTGGTTTTGCCATTTGTGCCGGTAATGCCGGCCACCGATATCGCTGAGGAAGGCGCCGCAAAGAACCGGTCGGCAATCATGCCCAACTGCTCACCCAGCCTATCAACAGGAAAAACAACAACACTCTGAGGAACATCTGGCGCGGTAAGGCCCGGCTCGGGCTCCCATGCAACAGCAACGGCTCCGGCAGCGAGCGCCTCGGGCAAATACTCCAGCCCATGCTGCTGCACACCGCGACAGGCAATAAATAACCCGCCCGGGACAACCTGACGACTGTCCGATGTCATATCGGACACATGGCAATCGGGCACATCGTCAATCAATCCGTCAAACAATGCACTGAGCAGCATACCAGCGCTCATCGTCCCGCCTCCGCCAGACGCAATGCTTCACGCTTGGTGCCCTGCACATTGTCGGGGGCTACCGCTAAAATTCTTAGCGAGCCCGATGCAATACTTGAGAACACAGGTGCGGCAACCGCACCACCGTAGTACTCACCCGCATTCGGCTCATCAACGACAACCACAATCGCAAGACGTGGCTTACTGGCTGGAGCAAGCCCCGCAAACACCGCAGCATATCGATTTTCGGCATAACCACCTTTCGCCGCTTTTCTACTGGTCCCGGTTTTACCCGCAATCCGATAACCCGCTATTGCCGCTTGTGTCCCGGTACCTCCGGTTTGAACGACGCTTTCCATCATGCTTAAAATCGAATCGGCGGTATCCGGCTTAACGATTCGACGGGCAATCGGATCCCGCTCAATTTTTAATAGCGATACCGGATACTGCAGCCCTTTTGCACCCAACACAGCGTAGGCTTGTGCCAGCTGCAATGGAGTCACCGACAAGCCATAGCCATAAGCCACTGTTGCCTGAGTGATATCGCGCCAGTTGGCATGGTGGTTGAGCTGCCCAGCCGACTCGCCCGGAAAACCACTCGCCGTAGACTGCCCCAAGCCAAAACGCTGAAGCGTTGCCCATAGATATTCTGAATCCATAGACATTGCTATTTTAACCGCGCCGACATTACTGGATTTCTGCAGCACGGTCTGCAAATTAATGCGACCAAAATTACGCTTATCGCCAATCGTCTTAGCACCGATTTTCACCTGGCCGGGAGACGTTTCAATATAGGAGTTTTCGCGATACTTTCCGCTCTCAAGTGCGGCCGCCACAATCAATGGCTTTAAAGCAGAACCCGGCTCAAAAATATCGGTAATAGCCCGATTGCGATAGTTACTGGCGGAAAAACTGGATCGATTATTCGGGTTGTAACTGGGCTGATTTACCATTGCCAATACTTCGCCGGTATTCACATCAATCACTACTGCAGAGCCCGACTTCGCACGATGCTCATTCACTGCAGACTGCAGCGCACGATACGCAAAATACTGCATCCGCAAGTCGATACTGGTAACCACGTTCTGCCCATGCACTGGAGCCCGAACACTTTCGACGTCTTCAACTGTTCTGCCGAGTCGGTCCTTCAATACTTTTTTGCTGCCGGACTTGCCCGCTAGCTTGTGGTCGAAAGCTAACTCAAGGCCTTCCTGACCGTCGTCATCGATATTGGTAAAGCCCAACAGATGACCGATAACTTCGCCCGCAGGGTAATAGCGGCGGTACTCGCGCTGCGAATACACTCCGACGATACCCGCATCAATAATTCTGGCAGCATCACTCGGGTTCATGTGACGCTTCAGCCACAAAAATTGCCTAGCAGAGCTCCGACTCACCTTCTCGTTTAAGCTTGCACTGCTTACGTCGAGCAACTTCGCCAGTGCCAGAATCTGCTCAGGGGCAGCAACCAATACACTGGGATTTACCCAGATGCTGTCGACTGGTGTGCTGACCGCCAGCACCTCACCGTTGCGATCGGTTATCGTACCGCGGTGCGCTGATAGTTTGGCAGAGCGGATATGCCGGGCATCGGCCTGACGCTCCAGAAAAGCTTCATCAACTACCTGCAGATACACTGCACGCGCAAACAAGCCGGTGGCTCCAAGTGCCAGACAAAAAACAGCGAAGTAAGCCCGGCCATTAAACCCGGGCTGATCTTCATTGACAATACTACTGCGCTTCACTGGTTTGCGCTTCGGCGACTGTTTTTTCACCGTCTTTCTCATTGCCGCACCAAGCGGATATCAGCAGGGTCAGGCGAACGCATTTTCATTTGCTTACGTGCAAGACCCTCTACACGGGCATGCGCTGACCAGGTGCTTTGCTCTATCTGTAAACGGCCCCAGTTAACCTGCATTTCATCGCGAACCGAGGTGAGCTGCTGCAGCTCAACAAACAGTTTTCTCGACTGATGCTTACTATGGACGCATGCAATAGCTGAAATCATTACTGCCAACCCGAGAACGGCCGTCATCATGATGAGACCCGGCGATTCGTTCATCACAAAACCTCCGAAACGCGCAAAACCGCGCTTCTCGATCGTGGATTAACGGCAAGCTCCGCATCACCTGCCTTAATCGCACCATTGATTAGCTGCAATACTGGGCGCGCCGACTCAGGCACCACCGGCAAACGTGACAATGCCGGGTCAACCCGAGAGTGATCACGCATAAATCGCTTAACCATACGATCTTCGAGCGAGTGAAAACTGACAATGCACAAACGTGCACCTTTAGTCAGCGAGCCTACAGTGGTGTCCAGCGCCCTGCGCAACTGCCCCAGCTCATCGTTTAGATGAATTCGGATTGCCTGAAAAGTTTTGGTTGCGGGGTGCCTGCCCTTGCCATAGCGAGGCACGGCCTTCTCGATAAGACCCGCCAGCTGCGTGGTGGTGGTAATACGTTGCTCATCACGCGCGGTACAAATGGCCTTGGCAATCCGCCGGGCATTCTGATCTTCGCCAAAACGAGAAATAACATGCGCAATATCGCCGAAGCCTGCTGAATTGACCCAAACCTCTGCCGTCTGTGGCTCTGTGGTATCCATGCGCATGTCGAGCGGACCGTCCGCCTGAAAACTAAACCCACGTTCAGGGGTATCCAGCTGCGGCGACGACACTCCCAAATCTAAAAGGATTCCATCAATCTGACCAAAGATTCCATGACGCATTAGAATCTCTTCTAACCCCCCAAAACCTGCATGCTCTGCAATAACTCGCGGATCGGCCTTCGCCAACTCTTCCGCTACCCGTACAGCTTCCAAATCTTTATCTATAACCAGCAACCGACCATCTGGCCCCAGCTTTTCCAATATTTTTCGGGCGTGTCCGCCGCGACCAAAAGTGCCGTCGACATAAAAGCCATCGGCTCGCACCTGCAGATGTTCCAGGACCTCATTCAATAACACCGGAACATGTAATTCCTGCATGGTCTTAACAGTTTCCTTACCCAGACCGGTACCGCCCCGATCCAAACCACAACTAGATCAACAGCGACTCAAGCTCTTCAGGCAAATCGCCAGCTGTTGCATCCTCTCCGAGATACCCATCAACCTTGGCGTTCCAACGCGATTCGTCCCAAAGCTCAAACTTTGCTCCCTGACCCAACAACATGGCCTGCTTATCGAGACTCGCAAACTCGCGCAGCTCACGGGGAATGAGAATGCGGCCATGCCCATCCATGTGTTGTTCGGACGCATGACCCACCATCAAACGCTGCAGCCGCCGGTTCGCCGGTTTTGTGCCTGGCAAACGCATCAGGCGACGCTCAAGGTCTTCCCAATCGGGCTGTGGGTAAATCAGCAGGCAATAGTCCAGATCTACTGTGCAAACCACGCGACCTTCAGAGCGCTCGTTGATCTCGTCGCGATAACGCGCGGGGATCGCCATGCGGCCCTTAGCATCCAAACTGATTTTGGTTGCACCTCTAAGCATTTTCAGAAAGGGCAAAAACCCCTTTTCTCCCACTTTTCACCACTTCGCGACACTATATGAAGCGAGATGAACAGGTGTCAACACAACAACAAGATAATTACTTGTATGACAGCAACTTAGGGGTGGGTTTTAGCCATTGAGGCCGGTATCTGTTCACCATAAATCAGTGGTTTACAGCAACTTCTTTAACGCATACCTGAGAATTAGAATATTTTAGCCCGGAAGGGGGCTAAACCCCCCGAACACGGGGCTTTTGCGCCAGATTGACGGAAACATCTCCGAAAGAAGAGCTAAGCCACTGAAAGTAATGCGAAGTTGGCCGATAAGCCGGGTTCTGTCTTGGGCAATCATTCATCTGGGACCATTGTCGCCAATGGCCTCAAGCAACCTACCCGGGAGTCCCGTGGGCGCGGGTGGCTGCGAACAGCCGACTCCCCTATTTGGTCTTGCTCCGAGTGGGGTTTACCCTGCCAC
>JAQWPD010000101.1 GCA_029245525.1 Gammaproteobacteria bacterium | reverse complement strand
TTTCAGGCGCCGGTTCTCTATACCGTGCCACTTCAATTGTTGTCGTATCACGTAGCGATTTTAAAGGGCACAGATGTCGATCAGCCAAGAAATCTAGCAAAGTCTGTTACTGTCGAATAGTCTCATCTTGTTAGTACTTCGAGGCTTGTGCTTTAAACCAAATCGCGGTTCAATTGCAGTGGGTTCCGCCAGTCGCTGGCAGCGAGAATCATGGTCATACGCTCGGTGGAGGGTTTGATGTTAGATTGGGTTCTAATACTTACAACGATCGGCATTATTGCCTTCTTCTTGCTGCTTAGGCTAAGGCGCCCTTCGGCACATTTACGCAATAAACCAATCGCAACCGAGAAGAAAAAATACAGCGGTCTGGCATTTGTTGCTGAAGCCCATTGTTGTGATGCGGCGAATACGCACAATGAGCGACGTTTTTTAACCTCTGAAGCCCCTAATATTCCGCTGGCCGAGTGTTCGGACCCTGCTTTGTGTCATTGCAAGTACCGGAACATTGATGATCGTCGAATTCGTCACGATCGTCGGCACATTGTGGGCGCTTTATCCAAAGACATGCCTGTTGGCGATCAGCGGAGCAACCGTCGCATCGGCAGCGATCGTCGGAAGGATAATATTTCTTTTGACTAAAAAAAGTGGCCGCAGCTGCAAATCACACGTGCAGGAATTGCTTGCCTCGCCAGGCAATGCTCTTGGGTACGGGGAAAGCGACCATGCGGATGGTGCTAGTGCCGGCCTAAGCGGCTTTTTTAAAGGGCAACCACAATGACGGATTTTGCGATTCACCCGCAGCTAATCAAAGACTGCGTTCTGCTCGGAAGGTTTGCCTGCTCGCATGTTTTGTTAATGAACAATGCGGGGGCTCCCTGGATTATTTTAGTGCCTCAGAACACCATTGGCGCGACTGAGCTAACCGATCTACCCAGAGACACCCAACAGCAGTTGTTGGATGAGGTGAACCTCGCAGCGGTGGTTGTCAAAGCACAACCAAGTGTGGAAAAACTGAATATTGCGGCATTGGGGAACATGGTGCCGCAGCTGCACGTGCATATTGTTGGGCGGAGTCCATCTGACTACTGCTGGCCGAAGCTGGTTTGGGCATCGGATCCTGGCCCTCGCTATGAAGATGCGGCTATCCTCTTATGGCGCGACCTGTTTTCTCAGGTTGATGGCTTTAGTGCTGCGAGCCTCTGAGTATGAGCAAACAATTATTTCGTGTTCGCAAAGCCAGTTCAGCCGATGCCCAACAGATCCGTGATGTGCATGTGCTTGCCGGCAAAGGGCCCGACTCTTTAGAGCGCAATAACAAGTTAGTGTTGCAATGGATGGAAAAGAGAGTCGCGGCAGACTATCTGCAGGCAATGCAGACAGAAGTTTTTGTGGTCGCGGAAGCGGATAACCGTCTGTGTGGCTTCGGCGCGGTTAATCTTGTGAAGGCAGAGATTACTTCGGTCTACGTTGATCCTGACTTTACGCGCCGGGGTATTGCTAGCCGCCTGGTGGGCCTCATGGAATTGGCGGCGACGGATGCAGGTTTGCCGGCGCTTGAGCTGCAGGCAGCGGGAGGTGCGCTAACGTTCTACGAAAAACAGGGCTATGTTTACGTTACAAGCCCTGCCACAACCGGACCGCTGTGGGCCCAGATGCGAAAAGACTTATAGGCTTGGCTCAGCCGGACTACCAGCGATACTTTAAGCCGACACCCAGCGCATTTGATGCGCCTTCGATGTTGTCATTGAAGAGGCCATACGCCGATGAGCGGTGATGAATGCGTATGTCCAATGCCCAGTTGGGATACTGTGGCAAAGCAAAGTCTAGATCTACGAGAATGTAGGCCAGTGTTTTGGAGGTGTCGCCATGAGCATCTATCTCAAACTGACCTTCTTCAGTGGCATAGGATATGCCAAGACCGACGGCAAAACTGGTGTTGAGGTAGCGATCCCAATAGAAACGATTCCAGCGAAAGGCACCTAAACCATTAAACTCCCAATGGCGTTGACTCGGGCCCGCGTGTTTTGCGACCTGCCCTTCAACTTCAAAATCCCAGCCAGTGTTCCAGCGATACAAGCGTTTGTTCAGTGCCAAAGCATAGAGCTTGTCATTTTCGAGGCTGGCTGCACCGATGAGCATATCCCCGAGTTGTTCTTGTGAGATCCACGCCACGTACCCGGTGAGGCTCCAGTCGAGGTCTTCGGTGGATGCTCGCGATGGCCATTTTTCTTTAGGGGGTGCGGCATCGGCAGCAAAGCTGCTTGTTGTGGTGAGCAACCATAAGGAGCAGAGCATCAGCGCAAATCTATTCATAGGTTTAATTACCGGTTGTCAGCAATGGCATCATGCCTTCGCATCCCGTCGAAGCAGCAATGTCGTTTCCGCTAGGCGAGAAATATCTGTTGTTATTCATGGGTTTGAGCAGTCAGCGTCACGACTGACTGCGCTGCGCAGGATAGCCCGCCCGAGCAGCATAGTCGAGCCTTTTTCGGTGCTTTTTGCGCCGTTTTCGCCTTAATTTGCCGCATGCGGCCGCGGTGGATTACCCCATTGCCATCGCTGCAGTGATAAATTAAAACAGTGACGTACCAGAGAAGCCGTTTTTGAGTGAGATTGCCCCTATTGATTTATTGCCGCTGGCTATGGCGTTTATTCCCGCCTTGCTGGTGCTGGTTGTGCTCTGGCGCTGGCGCTGCTCCGCAGGAACATCAGCTTATGCTTTGCTCCGGATGTTACTCCAGCTTTTGCTAGTGGGCTATATGCTGACTTATGTTTTCGCGAGTAACAGTGCTGTCGTGGTAAGCGGCGTGCTCTTCGTGATGTTGCTGGCGGCAAGCTGGATAGCGTTGCGCACCATTAACCACCAGCGAAAAGCCCTCATGGGCCCCGCGATGTTGTCGATAGGCATTACGTCTCTGATGATCCTGACATTAATCACACAGTTCGTTTTGCAAGCCTCACCGTGGTATGACCCCCAGCTGCTCCTGCCCCTTGGCGGCATGGTTTTATCGGCGAGCATGAATGCCGTTAGTTTGGCGGCAGAGCGGATGGAATCGGAATTGCTGGCGGGTGTGGGGCGTCGTGTTGCTCGAAACCGCGCACTCCTGGCTGCTTTAATACCGGTGACTAATTCCTTATTTGCGGTCGGTCTGGTGACATTGCCCGGAATGATGACAGGTCAGATACTGTCCGGGGTCTCGCCACTTATCGCGGCGCGCTATCAGATTGTCGTCATGTGCATGCTGTTTGGCGCATCGGGTCTGGCTGCGGCTGCTTTTCTGCAGATGTACCTAAAGCGTGTTTCCCACAATAGCGTCTAATGAGATGCACCGATGAGCCCGATCTGGGGCAGACAACGCCCGCTTGATCATCAGGCCGGCCTAGCGCAACGCCGGCAAAATTGTTTCGCCCAGTATCTTAATGCTTTGCGCCTGATGCTTTTTTAGCTCAAGGCAAGTGTGTGTAACCCCTGCAGCTTTGAACTCAAGCAGGTGTTCAATAATACCGTCGAGATCATCGGGTGTACTGGTTAGCGTCAGTTTATCGACACAAAGATCAAGCAGTTCATCGGGAACCCCCTCTACCGAAGACTCATTTTTTGGCGCCATCGCATAGATTTGCGGTATGCGCGACATAATGGTGGCGAACTCTTTCTCGGTCATAAACTCGCGCATCATATACTCGCGGAACAATGCGCGGAAGCCAATCCATCGGCGCGCCTCATGTCGCGCCTCGGCTAGGTCATCGTAAACATACCACGCCATAAAGTTGTTAAAGCGCATGTTATTTTTTGGACGACCGAGCTCATCCATTCGAGCGAAAACGGTGTCAATTGCGTTGGTTGCCAGGGTTATGGACAGGTCACTCATAAATATGCCATCGGCATGTTTGGCGGCCATGCGCAGCATTTGTGGCTTGTTCGCGCCGGCATAAACATAGGGCGGCGTTTCTCTGATCCACTGTGGATCATAGTGATTAATGCTGAACAATTCGCCGCTGTAACTAAAGGGGCGTTGTGATGTGCAGCCCTTAACAATCTCCAGCGTCTCCTTTACATAGCGCACCCGTTTTTCAAACTCAATGCCCAGCGACATAACCACTTCACCGCCACCACCGATCATGGCCTCTACTCGGCCCTCACACAGATCGCCCAGGGTGAGCAATGCCATAGCGATGCGAAACGGATGCATCTCGTAGCCATTAAGGGCCATAGGCGCCAGTTTAATGTGACTCGATGCCATTGCCAGCTCGGCCATGTTGCTGAAGGGGTCGCGGCCATCCAGATAGCTGGCATTCCAGACGGTGTTGATACCGTACTGTTCGGCCAGGAGCCCAAGCTCTTTAAATTCTGATGACTTAAGATGGGAGTCCAGAACGATATCGATTTTCATGTGTTTTAGCTCTTCCGGGGATTGGGCGCAGAGGCTTCGGTGTGCTCCAGCTGGTTGATCACATGGCGTGCAAGGCCCACACCGGCCTCTGCGTAGAAGTTATATGAGGCGGATGCCCCCGCTTTTTCAAGTTCTATAAGCTGGTCATGCTTAGAGGCGACCGCTGCAATGCTGCAACCGAAATCTCTGGAGCGGATTTCATCAATTGCTGTGAGGATGGCGCCATGACCGGGCATGGCGAGCACAGCTACCCTGATATTGTAGGGCCACCGGGTGCGCTCCCAGAAGTCGATGTCAGATGGGTCGCCGTGGATGACGTTGCGCCCTTCCGCCAGTTGCCTGGCCACAGTGTCGGGGCTCCGGTCTACGCCCAGAACAACCTTGCCGTATTGCGCCTCCAGCGTTTGGTATGCGGCGGTACCAAGCCGGCCCATGCCGAACACCATGATCTCTGCATTGCCAGGCTCAATTGGTTGGTCATAGGGCAGTACCGTAATGGTTTCGAGTCTTCTCAATTTACCCGCATAACGGTCGAACAGATGATGCGCATGCACGTTGATGGGAGCAGAAATAGTGAATGAAATCGCCACGGTGATTGCCAGGATCACCAACCATTCAGCACTTAACCAGCCGCTGGCAAAAGCAGCGCTGCCGGCGATTAACCCAAACTCACTGTAGTTAGTTAGTGTGAGGCTAGTCAGAGTCGAGGTTCGTGCGCGCAGATGAAAGCGCGTAAGTAACAGCAAGTACAAGCCCGTTTTTAGAGGCAACAATGCAATCAGCGCAAGCGCAATCAGCACAGCTTCAATTGTAGGCACGCCAGAAAGTCCGATACTAAGAAAGAAGAACACCAAAAATATTTCTTTAAAACTCAGCAGAGATTTCCCGAGATCGCTAGCTTTTGGGGTGCCAGCAAGCATCAGTCCGACGGCGAGAGCACCTAGATCACCCTTCAGATTAACTGCAGAGAACAACTCGTAGCCGGCTAATGCGAGGCAGAAACCCAGAAGGACCTGAAGCTCACCGTTACCGGATTTCTCAAGAATCCTTGAAATCCCCGGTCTGAGCAGCGGCAGGCCCAATAACAAGAGGGCCCAAACGCTTGGCAGGCTCTCGCTTGTGCCGGCAATAAAGACTACCGCTGCAATGTCTTGAAAAATGAGCATCGCGATAGCTGTACGCCCGTGCAAAGCGCCCATTTCGCCACGACCTTCCAATACGGTGACGGCAAACACTGTGCTGGAAAAGGACAGCGCAAATGCCAATAACAGTGCTGTTTGCCAGTTAAGTGTGGCAAAAAGCGAAAGCTTTATTGCTCCAGCGCCCAGCATAATCAAACCGAAAAGCACGGTTGTCACACCCATATGAATCAGCGTGACGCCAAAAGCTTCCGGCCTAATGAGGTCACGGATATCGAGCTTCAGCCCAATAGTGAACAGCAGCAGGGTAATGCCGAGGTTTGCGATTTGCTGAATACCATCAACGGCCTCGAACCCGAAGGACACCATAATGAAGCCTGCGGCCAGAAACCCCACCATCGGCGGTAACCGGATTTGGCTGACAAAAAATGCAGCAGCAAACGCAATCAGTATTAGTGCAAGGCTCATAGATGTTCCGGTAGGGCCACCTAATTGGGCGGCGGATTCTCCATAGTATATGAGAGCAGCGGTTCGCAGTGGTGTTTGAGTATCGCCTAAAACATGCAGTGGTTGGTTGCGGAGGCTTCTATAGCAGACTCTTGAGAGAGCAGATCGGCCTATGTTTCAGTTAGAAGCCGTTTTTTAGCCGCAGTAATGTGCTATAAAACCCAATAGTCTGAGGAGCCGGATGCCAGTGAAAAATATTCTTGTTACCGTTGATTTTTCTGATCTCAGTGATGATGTTGTCGCTAAGGCAACATCGATCGCCGCCGCCTTTTCGGCCAAGCTACAGCTGCTGCATGTCGCCGATCCGGACCCGGATTTTGTTGGCTATGATGCCGGCCCGCAAACTACCAGAGATGCGGTCGCAAACAGTTTTCGTGATCAGCATAGGCAGTTGCAGGGCATGGCAGAAAAGCTTCGTGATAGCGGGCTTGATTGCGATGCCATTCTTGTTCAAGGCCCTTACGTCGAAAAGATTGTGTCAGAAAGCAAGACGCTGGAGGCAGACCTTATTGTTATCGGCGCTCACAGCAAGGGGCTGGTGTCGCGAGTGTTACTGGGGAGCGTGAGTGAGGGCGTGCTGCGCCAGTCCCATATTCCGGTCATGGTGGTTCCCGCCCGTTAAGCCGATGAGTTAGCAGGTTGTTTTAGTCTGCGCCGGCAGTAACGTCTTTAGCGACAGCTCCACGGGGCATGGCAAAATGATTGGCGTCCATCGATAAGCTCATTCCATTCAGCGTTTGGGTGTAATACCAAATAGGCCACTCGTGACCACTCACCTCATGTGGCAGCTCGGTAACATCAATATTAAATGCCTGCTGCAGCGGCGCGTTAGTGCCGGGCACGTTGTCGTTAGTATTTATAACGGCTTCAGCAAAATCTGCACAGCCACCAAAATTTTGGCTTCCCCAATCGAAGTCGAGAAAGCCCTTTATGCCAATAGGGTCAAGAAATGTCATGCGCACCTTCACGGGGTCACTGGTGTACTTGCGCAGGCTTGCACACACCGCGTCGGGCAGCCACGCGCCGGCACTGTGCCCGATTAGATGCACTTCACGGATGTTTTGGCTGGCCAGATGAGCGCCGATTTTCTCTCCAAGGTATAGGCCATTTGCTGAAGCCCTTAAGCGCTCGTCTGACCACGGCGACCAAACATAGCGGATGACCTCTGCGTCACTCACAGAGAGTTTTTGCTTGAGCGCTTGCTCCAATTGCAGAATGGCGGGGCTGTCTTTGCCATCCGAGCCATGAAACAGCAATATGAGGCGTTTTGTTGACGACTTTGGCGCGGGCATGTCCGCCGAAAACGACGGCGACCAGCGGGTATACGCCTCCATGATCAGAGGAGCGCTTGCCAGTATAGCGACAATCAGCAAGGCGTTTTTTGAGGGCTTTTGCATGTTGCTACAATATTATCCGTTGCGTATCAAAGTCAAAAACGGCCTCAATTTTTTGTCCACGCGCAATTTTTTTCTGCAGTCTTTACAATAAGCAACCATTGTTGAGGGTAGAGCATGTCAGAAAAGCCGATTATGTGGATTGGGAAGCAGCCAGGGCAAAAAACACCTGCGCCGAATCCTGAGAAAGATGAAGCCTTGGCGGCTGAACTTGGTGCGGTGTGTGAGGCCGCCGGTTATGCTGTTGACGGTTTTTTGGCAGCCCAGGGGAACTATGGAAGCTGGCTGGTCCGCATGTCCAACGCCGGCAAAAACTATCAACTGATATGGGATGGCAAAGCGGGCAAGCTTTTGCATCATGTTGCCATATCCAACGGGGGCTGGGATGAAGTGTCTAGCTGCGATATTGTCGAAAAAGATACGGCCGGTTTTGTGGCAGGCACCAGTGAGTTGCTGCAAAAACAGCAGGCCTGACATGCTTAGAAAAATGGCTTAGGTTGAGGTGCGTGATTAACGCTTTTAATGCCTCAGCAGGGCTACTGCAGTAATGACTATTGAGGGATAGGTTTCATGAATAGATTTAATACGGTTTCGATGATTGCAGTTGCGCTCACTGTCAGCGCCTGCGCACAGATTAATGCGGGGAAAAAAGCGCCGGCACTGCAAGCTAAAATTGATGCCAGTTCAGACAGGTATCTGAGTTGCGCACAAGCTTACGCCACAAAGTATGCTCCAACAGCAGCTACTCCAAGCGTTCTGGCCGAGGGGGTCATCTCGGGGTGCAGCTCCGAGATGGGTGTTGTTAAAGAGGACATACTTGCGCTGGCTAAATCACAGGCCCTGTTGGCCTCGTATCAGGATAAGCAGGTTAAAGAGGGTGTTGACAAGCTCGAACAAGAAGCCCGCGCTATCGCTATAAACAGCGCGTTCTTAAAGGAGGCGGAAGATGGCTCAGCAACGGCTGGCAAGAAGTCAGACGCTGAGAACACAGTAGAGCAAAGGCTTGTTCGGCTGGACTCTTTGTATGAGAAAAAGCTGATTGATAAGCAGGAATACCAAGAACAGAAATCAAGAATTCTTAATTCACTGTAGTTTCAGTGACGATAGATTTCGTGAGGCCCCGCCACGAGCGGGGTTTTTTATCTCTGCCTTTACCACCTAGTTGTTGCCGGAGTTTACATCTCAATAAGGCATTCCAATACTCAGCAGTGCAGGGGACATAGTGAAGCAGCATGGGGCATCAGCTAAGCCGGCTGTCACCCTTAATATCCGGAGAATTGAACGTAAGACCCTCATACAGGGTCAACAGGCGTTGCAAAATGGCTCTGCGAGGATGGCTGGCGGACGAATATAGGTGCGTATCAGCCGAGGCTAGCTGCTGGCTGACTCTCGCTGCCGCCGGGGTTGAGCATTAATTCCTTGCCCGATCGTCTCAAATCCTGCAGGTACTTGTTAACCAAAGAGTTGCTAGCGGCCAACGGCTCCTCGAGAGAGGTGAAGCATGGCGCATTGCGACGCAGTTTCAGCCACTCCCCTGACACAATGATTTTTTCAAGATGAACAATATTTCGTTCAATGCACTCCATATACGGATTGCATCCGTTATACAAAGCTCCGAGTTGCTCATAGACCCGGCTGAACGAATCATTAAGCCGATTTAAGACAATGTTGCGGTAGAAGTCGGGTGTTTGTCGCAGCAGGTCTTCTCCGGATTGGTAGTAAACCCGCTTCTCGCCGTTTGGCTCATCGGCGATGGCGATGCCAGCCAGTACGAACTCCGGGTAAAGGCGGTCACGACATTTTTCTAGATAACAGCGATCTGCCATCTGTACCAAGAGGTCGGCGGTGCCTATCATATGACCCAGCAAGTAGTCTTTTGGATCATCTAATTCGATTTCATCAAGCTCTTTCTCATAGCCTGTAAAGTGAACCAGCTCAGTCGCAATGTTCAGCGATCTGGCCATCCCAATGCTTGGCAGGTAGCCGCGCAGGAATTCGGCGCTTCGGGAGATATGCCAGAGTGTGAACTCGGCGCCATTTTGGATGCTTTTATCGTCGTTGGAGCGCAGGTAGCCACTGTCATGAAACAGTGCGACGATCATGCCAACCGTGGCTTTTTCGGGGCCAAGCTCTGATTCTTTATCGGCTTGTTGATCATGCGCTGCCAGCAGGCGCGCCACACAAAGGCTCATATCCAGACTGTGCTGAATGTCATGATAGACCGTGTCGCAGCCTTCGAAGCCCGGCATAGTGCCATTAAACAAACGCTCAAAATCATAAAAGGCGAGCCACACTTGATCGAAGCTCGCTGCGGGCCAGGTTTGCTCAAACAGCTTGCGGACTTCCTGTCGCACGGAGTCAGCCGAGCCTAAGCTTACGAGATTCGTTACGTCGTAATCGGCACGCCGATCCTGCGGCTCAAACCGCAGCTCAGGCGAGAAATTGTGATTATCAAGGGGCATGGGTAATGTGTGGAATGCCTGCTGCGGGGGTAAACCGCCTATTGTCTTGCTATTTAGTGTACTCGCCGCCGACAGCTAGTCAAACTCAAGCCACACCGGAGCATGGTCGGAAGGGCGCTCTAAGGCCCGCGGTTCCTTGTCTATACCCCCTGCGGTAGACCTCTTGGCAATAGCCTCTGAAACCAGTATTAAGTCAATTCGAAGCCCCCGATTTCTGCGAAAGCCAGCCATGCGGTAGTCCCACCAGCTGAAGCTTTCGGGGGGCTGGTCAAATAGGCGGAAGCTATCCTGAAGGCCGAGTGAGGTTAATTCGGCAAGCGCGGCCCGTTCGGCATCGCTGCAAAGAATTTTGCCGGCCCATGCTTCTGGGTCATGAACGTCAGTATCTTCCGGTGCAATATTAAAGTCACCGAACACGCACAGCTTTGCGTGTTGATTGGCTTCTTCTCTGACCCATGCATTCAGAGCTTTAAGCCAGTCTAGCTTGTACTGATACTTGTCCGAATCAAGAGCCTGACCATTAGGCACATACAGGTTTACGATTCGTGTATCGCCATAGGTGGCTGCCAATACCCGTCGTTGGTGATCATCGAAACCGGGAATATCTGAAATGGGGTTCAGACCTTCGGTGCGACTGAGCAATGCGACACCATTATAAGTTTTTTGCCCGTTAACCAGTGCCGAGTAGCCAGCCTCAGCAAAGACGTCCGACGGAAAGTCTTCCGTTGGCATTTTGAGTTCTTGCAGCCCCAATATGTCGGGCTTGGCATAATCCAACCACTCGATCACATGTTCAGTGCGCACTCGAATTGAGTTGACGTTCCAGCTTGCTATTTTCACCGTGAGGCTCCTGATAGGCAATTAAGACCGGCCAGATATCGGTTCACTTTACGCGACCTTGGTTTCGATACCCGATTGTTTGAGTAGCGCGTTTATCGATGGCGGACGGCCGCGAAATGTTTCAAATGCTTTGGCAATGTCTTTGCTGCCGCCAATCTGCAGAATTTCCTGCCTGAACCGGTGGGCTAGATCAGGGTTGAATAAACCGCCCTCCTCAAACGCAGAGTAAGCATCGGCTGCCAGCACCTCGGCCCATTTGTAGCTGTAGTAGCCCGCTGCATAGCCGCCGGAGTAAACATGCGCAAAGCTATGCGTCATGCGGTTGTACTCAGGCGCTTTGATTACAGCAACTTCATTCCGGGCTTTGTGCATGGCTTTGCCGGCTGCGTTATCGGTGTCGGGCTCCGAATGCAGATACCAGTCAAACAGGCTGAACTCCAGTTGCCGTACCATCTGCATTCCGGCTTGAAATATCCGCGATGCTTCAAGTTTGTTCAGTAGGTCATCGGGCAGTGCTTCGCCGGTTTGGTAATGTCCGGAAAGCTGCTTCGCAACCTGGGGACTCCACGCGAAGTTCTCCATGAACTGACTCGGGAGCTCTACCGCATCCCATGGGACGCCATTAATGCCGGAGATGCTCGGGTAGTTAATAACAGTTAATAGATGATGCAAAGTATGGCCAAACTCATGAAACAGCGTGACCACATCATTATGGGTGAGCAGTGCGGGCTCATTATTTAATGGTGGTGCAAAGTTGCACACCAGATGTGCAACCGGGTTTTGATTGTTGCCATTGAACTGCTTGCGAACCCGGCACTCATCCATCCAGGCACCGGCACGTTTATTTTTTCTTGCATAGAGATCGACATAGACGCCACCGAATATTGTTCCGCCCCGGTTTTTTACAGAGTAATAACGAACGTCCGGATGCCAGACATCGGCATTGGGCAGCTGTTCCAGTTCGATGTCATAGAGCTGCCGCACTAAGCCAAACAGCCCATCAAGCACTCGATCCAATGGAAAGTAGGGTCTTAGCTCTTCATCGGAAATTGAAAAGCGCTGCAGCCGCAGCTTTTCCGAATAATAGGCGATGTCCCACGGCGCCAATTCCCTGCCAGCGAAGACTTCGAGCTCCTTCAGCTCGCGTTTGGCGGCAGGCATCGATACCCCTGCAAGTTCCTGTAAAAAACCTGTAACTTCCGCTACCGTCCCGGCCATTCGGGTCGCAAGAGCATAGTCGGCATAGCTTTTATAGCCCAGCAGCTGTGCCATTTCTTGACGCAAGGTCAGTATCTGCGCCATATTTTTGGTGTTATCGAACGGCTCTGGCGAGGGAGGCTGATCGGATGCCCGAGTGCACCACGCTTTATAGAATTTTTCCCGGAGCTCTGGATCTTTGGCGTAGGTTAATACGGCAACGTAGCTTGGCTGGTCAAGCGCGAGTAGCCAGCCTTCCTTAGATTCGGCTTCAGCGGCCTGTTTCGCTGCACTTAAGGCTGACTCAGGTAGACCACTGAGCGTATTAACGTCGGTGGTGTGATGTTGCCAGGCCAACATGGCATCCAGCAGATTTTGCTCGAAACGGGCCTGCAGTTGAGTCAAGGACTCGCGAATTTCACGCAGTCTCGCTTGCTGGGCCTCGGGCAGATTGATGCCACCGAGTTTAAATTCCAACAGCGCATGCTCGACCAACGCCCTTTCCGGGGAGGCAGTGCTGCCCATGCCCTCCGCTATGCGCTTGTATACCGTGAACAGACGTTGATTCTGTGAAAGCTCAGAGTTATAACGCGACAGCGAAGGCAGGCAGGCGTTATAGGCCTCGCGCAGCTCAGGGGAATTAAGCACGCCGTGTAAATGACTGACCGGTCCCCAGACCTTGTGGAGGCGGTCGCCCATCTCTTCAATAGCGGGTATGTATGACGCAAAATCCGGCGCTGTCCCGCTTTTGTCCTCTGCATCGAGAAGCGCACTGAGCTCCTCCTCGTTCTGCCGGATGGTTTCGTTTATCGCAGACTCAATGTCTGCTGCGCGCATGCCGCTGAACTTTGGCAGCTCTTTAGTGTTTAGCAAAGGGTTTTTCATGATGATTACGCGTTAATTTCCCGAGCACAGGATGCTATCACAAGGTCGCTGTAATGCTCTGCGGTTTTTCGGAGGGCGTTATACCGGTATAGGTCGCGTGCTATTCTCGGCCATATGTTTTATTTCGGATCTTAAGTTATGGCAGACACGTTTGATTTTCTGGTGATTGGCGGCGGCAGTGGCGGACTGGCAGCAGCGCAACGCGCGGCTGAATATGGTGCCCGCGCAGCCGTTGTTGAAGGTGGGCGCTTGGGCGGCACCTGCGTTAACGTTGGCTGCGTGCCAAAAAAGGTTATGTGGGCGGCCGCTTCAATTGCCCATCAGCTCGCCTACGCTGCTGATTACGGGTTCAATGTGGAGTATAAGGGCCATGACTGGGCCGGCTTTAAAGCTCGCCGTGATGCCTACATTAAGCGCTTAAACGGCATTTACGCGCGCAATCTTCACAATAAAGAGGTTGAGCATATCGAGGGTTGGGCGGTGTTCACAGCGCCCAATGAAATTGCGGTTGGCGGCCGGAAGGTCCGTGGAGAGCGCATTTTGATAGCCACTGGCGGGCGGCCATGGAGGCCCGCAATCCCAGGGGCAGAGCTTGGCATCGATTCAGACGGGTTTTTTGAGCTGGAAGAGCGCCCTCAGAAAGTCGCGATTATTGGCAGTGGCTATATTGCGGTGGAGCTGGCCGGGGTGATGCGCGGGCTAGGTTCTGAAACTCACCTGTTTGCTCGCACAGACAGCCTGCTGCGATCTTTTGACGAAATGCTACAGAAGGCGGTTATGCAGTCGCTTCAGGCGAGCGGCGTAGACCTGCATTTTAATTCTGCCCCGCAGTCACTGGAGAAAACCGTCAATGGTGTGTGTGTAAATATTGTGGGTGATACTAAGGGGTTTGATGGTTTTGATTCTGTAATCTGGGCTACCGGCCGGGTACCAAATATTGACGAACTTCAATTGAATAAAGCGGGTGTGGCAATCGATAACAAACAGTTTATCTCTGTCGATAAGTATCAGCGCACCAACGTGGAGACTATATACGCCGTTGGTGACGTGACCGGCGAAGTTCAGTTAACACCGGTAGCAATTGCGGCAGGCAGACGGCTGTCAGACAGACTGTTTAATGGCATGAAGGGTCGTCATCTTGAGTATCACACGATTCCGACAGTTGTCTTTACTCACCCACCAACCGGTACAGTCGGTCTTACTGAGGCCGAAGCAAGGGAAAAGTATGGTGATGCGGTAAAGGTTTATCGCTCGCGATTTACGCCGATGTTCTATGGCTTGTCAGAAAAAAAGGGCTTTGCCGAAATGAAACTCGTCGTTACCGGTAAGCAGGAGAAGGTCGTAGGGTGTCATCTTTTCGGCGACGGTGCCGATGAAATGCTCCAGGGATTCGCTGTGGCAATTCGTATGGGCGCTACTAAGAAAGAGTTCGACGACACCGTTGCTATTCATCCAACCAGCGCGGAAGAATTGGTAACGATGCGCTAGCCTGGCCGCTATACCGCGGGGTGCTTTTTCCGCAAGACTGCAATAACACCTTGAGTGTCTGGTTTAATGCCACGCCATAACTCGAATGCCGCTGCGGCCTGCTCGACCAGCATGCCCAGCCCATCGTAGCTGTTTTTACACTTCAGGCTTTTGGCTTTGGTGATAAACGGCGTATCGACGTTATTGTATGAAAGGTCATAGCAAAAGCTGTCAGTGCCGATAACGCCATCCGGGAACTGAGGCACTGAGCCCTTCAGCCCTGCAGAGGTCGCATGAATAATTATGTCGTAGGCTTTGCTGGTCAGGTCGGCGTAACCGCAGCCGGATAGATTCCCCTCAGCATCAAACTCCTTAGCCAGTTCAACAGCCTTGCCAGCATCGCGATTACCGATCACGAGGCGTTGCGGTTTCAACATTTGTAGCGCGGGAACAATGCCGCGTGTTGCACCGCCTGCGCCCAGAATAAGAATGCGCGCGTGCTTAAGTTCTGCACCGTGGTTCTGCACCATGTCAGTGACCAGTCCGATGCCATCAGTGTTATCGCCAAGCAGTCGGCCTGACTTTAGCCTGACAACCGTGTTAACCGCTCCTGCGAGCTCAGCGCGCGCACTAAGCTCATCGACTAATGGCAGCACATGTTGCTTGTGCGGCACCGTAACGTTCAGACCCGCGCCGCCCCGGCTAAAGAACTCTGTGAATCTGGTTGCCAGATGTTCTGGGGGTATATCGGTGGCGTCGTAAGCAATATTCTGGCCGGTTTGCGCAGCAAACAACGCATGGATTTGGGGCGATTTGCTGTGGGCTATCGGGTGTCCGATGACGGTGTAGCGATCCGGGCCTGACATCTTGCCTCCTAAGTAATGTCTCACTGCAGGTTTATTGCTGCAAATGACGGGTATGCCAGTGGCGTTGTATCGTGCAAAGTCGGTAATTGCACAGACACCATAAGCCAAACAGGCGTTTAATAGAATACCGCTACCCGAACAGACATCGGTCAGCGGTAGTGAGAATACACATTTGATGTGACGATAAGAGCCTGTCGGCGTGAGGACCACTTAATGCAGATGAACTTATGAGCGCGGTAAAACAGCGATGCCCCTGGAGCGAAGGGGTCAGTGATGCTTATCTCGACTACCACGATACGGAATGGGGCGTGCCGGCTTACGACGACGAAACTCAGTTTGAATTTTTACTGTTGGAAGGCGCTCAAGCGGGCTTGAGTTGGTCAACTATCCTGCATAGGCGTGAGGGTTATCGTAAAGCATTTGCCGGTTTTGACGTGGTGAAAGTGGCGCGGTTTTCGGAGAACAAAATTCTTCGCTTACAGGAGGACACGGGAATTGTGCGTAACAAGTTGAAAATACGCTCTGCGGTAATGAATGCTCAGCTGTTTATCGATGTACAGGATGAGTTTGGATCATTTTCGGATTACATCTGGGGTTTTGTGGATTACAAGCCAGTTCAGAATCGTTGGGCGAGCCAGAGGCAGACCCCAGCAACATCGCCTGCATCAGATGCATTAAGCAAAGACATGAAGCGTCGCGGATTTAAATTTGTGGGCAGTTTGATTATGTACGCCCATATGCAGGCTACTGGTTTAGTGAATGATCATGTTGAGGGATGTTTCCGTTACAACGCCTGCAAGGCGCTCGGCCAACAAAAGGTCAATGGTCGGACGGCGTGATTTCCACCAATCAGCCTGCTCGTTTTCAGCCCTGTTAGGTTTTTAACTCATCGTTATGGTTGTGCATGAAACGGGTTTCAGTTTCATCCTGTTTTGCCCGGTAAGCGCCGACGTGAATCGTCGGACAGTCGCGGTTGCACTTGTTTGCTCAGCCGCTGCGGATCACTCTGCCGCTGCCAGCCAGACAGATTTCAGATGCGCCGCGTTGGGCGTCAGTTTGTCCGGCAACGACACTATCAACTTTGGTTTTGAGCAAATAACGCGCACGTAGGGCAGTTTTTACCGCGGGCCTTCCGGAGCGGTTAGCGCTGGTGGAGACCAAGACAGAATTACTGTTCAGGCACAGAATCTGCACCACCGGATGGCGGCAAATACGCACAGCAACGGTATCGCGTCCGCCGGTAATCCAATCCGGAGCTATTTCACTGCAGGTGACAACCCAGGTGGTTGGCAGCTTAGTGGTCGACTTTAAACGGCGAAGCTCGGCAGCGGAGGGATCAATCCATGGCAGGAGTTGCTCGATATTGGCGCCGAGCAGTATTAAGCCCTGCCGCACCGGCCGCTGTTTGAAGTGCAGGATGCGCGCGACCGCCTGCTCGGCAAAGGGCAGGCAGCCCAAACCGAAGACGCCCTCAGTGGGGTAACAAATCACACCACCTTTAAGCAGTTGTTGGGTGCCGCGATAAATGTCGGGCCTGGTCAGCATATTGTCGGAGCTGTGCCTCTTATGAAACCCGTAAATTAGCTGTCGGGGCCTGCGGCCTTATGAGTGGTCTTTTTCTTCGCCGCCTTTTTCTTCGCCGCCTTTTTCTTTGCGGTCTTTTTCTTCGCGGTCTTTTTCTTCGCCGCCTTTTTCTTTGCGGTCTTTTTCTTTGCGGTCTTTTTCTTCGGTTTAAATGCGGCTTTTTCCACAAGCGCTATGCACTCTGCCACCGTCATGCTGGCCGGCTCGCGATCTTTTGGGACTTTAACGTTCTTTTTATCGAGACTGGAAATATACGGACCAAATCTACCATTAAGCACTTGAATTTCGTGTTCCGGGAAGTCCTGAATAATGCGATTGGCTTCAAATTCCTTCTTATCAGCAATAAAGCGCAGCGCTGTTTCTAAATCGATGGTGTAAGGGTCTTCATCTTTCGTCGAAACGAAGGTCTGATCGTATTTTACATAGGGACCAAAACGACCAACACTCGCTGTAACCGTTTCTCCCTCTGGGGTTTGACCTAGAGTTCGTGGCAGAATAAAGAGATGCATTGCCTCATCGAAGGTAATGGTGTTGATCTTCTGTCCAGGGCGCAAACCAGCAAACTTGGGCTTGTCTTCATCATCTTTGGTGCCTATCTGAGCAAAGGCTCCGTATTGTCCGAGCCGGACACTTACTGGCTTGCCCGACTCCGGGTCAGTGCCCAAGTCGCGAGATTGAGCAACTTCTTCGCGGGTGAGGTTTTCTTTTTCATCCACACGTTTTTTAAAAGGTACCCAAAAGTTATCAAGCACAGCCAGGTAATTATTTTCATCGCGTGCGATCTCGTCAAGATAATCTTCAAAGTCTGCGGTAAAACGAAAATCAACGTACTGGCTGAAATGCTTAATTAAAAAGTCGCCCACAATCATGCCACGATCAGTGGCCATGAAACGTTTGCCATCCATTTCGGCGTATTCACGGTTGAGCAGTGTTGAAATAATGTTGGCGTAAGTTGATGGACGACCAATACCATATTCTTCAAGAGTCTTTACAAGACTCGCTTCAGAATATCGGGGTGGTGGCTCGGTAAAATGCTGATTTGCCTGAATCTCGTTAAGCGTTACAAGTTCATCGACCGCTACAGCGGGCAATGACTTGTCAGCCTCCTCGTCTTTCACGTCATCCGTGCCTTCCTGATACACGGCGATAAAGCCCGGCTCAACAAGTATTGAGCCATTGGCACGAATTATCGCTGCGCTTTCATCATTTGCCGGTACCATATTGATAGCAACGGTATCGAACACGGCAGCCACCATCTGGCACGCCACTGTGCGCTTCCAGATCAGGCTGTAGAGCTTAAATTGGTCCTCATTTAGGAAGCTCTTAACCTGCTCGGGGGTGCGCATGATACTTGTCGGACGGACGCCTTCATGTGCTTCCTGCGCGTTCTTCGATTTAGACTTATAGACGTTGGGCTCTGTTGGCAGGTTCTTTTTGCCATAGCGCTCTGCAATAAGTTCACGAATCTCGACAACAGCTTCGTCAGACAGCGAAACCGAGTCCGTACGCATATAGGTTATGAGACCAACAGGCCCTTCTCCAGTGTCCATGCCTTCATACAATTTCTGTGCCGTCATCATGGTGCGCCGCGCATTGAAGCCCAATTTTCTGGAGGCTTCTTGTTGCAGCGTCGAAGTAGAGAATGGCGCTGCTGGATTACGGCGACGCTGTTTCTTATTAACGACTTTGACTCTCAGCTTGCCTTCAGCAGCAGTAACCACGGTGTCGCGTACGCTGAATGCCGCAGTTTCACTTTCAAAACTAAACTGCTCTACTTTGTTGCCTTTGTATTCAACCAGTCGTGAAGCAAAATTAATGTTACTGGCTTCAAGTGTGGCCTCAATGCTCCAGTATTCACGAGGCTTGAACGCTTCAATTTCTTTCTCGCGCTCAACAATCATCCTGAGCGCGGGGCTTTGTACACGACCCGCAGACAGTCCCGGCGTAATTTTTTTCCACAAGAGTGGTGAGAGATTAAAGCCAACCAGATAGTCTAATATTCGTCTAGCCAGATACGCGTCTACCAAGGGTTGTGAGATGTCACGCGGTTGGCTAATGGCTTTTTGAATGGCGGATTTTGTTATCTCATTAAAGACGATACGACGCACGGTCTTGCCTTTAAGCAGCCCGCGCTCTTTTAGTATTTCATCTAAATGCCACGATATAGCCTCGCCTTCGCGATCTTGATCAGTCGCTAGGTATAGGGTGTCAGCTTTCTTTAGTGCTTTGATAATTTTGGCAACGTGCTTTTCGTTGCGCTCGATCAACTCGAACTTCATTTGATGACTGTTTTCAGTATCAACCGCGCCATCCTTACGAATCAGGTCACGCACATGACCATAGGATGCAAGAACTTTATATTCTTTGCCGAGGTATTTCTCGATGGTTTTGCATTTGGCGGGTGATTCTACAATGACGAGATTGTTGCTCATTATATTGGTGCTCTGGCCTGTTTTGATGGCTACGATTTGCTGACGCTATAAATGCGAAACCGCGACAATGTCGCGGTTCAGGTTATACCAAAAAGTGATTCTGTATTTCTGTATTAGTGCACGGTACCTTCATGTTCGTCAAATACAAGGTCTTCCATTCTTGCGAATGCCGCCTCTTCACCCGGCTGGCTGAACAGCACCATAAGGACCACCCACTTGACATGTTCTACATCAATTTCCGCTGAATCTAGAGCCATGACGCGATCTATAATGAGCTCACGTTGCATGGCTGACAGGATGCCAACTTGCTCCAGATAAATAATATATCCGCGACATTCTGTATCCAGTCGGGTCATTTCAAAACGGCTGAATAAGCGTGAAGATCGGTTCAGAGGCTGATTGGCGAATGGGCGACCATTGCCCTCAGTCAGTTGCTCCAACCAGTCGAGTGCGCGATCAACCTGCATTTCAGCAAATCCAGCCGTCAGGAGTTCTTCACGCAATATCGCATGATCGGGTTCTTGCTCCTCTGCTGAGAAGTTTTCGAACATATACATGAGGACGTCAAGTACTGTTTCACCCATTAAAACTAACCCTTTATTGCTGCTTTGTGCCTTTTCGCTGGTAGCGCCCGCCCGAAAGCGATTCTATTTGACCTTCCAGCTCCAGTATTAGAAGCATGGATGAAACCTCTGCTGCCGTCAATCCACAGCGCTTAACCAGCCCGTCAACACTGACCGGATCCCAGCCCATTGCCGCCAGCAGTTTTTCATAACCTGCGGTTATTGCGCTATCTGCGGGCTTATTTGGCTCACGCCTCAGCTCTTCGCCCCCTGACTGGGTTTCCCGCAAGCGCGCAATGGCCTGTGGTGCGAGCTCTTCAATAATGTCGGCAGCGGCTTCGACCATCTTGGCGCCTTGTTTGATCAGCCGATGACAGCCTTTGCTCTGGGGACTGTGGATAGAGCCGGGAATAGCGAATACCTCCCTGCCTTGCTCTGCAGCATAGCCTGCTGTGATGAGCGCACCGCTGTGGATACCCGCCTCGACCACCAACGTGCCCAGCGACAAGCCGCTAATGATTCGATTGCGGCGCGGAAAGTGATCTTTGTGCGGTTCGACCCCCGGCGGGAACTCGCTGACTAATGCGCCACATTGTTCTATTGCGGCGGCAAGCGTCGCATTTTTTGCCGGATATACCCTATCTAGGCCGGTGCCGCAAACAGCGACAGTCGGTTTGCTCTGTTCTACGCAGGCACGATGCGCAGCGCTATCAATGCCGAGTGCCAGTCCACTGGTCACCGTAAAGCCGCTGTTGCTGAGATGCCGGGCAAATAGCGAGGCGGTTTCGACGCCGTTGGCTGTAGCACTTCGGCTACCAACAATCGCAATTTGCGGCAGACTGAGCAACACTGGGTTACCCACCACAAAAAGCGCGAACGGGCTCTGGGCAGCGTCTTTAAGCAGCGGTGGGTAGTCGACGTGATTCCAGCAAATAAGATGGTGCGCATCGTGGGTTAACCAACGTTCTGCCATGGCTAACCGGCGAACATCAGGATCAATAATAGCGTTTGCAGTGGCGGCACTTAAGCCACCTTCCATCAGTGTTGAAGCGGATTGATTGCAGATTTCAGTAACGCTGTCGAAGCTGGCCAGCAGCCGGGTGAGAGCTGCCGGACCTAATCCTGGCGCGAGGGCTAAGTGCAACCATCCCGCTACCTGCGTGCTTGTGCTCATTGATACGCCTCTGCCATTTACCCGCCTAAACTTAGACTGCAGCCGTCGCTGTGTTAGCGCCGCTCTCCTAAAGAAAACGCCCGAACCAAGAGGCCGGGCGTGTGCGCAATACGGTAAGAGAAAGCCGCTTACGGATTGCGCAGCCGATCTCCTGTCCGGATTTCGCTGTAAGCTTCCATCACCAGTGCGTAGCTCGATGTCTCCATGGGCTTAAGGACCATTAGAATGCCGATACGCTCATCAGGCAACATGAATTTTTTACTCATACCACTGGAAACTTTTCTGTCGTAGACCTCTTTGCCGGGCTGCCAGATCGACAGCACATACCCCGGCTCCATGCCATGCTCAAGCCCCCGATTGATGAGGACCATCTGATACTGACCGATACGAGAGACACCGTCTTTCACCGAAATAATCTGACCCTCTGTCTCCGTTTCGGGAGATCGAGGATAAAAGTTCAGCGGCGGCAAAGTATCGACTTTTATTACCCGGTCGCCTTCTTTGGCTTCGCGGGTTGTATCGTTCAACATCATCTTAGCTGTATCGCCGTTGCTAACAATGGTGCCAGAGCCGATATAAATAATTTCGTAGCCCAGACGATCATTGGTCTCCGGATCGACGACTTTATCGCCCTGTCGAATCACACGATACACCTCGCCAATCTGCGGGTTTTTCAGGCCGCGGACGTAAACCTCATCGCCAGCACCGGCAATCATGGCATTCCTTAACGCTGCAATGTACGGCAGCTTTTGCATCTCCTGTTTGCTGGCAACACCGGCACGACTCAAAAATGCCGAAATCCGATCAAACGGTATAGTCGCGATTGCCGCATCGGCACTGTTCACCCGGACTCCGGGGACAATTTTCTCACTGGTGCCGCTGCGTTGAATAATGATCTTCGGCTTGCCTTCGAGCCAGACCAGCGTGAGCACATCGCCGGGGTAAATAAGGTGTGGATTTTCTATCTGCGGATTCACGTCCCAGATTTCGGGCCACAGCCACGGATCACGGAGAAACATTGCCGATATATCCCACAGCGTGTCGCCTTTGACCACGGTGTAGCGCTCTGGGTGGTCGGCGTTAAGCACCACCTCGACTACGGTGCCAGATTGCGCAGCAGCCGAAACACTAAACGGGGTGGCCGCAATAACAGTGTTGCCAATAAGCAGCGTTGCAGCCAGAAGGCCAAACCAGCTGAGCGGCCTTGTCGAAAACATTTTCATGGGCACATCATCCCTTAGCTCAATTCCATAATGCGCAGCACGTCGGCGCTGCTATAATTCTGCACATCTGGGCGCAGTTAAACTGTGACTTAGTCTATAACACCAACATCAAATAATTGGGTTCTACCGTAACTACCTGCTGATATAGCATAATATTAGCGCCAAATTATAGCTTTAAGCAGTAAATGTTTTAGGGAATTCATGGCTTTACTAACAATACTCGAGTACCCCCATCCGCGTCTGCGGATTAAGGCTGCGCCCGTTGCTGCGGTGAACGACACTATCCGGCAGTTGGTGGATGACCTATTTGAAACCATGTATGCCGCGCCCGGCATCGGTTTAGCGGCAACTCAGGTTGATGTTCATCAGCGCCTGCTGGTTTTGGATGTGTCTGATGACCAGAGCCAGTCGATGTGCTTTATTAATCCGGAAATTATTGCCCGCGATGGCGCTGAAATAAGTGAGGAAGGTTGCTTATCAGTGCCTGGCGTATACGAAGGCATTGAGCGTGCGCAGCATATACGGGTTCGTGCGCTCGATCGCGACGGCAATTCATTTGACATGGACGCAGAGGGTCTGTTGGCCGTTTGTATTCAGCATGAAATAGATCACCTCGATGGGAAGTTATTTGTTGACTACCTTTCCGAGCTAAAACGGCAGCGCCTTAAAAAGAAACTTGTTAAGGCGCAAAAACAGGCATCGGTGACTGCATGATTCGGTGCAAACTGAACGCCGATTATTAGAACCAACACTGGCCCAGGCAGCAGCTGACGGCACCAGGAATAACTGATGCGTATTATTTATGCTGGCTCACCCGAATTCGCCGTGCCGGCGCTGCAGGCGCTAATCAATTCCGATCACAATGTGGTTGCGGTGCTAACTCAACCCGACCGGCCTGCTGGGCGTGGGCGGAAACTCACCCCGCCTCCGGTTAAAGTGCTTGCCGAAGCGAACCGTCTCCTCGTGTTGCAGCCCCAGTCATTGCGGGACAAAGCCGTGCAGCAGCAGCTGTGCGATCTGCGTCCCGATTGCATGGTAGTGGTTGCTTACGGCCTCATCCTTCCGCAAACAGTGCTCGACATACCCAGATACGGTTGCGTGAATCTGCATGCCTCCTTATTGCCACGCCATCGTGGTGCGGCACCTGTGCAGGCCGCAATTCTTGAGGGTGATGCGATGACTGGTATTTGCCTGATGCAGATGGAAGCAGGTTTGGACACTGGCCCGGTTTTGCTTACAGAAAAAACCGATATAGGTTCTTACGAAACCACCGGTGAGCTCACGGCACGTCTGGCGGATATTGGACAGGATTTGCTGATGCGAGGCCTTCCGGCTTTGGCTGCTGATAAGCTGACACCGCAGGCTCAGGCTGACGATGGCGCAAGCTACGCGGGCAAAATAGCCAAGGCCGAGGCCAACATCGACTGGGTATTAAGTGCGACTGAAATTGCTCAGCGGGTTAGGGCGTTTAACCCATGGCCGGTGGCGCAGACGTTGCTCAATGGTCAGCAGTTCCGAGTCTGGCGCGCAATTACCGATGATGGGCTCATCGATCAGGGCCATCCCGGCGAAGTTATTGAGCTGAGTGCCGCCGGTCTGGTTGTGCAGGCAGGCAGCGGTGTGTTGATTCTTCAGGAAGTACAGCTGCCGGGTAAGCCACGAGTGGCCATTCAGGAGTTGCCCGGAGTCCGAGATCTGTCTGGCACGGTGTTGGGCGTATGAGCGCTTCGGCCGGAAAAATTGGCGCTGCCAGCCGGGCCGCTGCCGCTGCAGCGGTCGACGCAGTTATTCATAACGGGCGCTCTCTTGAGCAGGTTATTCCCGAATGTCTGACAGAGCCCCTGAGCCCTCGGGATGTCACGTTAGTTAAGGCGCTGGTCTATGGCGCGTTGCGTGGTCATTGGTTGCATCAATACTTAATTTCGAAGCTGTTAAGCAAGCCAGTGAAGAAAAAAGATCTTGTTCTGGAATCGCTTTTGTCGGTCAGCTTGTTTCAGTTACTTGAGTCCGACCAACCGGATTTTGCCGTGGTGTCTGCGTCTGTCGATGCTGCTGCAGTGCTGGGCCGCCCACATGCCCGCGGGTTAGTGAATGCGGTGCTGCGCAATTTTTTACGTCAGCGCGACGTGTTGCTTAAAGCGGCAATGCAGGAGCCCGCCGCCCGCTATCGATTGCCCGTTTGGTTGTTAGATCACCTGCGCAGCAGTTGGCCCGACACCTGGGAAGCGATTGCTGCCGCGAGCAACCTGCAGGCACCGATGTGGATCCGCGTGAATCAGCAACGCACTTCTGTGTCTGATTATCAGCAGCAGCTGAAAACCGGCATTAATTTGTCGGCTGAATCTTCAGATGTTTGTCCGGGTTCACTAAAGCTTGAGTCGGCTGTGCGTGTGGAGATGCTGCCAGGGTTTGGGTCGGGCCATAGCAGCGTTCAGGATATTGCCGCGCAATTGGCGGCAACTATTATGTCGCCAAAACCAGGTGAAAAAATACTCGACGCGTGCGCTGCACCAGGTGGTAAGACCGGGCATCTGGCCGAACGGAGTGCTTATGGCGCTGATATTACGGCTCTCGATCACTCCGCTGAGCGCATGCAACGTATTACTGAGAACCTTGAGCGGATTGGTGCAAACGCTACGTTGGTGGTGGGCGATGCGGCAGCGCCTGAGGGATGGTGGGATGGTGAGCTGTTTGACCGTGTGCTGCTGGACGCCCCTTGCTCGGCAACCGGGGTCATTCGCCGTCATCCAGATATTCCGTTACTTCGGCGCGATAGCGATATCTCTGCGCTAGCTGATTTGCAGAAGCGCATGCTGGCAGCTTTATGGTTGGTCCTTAAGCCGGGCGGGCAATTGTTGTACACCACATGCTCTGTGTTGCCGATTGAAAACCAAAGTGTGGTTGCAACTTTTCTGCAAGCTCATTCAGAGGCCCGCGTGCTGCCTGTAGACCGGCTAGAACATGTTGCTGCCACGCACACGGGTCCGGGGCATCAGTTGCTGCCGGGCAATCCACTTGACAGTGATGGCTTCTACTACGCACTAATAGAGAAAGCTGCAGAATGAGTGGCGCCGGCGAATGAGTCAGCGATCATTATCCGTTTCAGCTGGTGTGAATATATTTCCGCAGCTCTGGCGGCAAAGCTGCGCTAGCTCGGTTATCAGCTTCTTTGTATGGTTGCGAGTTGTACGTGTTCCAGAATAGCGTGGTTCCGGTTAGTGAGTCTTTGGCTAATGCAGCCAGCGCTTTACCAGTGTAGGTTGTTTCAAGATGCACATCTTCTGTGCGAGCCATTAATTGCACGGCATCTGCGGCGCTAGCGGTTTCGTGCGCGTAGCCTGTGCCGAATTCATCATCACGGTGCATGACATTACTGCGCGGATCTTTGAGCAGTGGTATTGCGTTATCCAGTGTGTGCAGCAATAAATTTGTGTCGTTGAACAGCCGGCAGTGAGCCGCCGGGCCGCTGATTGCCTCTGCTGTTACCTGAGTGGCAATAATTAGACCGCTGATACCTGCCAGTCGTAAACCGAGGCTGAGTCCGGTCACGCTGCCCGAGGTTCCGCAGGCAAGATAGATCCTGTCAGGCTTGGGCATGTCGCCCGCAACAATTTGCGCTGCAAGCTCAAGTCCGGCATTAACGAAACCAATGGTACCTATTGCCGATGAACCTCCGAAGGGAATGTCGTAAAACCTGCGTTCATCTGTCTCCAGTCGCTGTTTAATCTCTGCAGCGGCAGCAAGCACCTCCGGATAATTGCCGGCATAAATAAGATGAGTGCCGAGCTGAAGGTGATAAGCCAAAGCCTTACCGACTTTGGGTGAGTTAGGTTGGTCGGTGATCACAACATGGCAGCTCAGGCCATATTGTTGCGCATAGATAGAGGTAGCAAGGGCATGATTTGAGCCAGCTGCACCATAGGTAATTACATCAGTGCACCCCTGTTTCAGAGCATCGGCAAGCAAAAACTCCAGCTTGCGAACCTTGTTGCCGCCATAGAGTTCTCCGGTAAGTTCATCATGTTTGAGCCAGATGTCAGCATTCAGGTGTTCGCTGAGCCCTCGCAATCGATTCACCGGCGTTGGAATATCGGCAATAGGAACGATGGGCAAGGTACCGGAGAGGGACGGATAGAGTCGAAATATCGGTCTCACTGGCCCGTTCCAATACCGGCATCAAAGCGACCGTCCGGGTAAAAGCGGATTTTAGCGTCTGGGAAATCCAGCAGGCTTAGTTCGCTAATCATTTTCCAAGCACGCTGCTTTGGGTCGGGCTGTGGACCGTCCGGACGGACCTGAATGTATGAGGTCACCGAGCCGCCAATGAGTTTTCCGGTGCCATCCAATTCAACCAACAAAACCGGCGCATAGCCTTTGTTATCGCTAACGCTAATGCCGTAATAGGTGGCGAAGTTGCCCAGACTGTAGGCGATGGCTCTGTCCTTATAGATTTCGATAGCGCGCGGAATATGTGGACCATGTCCGATAACCAGGTCTGCTCCGGCATCAATCATGGCATGCGCAAACGCGACGACGTCTCCACGTTTTTCACCGTAGGCATACTCCATGCCGAAGCCAAGGCGTTCGTCACCATTGCCGCCTTCGGTGCCGCCGTGAAAAGAGATGATGACAATGTCGTTGGCGGCAGCGAGTGCCGCAATCTGCGGAAGGTATTTTTCGTAGTCCAGTAAGTCATGTGAACCTCGGGTGGGCGAAAACGCCATTAATGCATAGCGTAAGTCGCCGCGACTCCAGCGTGCGACATCGCCCTCCCGGCCCGAATGCAAAATGCCTACAGCCTGCAATGCGTGCATTGATGCATCGCGGCCGGTTTCGCCAAAATCAACCGCGTGATTATTGGCAAGACTCATTACATTAAAACCAGCACTGGCAAGATGGGCCGCATAACGACTGGGAGTGCGAAACAGATAGCAAGCTTTGGGGTTTTGGCAGGTTTTTTCCGCTTCGCCGCCATCCATTAATACGCCTTCCAAATTGCCGAAGACTACGTCTGCGCCTTGGAGCTCAGCAGCAGCACCAGCCAGAAAAGCAACGCCATCGTTGTCAGGCAAACGATCTTCCGGGTAGTCTGAGCCGAGCATGATATCGCCGGTGGCAGCAATAGTGACCCGTAATTTTGTTTTATCGATGGATGCTATGGGGGGAGCGGGTTTTGCATTTGCCGGAATTGCGGCTTTGGCCTGTCTTGTGTTTGCTGCTGAGGGTGTTTTAGTGATGCCAGAGCAGCCACTGAGCAAGATGGCGGTCAGCAGCAAGCCGCAGAGAACACACCCTTGGCTGCGGTGTTTAATCACTGACCTTCATGGGCATGGGGGCGAACTCCAGGGCAATGAGCTGGCTGAGGGTGCGGTTAACATTGCTCAAGTCAGACATCGGGCCAATAAGAACACGGTGAATGGCTTTGCCGTCGACGTTGACTTCTTGAATGTGGGCAACGATACCGCTTAATGCCAGTCTGGCTTTTAGTCGGTCTGCATCTGCATTTGTGGAGAATGACATAACCTGCAGAACGTAAGAGCCAGGGTCCTCGATGCTTTGAGGTGGCGGTTTTGGCTTGCCCCGAAAGTCCTCGTCCGGCACCCGGTAATTTTGTTCCTGCAGCCAAATATAGAAATCATACTCGTCGCGCACACTGTCAGCCGCAAGCTCTGGCGTTTCCGGAACGCCCTTGAGGGGCGCCTCTTTGTTCTTCTCAACAAGAGCCGCTGCATTAGTTCGATCTTTCATGTAGATGCCAGCGGCAATGGTCAGGCCAATGCTTAGCCCCACCATTAGCCAAACCCACCCTGCTGCTTGTTGCTGCTTTTTCTTCCGCCCTGCTTTGCGTTTTGTCGCCATCGATGTGTCCCGTTGCCCCGCTGCTTACATGCTGTCGGGCGCGCTAACGCCTAATAGAGTGAGACCATTGCGCATGACCTGCGCCGTTTGTTGTGCCAAAAACAGACGAGCGTTCCTGAGTTCAGCTTCGTCTTCGAGAAACAGGCAGGCGTTGTACCAAGCGTGAAAGTCCTGAGCAACGTCTTTCAGATAATGCACGATGTGCTGAGGTGCTTTCTGACGCGCAGCGAGTTCTACCATCTCAGGAAACTGACTGAGGCGAACCAATAGCGTTTTTTCCTGCCCGGCATTTAAGCGGCTTAACTGCTCAATACCCAGCGCTTCATCGTAGCCTAAAGACTGGCTATTGAGCTCGCGAAACACGCTGGCAATGCGGGCATGCGCATACTGCAGGTAATACACAGGGTTTTCATTGCTCTTCGATTTAGCAAGGTCCAGGTCGAATTCAAGGTGCTGTTCGTTAGAGCGCATTACAAAGAACAGCCGAGCAGCGTCATCACCGACTTCCTGACGGAGTTCGCGCAGGGTGATGAACTCGCCTGAGCGAGTGGACATCTGTACCTTTTCGCTGCCGCGAAACAGCACCACAAACTGCACCAGATCAACTTCCAGAATTTCCGATGGTTGGCCCATAGCATCCATTCCGGCGCGCACTCGAGGGACGTAGCCATGGTGATCAGAGCCCCATATGTCAATGAGCTTGTTAAACCCACGATCAACTTTGTTCAGATGGTAAGCAATATCGGAAGCAAAGTACGTGGTGCGACCATTATCCCGAACAACAACACGATCTTTTTCATCGTCATAGTCAGTTGCACGGAACCAGACAGCACCTTCTTTTTCATAGGTGACGTTGTTGCTTGCGAGAAGGGTCAATGCTTTTTGCACGGCACCATCGTCACTGAGGCTTTTCTCTGAAAACCATTCATCGTAACTGACGCCGAATTCACCCAGATCATCTTTTATATCATCGAGAATACTGTTTAGAGCAAACTCAATCACCCCGCGGAATCGCTCGCTACCGAGAGACTCATTGGCATTCGCGATGAGCGCGTCGAGATGCTCATCCGCATTGCCATCCGGGCCATCTGCAGGGAGGTCCGTGAATAGCGCCGCGGGTAATTCCGACAGTTCAGGCTGCTGCTGTTGCAGAGCCGCAGCAATGTCGAGTATGTAATTGCCCCGATAGGCACCTGATGGAAAACTTAAGCTGTTTCCGGCTTGTTCGAGCAGGCGCAGCCATGTGCTCAGACCGAGGATATCCATCTGCCTTCCGGCGTCATTGACGTAATACTCTTTTCGCACCTCGAAACCATTGGCGCTGAGCAGATTGGCCACGCAGGCACCGTAGGCGGCATGGCGACCGTGGCCAACATGCAAGGGACCCGTTGGGTTGGCTGAAACAAACTCTAAAAGCACTCTTTGGTCTTTGCCGTTGTCATTGTGTCCGTAAGCAGCGCCGCTTGACCTGATGCGAAGCAGTTCCTGATGAAACGCCGCATCAGTCAGATAAAAGTTAATAAACCCGGGCCCCGCAATAGCCGTTTTCTCGAGCAGCTCAGAGGCAGGCAGTTGGTCGATGATCAGTTTTGCGATATCGCGGGGTGACTTGCGCAACGGTTTTGCCAGTTGCATGGCCACATTGCTGGCGAAGTGACCGTGCGCCAGATCGCGAGTGCGCTCTACAGCGATCGTGACACCGTCCAGAGTCGTTTGGGCAGACCCTAGACCGTTGAGCGCCTCACGTAGAAGTGTTTCGACGACGAGTTTCATAAGTAATCACTGCTGTAGTTGCGGTAGCCGCAGTTATGCGGTTCGCATTTCCGGAATGGCGATTCTATACGTTGCGCGCCGCCGGCGCTAAAAAAGCTCGATAGGATCGACATCAATCGACCATCGAGCCTTTCTCGAGATCGGCGATTCCACCAGATGCTGACGCCATGAGGTCAGCATGGCCTGAAGGGTCGGCCGATGCTCTGCTTGCAGCAATATTTGCGCGCGCCAGCGTCCTGCCCGCCGCTCCATTGGCGCGCTGGCCGGCCCGAGAATCCTCACGCCACCCGGGTTGATCTGGTCTGCTCCAGCTCTTGCCGCGGCTAGAAATTGATAGAGAGTGTCTTTGCTGCTGCCCTCTGCGCGCAGCAATGCAAGGTGACTGTAAGGCGGCCATGCTGTTAATTGCCGCTCGGCGAGCGCCTGTTCTGCATAGCCCGTATAGCCTTTTTTGAGCAGAGTCTGCAGCTGCTGATGCTCCGGGTATAGGGTTTGGATCCAAACTTCGCCGCTGCGGTCTGCGCGCCCGGCCCGACCCGACACCTGAATAAAATTTTGTGCCAATCGCTCACCACTGCGGAAGTCGGTACCGAACAGTCCCTGATCCGCATCGAGCACGCAGACCAAGGTCACATTCGGGAAATCATGTCCTTTCGTGAGCATCTGCGTGCCAAGTAAAATACGTGCACGACCGCTGCGTATTATTTCAAGATGCTTTTCGATGCTGCCTTTGCGGCGCGTTGAGTCGCGATCAAGGCGGACAATAGTTTCTTCTGGAAACAAATGTTTGATGGCTGTTTCGACTCGTTCCGTACCCTGCCCCAGCGGCACCAGCTCGCCGCCGCATTTCGCGCAAACCTCAGGCAAGCGGGATTCGAATCCGCAGTGGTGGCAGACGGCCAGTTTGCGCTGCTGATGCGCGACCAGCCGCGCATCACAGCGCGGGCATTCCAGACAACTGCAGCAGCTAGTGCAAAAGAGTGTTGGCGCGAATCCGCGCCGATTGAGATAGATCAGCACTTGTCCGTTATTGCCGAGATGTCGGCCTATGGCATCAATCATGGGCTGCGTTAATCCGTCAGTTGCCGGATAGCGCTGCAGGTTAATCAAGTTAACTTCGGGCTGGCGCGCACCGCCGGCCCTGAGGGGTAAGCGCAGACCTTGATAACGTCCGGCAGCCGCATTTGCCAGCGTTTCGAATGATGGGGTCGCCGAGCCAAGCACAACCGGAATTTTTAACTTGTTGCCGCGCACTACTGCCAAATCGCGGGCCGAGTAGCGAAAGCCTTCTTGCTGCTTTAGTGAGGCGTCATGCTCTTCATCGATAACAATCATTCCAGGCCGGTTGAGTGCCGTAAAAATTGCGGAGCGAGTGCCTATAATAACGCCAGCTGTGCCATTGCTGGCATCTAACCAAGCTTGTGTGCGCTCCGTGTCATTGAGATTTGAATGCATGACGACGACCGTGGTTGCTAGTCGTTCCTTAAAACGAGAGACCAGCTGTGGGGTCAATCCAATTTCAGGAACCACGACTAATGTTTGTTTGCCAGCGCCGAGCTGTTGTTCGATCAGGCGCAGATAAACCTCGGTTTTTCCGCTGCCGGTTACCCCATCAAGCAGCCAGGTTTTGCTGTTGGCTGGAGTAATTTGATCCACAGCTTGCTGCTGGTCGGCGTTGAGCTGCGGTCCGGTTTTCAATGGGAGATCTGGCGGCAGCGCCTTTTCCAGTTCCGCGGTGAACTTCGCTGCAAATGCTTTCTTTTGTAGCTCGCGGACGGCGCGCTGCCAGCCATCATGAACTGCAGCTAGGGCCGTGCTGTTTTGCTCCCCGCTGTAAAGAGCCTGAAGAATCTGCCTTTGAACCGGGGCTTTAATTGCTGCTGCATCGAGTGCCGCGACACCCTTTTCAGTGATGCGCCAACGCGATTCGGTCGCGCCGGAGACCTTCTGTCCTTTTCGCAGCCCCGCCGGCAACGCTGCCGCAAAAACTTCGCCTGGCGGGTGCTGATAATAGACCGCAGCCCAGTTGAGCAGCTCGACCAACGAGCTGTCGAGCAGTGGCACTCTATCAATAATCTGCTTGGCCCTCTTTAAGCGTTCAGGTGCAATAGTTGTGGTTGCGGCAAGTGCTGCGATAACGCCAATTCGCTCGCTGCGGCCGAAGGGCACGCTAATCCGCTGTCCGACCATAGGCTCGGGCCCTCCGGTGGGGGCCAGATAATCGTACAGTTCATGCAATGGCGCTTTAAGTGCAACGCGGAGTATGGTCGAGCTCATAAGCTTTGATAACGTTTCGTAAAAAAAACCGACATGACATAAGTTGTCCACAAAATCTGTGGATAACTGTGTGGACTAACCGGAAAACAAAGCGGGGTACCCGCGCAGTCAGGTCATTTGTGCCAGTTTGGTTAAAAAATGAACAATAACAACTTATATAAATAAATCAATAATTTAAGGCCTAATTGTAAGCCCCTCTTGTTTCAATCAGGCCTAATTAATTGGTGCACCGCAGGGAATGTGCATAACTGGACTATGTCCAAGTGACCGCCGACCCCCCTCAGGGGCATTTTGCCCCATTTTAGTGCAAAAAACCGACCGACAATCGCGTGCAAGACCGCAACGGGCGAGCGGTTTTTTCTGATAAAGGCGAATCCTTTTCCACTGGCGCTGTTACACGCGGTCAGTTCCGCTGGTGCATTTCCCCGATTCTCGCGGGGACACTCTCCGCTTATGCTAGAGGTTAACCGTGAGCGTGGCGATTACAAGTACGGGCATGGAGAATAACGGTTTTTTGACGGAGGACGGCGCATTGACGCATGCCCAACACCGACCTCGCCGAGCGCGAAGACCCAAGATATCAGTTGTGTGTGGGTAATAACTCGCCAGGCAGATGTTATCGGAAGGTAAACGGTTAGCGTGTTGCTTTTTTTTGTAGACGCTGCAAGATAGGAGGCGTTCAAGGCTTCAGCAGGCTCATTGATGGACACCACCGAGTACATCAAAAATCTGAGTCAACAGGTGCTGCGCACCGACGCATCCGGCATGCCTCTTGAGTGGATCGATTACCGTGATGCGGCTAGACTCTATTACACCAATCAGGTCGCTTATGCCTGTGGGCAGCCCTTGTATCAAATTCATGGTGGCTTTTCTGCTGCCACGGGCGAACGTTCTATTATCGAAGTGAATTCAATTATTGCGACTATGGGTCATTCGACCAATCATGCTGAGCGTCGCAACAATTACGTGCCTCCGGTAAACAACAAAACCCTGTTTCGCCGTGATGCTAGCCTGTGCATGTACTGCGCCACGCGCTTTTCTGAGCGCGATTTAACCCGTGATCATATTACGCCAGTTAGTCAGGGTGGAAGGGACGTTTGGGCTAACGTTGTTGCAGCCTGTAGGCGCTGCAATAACCACAAAGGCGGGCGAACGCCCGAGCAGGCCGGCATGGAGCTTATCGCAGTGCCGTTTATACCCACCTATGCCGAATACATCTATCTAAAGGGCCGCCGTGTACTGGCCGATCAAATGGAATTTTTGCTGGCGCATTTTCCACGCACCAGTCCGCTTCACAAACGCTTGAGCGGACACCTCGGGACAGGTCGGTTTAATTCAGCCTTGCTGAGTTAGCATAGGCTTCTATGGTCTATGCGATTGATGCCAGTGTGTATATTTTCCGGGCGTGGTTTTCTATGCCCGACACCATGGTCGATGACAGCAATGATCCGGTGAATGCGGTGTATGGATTTACGCGATTCATTGGGGACTTTCTCGAGTCGGCAAACCCTGATCTCGTCGCCGTTGCTTTTGATCAGAGTCTCGGCAGTTGCTTTCGCAACGATATCTATCCCCAATACAAAGCCAATCGTGACCCGGCTCCGGAGGAGTTGAAGCAGCAGTTTCGGCGTTGCCAACAGGTTGTCAGTGCTCTGGGACTGGCTGATTTCAGTGAGGCCCGGTTTGAGGCGGATGACCTGATAGGGACTGTTATTGCGCGCATGCGTGCCGAGGGTGTCGCAGGCACTATCGTTAGTTCTGATAAAGATATGGTTCAGTTGTTACGCGATGGTGACGTCATGTGGGATTACGCGGGCAATCGTCGGGTGGGTTATCACGACGTTCCTGCCCAGTATGGTATCCGGCCGGAGCAGATGATCGATTATTTGGCTTTGGCTGGTGATGCGGTGGATAACATTCCAGGGGTGCGCGGTGTGGGTCCGAAAACCGCAAGTGCTTTGTTGGCTCATTTTAAATCGCTAGATGATTTATACGCGGATCTCGGCTCGGTTGCCCAGTTAAGCTTTCGCGGTGCGAAGACAATGGCCCGTAAGCTTGAAGAGCATCGTGATCAGGCCTATCTATCGCGCGAGCTGAGCACAATTCATTGTGATGTGCCGGTGAATACCAGCGTGGCAGTATTGAAACGTCGCGCGCCAGATCTGGGCGCGCTGCATCATCTTTATGATCAGGCTGGTTTTGGCACAGCACTGCGCCGTCAGGCTGAGCGTATTGCTGACAAGTTCGATGCATCAAGGCTATAGAAACTGCGTAAATTTATTTGAATTGCTTTAGAGGTTTTATCAATGAGTGAAGGGAATATTAAGTCGATTCTAAATGAGGAGCGACTGTTTCAACCGCCAACAGATTTTGTACAGCAAGCAGCGCTAAGTTCTACCGAGCTTGAGCAGCGCTATGCGTTGGCAGCCGAAGATAGCAATGCCTATTGGGAAAAAATGGCAGCGGAGTTAATTGCCTGGGACAAGCCCTGGTCGCAGGTGCTCGATGATAGCAAAGCCCCTAACTACAAATGGTTTAGCGGCGGTGAGCTGAATGTTTCAGCAAACTGCCTTGACGTGCACCTTGAAACCCGGGCCAATAAGACAGCCATTATTTTCGAAGGTGAACAGGGTGACGTGCGGCATATCAGTTATGCCGAGCTGACCAGTGAAGTCCGTCGATTTGCGAATGCACTGAAGGCAAGCGGCATAAGCTGTGGTGATCGCGTTGTCATTTATATGCCGATGGTTCCTGAAGCCGTTGTCGCGATGCAGGCCTGTGCACGAATAGGCGCTATCCATTCGGTGGTATTTGGCGGATTTTCTGCTATAGCGCTTCGCGATCGTATAAATGATGCCGGAGCGCGAATGCTCATTACCGCCGATGGCGGGTTCCGCGGCGGCTCGCCTGTCGAACTTAAGCATGCGGCGGATGAGGCCTTGGCGGGTGGCTGTCCAACCATCGAGCAGGTCATCGTTTTGCAGCGGACTAAGCAGGACGTGCCGATGAAAGCCGGACGTGATATCTGGTGGTCGGATGCAATAGCAGGGCAGTCAGATGAGTGTGCGCCGTTGCCGGTTGAAGCATCTCATCCACTCTTCTTGTTGTACACATCGGGCTCCACCGGCAAACCCAAAGGGGTGCAACACGGCTCAGCCGGTTACCTACTGAATGCCAGACTCACCTATGAAATGGTATTTGATTATCACGAAAGTGATATTTTCTGGTGCACAGCTGATGTTGGTTGGATTACAGGCCATTCTTATGTGGCCTATGGGCCGTTGGCTGCCGGAGCCACTATTCTGATGTATGAAGGCTCACCGACGGTTCCTGATGCGGGGCGCTTCTGGAAAATTTGCGCGACGCACAAAGTGACTGTTTTCTACACCGCGCCTACCGCCATCCGAGCGTTAATGCGCTTCGGCGATGAGGTGCCTGAGTCTTATGACTTGAGCAGTATTCGGTTATTGGGCAGTGTGGGTGAGCCGATTAACCCTGAAGCCTGGACCTGGTATCACCGGGTTATTGGTCGGGAAGTTTGCCCAATCGTGGATACCTGGTGGCAAACCGAAACCGGCGGCATCATGATGAGTCCTGTGCCCAGTGTTACAGCAACGCCGCCGGGTTCATGCACTCAGCCACTGCCCGGAATTGCCGCCGACATCGTCGATGATCAAGGCAACACGGTTGCGTCACCGGAGTTGGGTGGTTACTTGGTTATTCGCAAACCATGGCCGTCGATGCTGCAGACTATTTGGGGCGATAATGACCGCTACATCGAAACCTATTGGGAAAAGTTTAACAATAGGTTTTATGTTGCCGGCGACAGCGCTCATACCGATCAGCGTGGAAATTTTTGGATTATGGGTCGTATCGATGATGTCTTAAATGTTTCGGGCCACAGACTTGGAACCATGGAAGTTGAATCGGCATTGGTTTCGCACGAGAAGGTGGTTGAAGCTGCAGTGGTTGGGCGTCCTGATGCTATAAAAGGCGAGGCGATTTTTGCCTATGTGGTGCCCTCTGGAGCAAGGCCTTCAGGCGATGAGACAGAAGCATTAGTAAAAGAATTGCGCGCATGGGTTAGCAAGCAGGTAGGGCCCATCGCGAAGCCAGATAATATTCGTTTTACCGACAGCTTACCTAAGACCCGCTCAGGAAAAATTATGCGGCGTTTGTTGCGCAGCATTGCCTCGGGTGAAGACGATACTCAGGATACTTCCACCCTCGAAAACCCGGGCATTCTCGAGCAGTTGCGCGGCGAGAACTAGGAGAGAAGGCTAGCCTAGAATGCTCAGTTGCAGGCCTTCGGGCGAGGTCAGTGATATGAGCTCGCCATGCTGCTGATAGCGCAGTTCCTCTTTCATGAGCAGCTTTATCAGCGCCTGTTTGTTGGGGCACAGAAAATTAAGCTGTGGTGCCGCCGCGCCTGCTTGCAACTGCAGTGTCATGCCCGGGCTGAGCAGTTCGATAGACTCATGGTCATCGTGAGCGCTAAAACCGCCGTGCTGCCAGAAGTCTCTTGCATCGTCCAAGCAGCGGGCGCTAATACCAATGTTACGAATCTGTCCGGTCAGCGGAGTCTGTCCCTCCGCTGACGGCGAAAAGGTACGCGCTTCTATCAGCCTCACCTGCAAGCCCGTCGGATCATGCAGAACCAGCTGATGAAAGTGTTCGTCTCCCTGATAGACATCGTTGATATCAAGACCTAATGCCTGCAGTTCTCTAAAATGCAGGTTGAGTTCGGGCCTGACAAAGGTCAGAGAGATTTCGTCTATATCGGCGCTATGTAAACCAATAAATACCCGACCATCGGTTACCACGGCGTAATGGTAGTGATAGATATCGCCAACAGCACACTCATGAAAACCGAGCAATCGGTACCATTCCAGCGACTCACGGATATCGCGAACAGGCGTGCTAAGCTCAAGAAAACGACCAAAAAGATTCATGCCTGACCGTCGAGTGTGGCTATAAGTAGGCAAGTCATGACACATATTTCGGGGATATGAATGCGTGGCTCCGCTTTGAACGAGCCGTGGTTCCTAGTTTGGCAGAGGCATATTCGTTATGCTTGAATTCACCTGACATATGCTGTTCGCAAGGGTTATAAAATGGCCGATGAGTATCTTGGTGAGAATCTGATTTTCATTATTTCGCAGCCGCGTTCCGGCTCGACGTTATTGCAGCGCATGCTCTCTGGGAATAAGGATATTAAAGCTTCCGCCGAGACATGGCTAATGCTTCATCCTTTGTATGCGGTGCGCAGCGAAGGTATTGTCACAGACTATGGTGCCCGCTGGGCGGCACTCGCCTTAAATGAGTTTCTGGAACACTATACTGATGGTGCATCGGTGCACGATTCAGCAGTGCGCTCCTGGGCGCGAGTCTTTTATGAAAATGCCTTGGAAAATGGTAACGGTCGGATATTTGTAGATAAGACGCCGCGCTATGCAATGATTCTTCCGGAGTTATTGCGACTGTTTCCTAAAGCACGCTTTATTTTTTTGCTGCGGAACCCAATGGCAGTTTTGTATTCTGAATTGAACAGTTTCGTAAAAGATGACTTCAACATGTTGTTTGAATTTCGCACCGACCTTCTGGATACTCCGCGGCAGATACTTAATGGTATTAAACAGCTCGGTGATGCCGCTATTATTGTGCGCTACGAAGCTCTGGTTGCTAACCCTGAGTTGGAAATGAAAAGGCTTTGTTCGGGGCTGGGTGTGGAGTATTGCGAGGCAATGATCGATTATGGCGCTACACCAGCAGCTAAGGGGTTTATGACCGACCGTGTTGGTATCGGGAAAAGGACACGACCCGTTGCCGATAGCATAGATAAGTGGAGGGGAATAGCTAATGATCCGCAGCAGCAGCACTTTGCACAGCAGTACCTGATGGAGTTGGATTCAGACGTTCTGGCGGGCCTTGGTTATGACCATGATGACATGCTGGCGGTGGTTGGCTCCGGCAAGGTTGACCCCCCCGGTTTGTACCCTTGGCGTTTGGCTATCAACCGTTATGCCGATTTCAGCATGCGTGACCGCTTTACCCACCGCTGTTATCGTCGGCGTAAGGAAAAAGGTGCAGTTTTGGGTTCAATCGCCGCTACCTATGATTTAATCCGTGAAACCGGGCGAATTTTAGCTAAGGAATGTAGCAGGATTCCCCGCTAGTTTTAGAATGTCCGCTTAAAATTCGATTAGCTCTTGTTATAGACAAATGACTGTTGGCTAACCATCGCTAACCGGCGACTGTTTTTTTGACAGTAACGCTTGTGGCTTAGGCCGCTTGAGGTTCGGCCTTAAAGTCGAAAAGCACGGAGCGAAACCAGAAAAAGCCCAAAGTGCCCGAGGCTAGGTTTGCAATAAATGCAGCCAGGAAAACACCGAATAGACCAATCCACCAAGCGAGCAAGAATGCCATTGGAGCGTATACCACTATGGTCCGAGTTAGTGAAATCCACATTGCCGGTATTGGCTTGCCTATCGCATTAAATGCGCTCACTGAAATCATGCCAATGCCGAGTCCAAGATAGCTCCATGGCACCATGCGCATATGCATGAGAGTGGCAGTAGTTGCTGTTGGGTCATCGGTGAATGCGGCAGCAATATAAGGCGATAATATGAACATCAGCACAGCAACTATCAGCCCATAGCTCAGCGCAAAGCGATAGGCAAAACGGATTCCCTGTTTAACTCGATCATAGTTACCGCGCCCATAGTTTTGGCCGGTAAATGGGGCAATCGAGGCGCTCAGCGCCATGATGCAGAGCATCGCAAGGCCTTCAATTCGTGAAGCGATGCCAAAGCCGGCAACGGCTTCCTGACCAAAGGAGCTAACCTGCCAGGTGATAAATGCCGTTGTCATTGGTGCAATCAAGCTGCTTGTCATCGACGGAATACCGATGTACATAATCTCAATCCACGATGACCATGTGTATTTAAGGTCGTCAATATTCAGACGTATGAGATGATCACGAAATACAACTATGCCAACGGAGGCCATTGCAGTTCCCACGTTGGCCATGACCGTCGCGATGGCCGCGCCCTCCAAGCCCATGGCCGGAATGCCAAAAAAATCCCAGCCGAAAATGAGAATCGGATCGAGAATAATATTCAGTATTGCCGCCATCGACATGATTTTGGCAGGCGTCTTGGCATCACCACTTGCTCGCATCACTGAGTTGCCGATCATCGGAATAACCAGAAACATGCCGCCAAAGTAATAGATAGACATGTACTGCTCAATTAGTGGCAATGTTGTTTCATTGGCACCCAGCAAAGTGAACAGCGGATAAATAGTGCTAAGCCCAAGGATGGTGACGCCCACGCCCAAGATTGCGGCTAACATCATTGCGTGAGTAGCTATGCGTTGTACCTGACCGATGTCTTCTTTGCCGAAGAGCCTCGATACAATAGAAGAAACGCCCGTGCCTATACCCATCGCTATGGCACCGACGATAAAGTTCACCGGGAAGGTGAACGACATCGCTGCCAGTTCCAGAGTTCCAATTTGCGCAACAAAGTAGGTATCGGCGAGTCCATAGGACATCAGCGCGATCATGCCAACCATAATAGGCAACATCAGCGACACAATTGATTTGCTGACAGGACCTTCTGTCAGGTTGACTCTGGATTTGTTGGGTTTCATGCGAATAGCCGGAAAAGTCTCTGGGGGATTCTACCCCTGCGGTTTTCCTAATGTGGCGTTTATATGTGGTTTTGTTCAAAATACCAGAGAACTATGATGCGCATCTTAAGGGGGATATCAATGAAGCTGGCCAGTTGTACGATGCAGGGAAGAGCAACATACGGCGTGATTGTTAACAACGATTTACAGATTCCGAGCGATGAGTTTCTAAAGCATCATCCGGATCTGAAATCTGTTCTCGCTGCAGGCGCTGCGCAGGATCTGCTGGCTGCTGTTGGTGAACGGGTAGCACTGGAAAAATTAAGTTTTGAACCACCGGTGACCCATCCTGAAAAAATTCTCGCAGTGGGTATGAACTATATGGAGCATATTCAAGAGATGGGGCGTGAGCCGCCTGATTACCCAGCCGTTTTTATCCGGTATCCCGATAGCCTGGTTGGGCATGGTCAGTTGCTGGTTCGCCCCCGGGTTTCTGACAAATACGATTATGAAGGTGAGCTGGCAGCCATTATCGGTAAACCCGCGCGTTATGTTGCTGCTGCTGAAGCGCTAAACTATGTAGCGGGTTACACCTGTCTAAATGATGGCTCGATACGTGATTTCCAGCGCCATGGATCGCAGTTTACTCCCGGTAAAAACTTTCCTTGCAGCGGTGCTTGCGGGCCATGGATGGTGACAGCTGATGAAATTCCGGATCCCTCGGTGCTGGAGTTAACAACGCGTCTGAATGATGCAGTTGTGCAGCAGTCACCGGTTAGCGATATGCGTTTTAGCGTAGCCGATATTATTGCTTACTGCTCAACCTTTACCACGCTGCAGCCTGGGGACATTATTACTACCGGAACACCCGGGGGCGTTGGTGCCGGAAGGTCTCCGCAGGTGTGGTTGAGCGAGGGAGATCGGGTCTCAGTTGAGATTAATGGTATTGGCGTGCTTAAAAATGAGGTTGCCGACGAAGCTATATGATATCGCGGACGCGTTAGGCCCTCATCTTCTCTACGGCCTCTTCTAGCTTGTGCATTTCTTCAGCACTGCTGGTATAGCATTTCATATCGTGCAGCAGTCCGTCGGCAAGGCGATATATCCAACCATGTACCGAGAGAGTTTGACCTCGTAACCAGGCGTTTTGCACGATATCTGTTTTACAAACATTCAACGCTTGTTCGATTACATTGATCTCACACAAGCGATCGTGTTTTAGTTCTTCATTGCTGATTGCTGCGAGCGATGTTTCATGATCATCGCGAACATCACCGATGTGTTTGAGCCACCCATCTATTAGGCCCAATGATTCGTGGCGCAGCGCTGCTAGGACACCGCCGCAACCATAATGCCCGCAAACAATAATATGCTCGACCTTTAACACCTCCACGGCGTACTGCATAACTGAAAGGCAGTTTAGGTCGTTCTTAACAACCAAATTGGCGATATTACGATGCACAAATAGCTGCCCCGGTTCTAGGCCTGTAATTTGGTTGGCCGGCACTCGACTGTCGGAGCAGCCTATCCATAACAATTTCGGGCTTTGTTGTTGCGCAAGTTGTGAGAAGAAATCCGGATCTTCTTGTTTGACGCTGTCAGCCCAAGTTTTATTGTTATCGAGCAGTTTCTGAAGCGGATGCATTTGGTCCCTTTTTGGTCCGTGGTATTCGCTACTATATAGCCTTCGCTACCTGTGACCAACAGCGTAGTTTTTCAGTAAAACTCATCGCGGCATTTGCTGGGCTTGTGGAAGGCAGGGTGATAAGCCTTTGAGTTGAGGCTGGCACGTGTCGCCGATAGAGTTCGGCGGCCTTTTGGCCATTAAAAAAAACAACTTGAATTCCTGGATGGAGGGAAAAGAATTGGTCAAAATTATTCGTGATTGCGCTACCTGCCTTAATAGCGCTATCTAGGCTGCCAGGGCGCTCGCAGAACTGCAGCACATCCCATAGCGCAATATGATGCTCGTGCAGCCTGTCAAGACGATGCGCATAATTTATGTCAGGTCCGGCATCGAATAAGCTGCCCATAATCGGCCAGAATGCATTCCGCGGGTGGGCGTAATACTGCATCTCGGCAAGCGAGCGCTGGCCGGGCATCGAACCAAGAATCAGCACCTTTGCATGGGCATTGCTTACCGCAGAAAAGCCTTCAGTCTTCATTTCAGATGACGACGCTAGGGCGTCTTCAATGAGCCACCGCTTAGCGATGGTGTAAGTTGCAGATTAATGCGAATGAGCACAGCATCGCTTACCCAATTGGTATCGACCCAGTCGCCAATGCCTACATCAAAATCAAGTCGATTGACTCTGATGCTGCCAATCATTCGTGGGCGCTGGTGCTCGGGAGTCGGATCATCCAGAACAAAGTTGAGCTCCACATCACGAGTGATATTTCGCAGCGTGAGCTCGCCGGTAGCGACATAACCACCTTGCTCTGTGGCGCTAATCGATGCGCTGCTGAAAGTCGCGGTAGACCATATCCCTGCATCCAACCAGTCCGTGCCGAGCAGCAGTGTGTCGCGGTCCTCATTGTTGGTGTTGACCGATGCGATCCGGACTGTCGCATTAATTAAGCCGGTTTCGGGCTGTTTTGTGTTGAGCACAACAACCCCGTCGAAGTCGCTGAAAGAACCGGAAAACCCGACGCCTTGCTGGGTTCCCTCGAAGTTTACTGAGCTGTCTTCAGGGCTGATAAGAAACCTACCATCAACGCTCGCGATACAGGCATTGCTGCCAAGCATGAATATGCTGGTAATAACAATTGATTGTAAAGCAGTCACTGTCTTTTGCCGGGTAGTATATTTTTCAGGGTGTCATCTTTTAATAAAATATGGTGCCGCATAGCCCCGGCAAAGTGCAGAGCAATTGCAGTCAGAAGAATCCATGATTGCATAACATGCATTCTTATAAAGCCATCAACCAATGCTTTATTTGCATCAATAAGCGGTGGCAGCGTAAATAGCCCGAAGATGCTGATAGGGTAGCCGGCGGCTGAAGACATCATCCACCCTGATAGGGGCATTAAGCAAACCACAAGATACAAAATACCCTGCAGCCCTTTGACGAATATTTTTTCGTACAGCGGAGTAGAGTGAGGCAACGGCGGTCGCGTTGAAAACAGCGCCCATAAAATTCGGGCAATAGCCAGCGTAAAGATAATCATGCCGGTGGCTTTGTGCAGCGAGTATGTTTCGAGCTTGGCAGTCCCCAATGGCAGCTCCGTCATGTATAGCCCTAACGGAATTTGGAAGGTCAGAAACAGCACAATGCTCCAATGAAAAAACTTCCGGCCAGTTCCAAAACCGATAGCTGCATTTTTTACTGCGTCTGTCATAGTGTCCGCATCCCCTTGTGGTATTAAAGCCAGAGTCTAAATGTACACGCAATTGCTGCCTATAATAATCCCTGTATTGATCTGTGTGTTGGTGGGTTACGTGTGGGCGCACTCAGGCTCTCCGTTTCATCGGGAGTTTTTAACGCGCGTGGTGATGAATGTCGGCGCTCCTTGTTTGGTGCTGAACGGAATGACTAGCTTATCTGCGGGTCCGACCGAGTTTTATCGCAGTGCAATGATTGCCGCATGGCTGATAGGCGCATGCTTTATCGCTGGCGTGCTGATACTCAGAGCCGTGAACCAACCTGTTCGCAGTTATGTGCCTGCGGTGATGTTCGGCAATATGGGCAACCTTGGAGTGCCGTTGTGTGCATTTGCATTTGGTGATGAGGGGCTGGGAGTAGTCATTGGCTTTTACATTGCAGCATCCGTAATTCAGTTTGTTATTGGTCCGATGATTCAGGGCAGGCAGCCGGCCTGGCGGACATTGCTGACCACGCCGATAATTTATGCGGCACTAATAGGCTTGCTGCTGTTGCAGACAGAGACTGAGATGCCGTTGGCACTGGCCAACACGGTTGAGCTTCTCGGCGGCATGACCTTGCCCCTTATGTTGATTGCGATGGGCTATTCGTTGGCTATGTTTAAAGTGTCACGCATTAATACAGCCATTGGCATCACCGCACTGCGTTTTTCGCTTGGCCTGCTGGCTGGATTGCTTGCCATCGAGGTTTTAGATCTGCAAGGCGTGCTGCGCGGGGTGGTTCTGATCGAAGCGTGTATGCCAGTTGCGGTCTTCAACTTTCTGTTTGCCGCGCGCTATGATCGTGCGCCAGAGGATGTTGCCGGCGCAATTCTGGTGTCGACGGTGTTAAGTTTTATATCCTTGCCATGGTTGCTGTTATGGGCGCTGCCCTAGACGATTGTCTTTTTCTAGAGAACGTCTTTTCCGCTAATTAAATCGTTAATGCTGGGCGGTTCATGATCGTCATCAACCTTGCCACTATCGAAACGATGAATGTAGTCTTTATAAGCTCGGATGGCCTGCCCCCCAAAGATCCACATAATAGGCAAGTTGGCAATGAGCATGACACCGGAGCCAAAGCTGCTTAGGTTGTCGAGCTCAACATCGGTGCGGAGTAGCCCCGCAGTAGCGACCAGAATTAATGAGCAATATACAAATTTATACGGCAGGACTGAGCGGTCGCCAGCCAGAAAGACCATGGCCTGTTCGCCGTAGTAGCTCCATGAAATCATTGTGCTCACCGCAAATAGCCAAACGGCAATAGTAATGAGCCATTTCCCAAGTCCGGGTACAAATGTATCGAAGGCATGCGCAGTGAGTGTTGCGCCAACATAGCTGGCGTATATACCACCGTCATGCAGCGTCGGTGTGGTTCGGCTATTTACGCTATCCCATTCAACAGACAAGGTATCGCCCTCGCCTGCTACTGTGAGGCCATTAATCTGGTGGAGTTGATTGCCGCTGGCGGGGTTATCATCGCCGTTGAACAAAACGAAAACCTGCTGGTTAGCCGTCCAGCGACCTTCCATGCGCGGCCCCAGTGTATTGTTGTCGAGTGTCCATTCGCCTGCTTCAGTCTGAACAAAGCTGGCATCACTCGCAAGCGTGGCTTCGGCGCTTCGCTGCCACACGCCGGTACTCAAAATAACGAGTGAGGTGAGCGTGCAAACCACAATGGTATCGATGAAAGGCTCAAGACCAGCAACAATGCCCTCGCGGACAGGTTCTTTGGTTTTGGCCGCGGAGTGCGCGATAGGCGACGAGCCCATGCCGGCTTCGCTGGAAAAAAGAGCCCGTTTCATGCCAAATAAAAATGCGTAGCCAAAGGTACCGCCAATAAATGCACCACTGGCTTCTAATGGCCCAAAAGCGCCACGAATAATTGTCGCAAACATCGCCGGTATCTGATCTAAATTAACGGCGACGACAGCAAGTGCCGCAACCAGATAAAGCGCCAGCATGCCGGGGACTAGGCGGCCGGCAATGGCGCCGATTCGGGTGATCCCGCCCAGAATGGTACTGCCGACAACAATAACGAGAATTACCCCACAAACAAGGCTTGGAATACCAAAGTAGGCCTGTGTAATTTCACCGACGTTCCAGGCCTGAAACATGTTGCCGCCGGTCATGCACATGATCAGCGTGGTGAGGCAAAAAATAACCCCGATTACCCGTCCTAATGTTGCCCACCCCGGACCTTTCAGCTTGAGACCTTCAGCCACAACCCACATCGGACCGCCGTGAGGGTTTCCGGGGTTATCGGTTTTGCGATAGAGCATGGATAAGGTAACTTCCACCAATTTGGTGGCCATCCCAAACAGGCCAATAACCCACATCCAGAAGACTGCACCTGGGCCGCCGAGCGCAATCGCTAATGCGACACCACCGATGTTACCGAGCCCGACAGTTGCGGATAAGGCGGCAGACAGTGCTTGAAAATGATTGATGGCCCCGGGATCGTCCGGGTGGTCATATTTGCCACGCACTACTGTGAAGCCATGAGTTAGAGCGCGGTACTGAGAGAAACCGCTGCGGAAGGTAAACACAATGCCTGTGCCCAGCAGCACATAAAGCACATAGTCATTCCAGAGAATGGCATTGGCCGCCGCCAAAAATTGATTCATTGCATCCATTCGTTTTCAACCCCGGTTATTGGTTTGACAGCCGCCCGTAATCAAGGCAATGCAACCCACTAGTCATTAGCCTTCAACAATTGCAGTAACACCCATGCCCCCGGCGGTACAGACTGAGATAAGTCCTCGACCGCCGCCATTCTCATGAATGATTTTAGCCAAACTGGCGATGATGCGCCCACCAGTTGCAGCGAATGGATGCCCCATAGCAAGACTGCCACCTTTAACATTCAGTTTGCTGCGGTCGATGCTGCCAAGCGCGTCACTTCTGCCGAGTTCTTTGTGGCAGAACTCTTTCGATTCCCACGCTTTTAAGGTTGCTAGCGTTTGTGCCGCAAATGCTTCGTGAATTTCGTAGAAATCGAAATCCTGAAGACCAAGCCCCGCATCGTTGAGCATGTCTGAAACGGCATACGCAGGCGCAAGCAATAAACCGTCGGGGCATTTATCGAGAAAATCAATTGCTGCAACTTTGCCGTAGCGAAGATACGCTTGTACTGGCAGGTTGTGCGCCTGTGCCCATTCATCTGATGCGAGCAGCACCGCGCTTGCCCCGTCAGTGAGTGGTGTGCTGTTTCCGGCGGTCATGGTGCCCGAGACACTGCGGTCAAAAGCGGGCTTTAGTTTGGCCAGCTTTTCCAATGTGGTGTCGGGACGCATGTTGTTGTCACGCTCAATACCATGAAACGGAGTGACAAGATCGGCATAGAAGTTTTCACGCCACGCTTTGGCAGCGCGCTGGTGACTCATAAACGCGAGCTCATCTTGTGCCTCGCGGGTAATGCCCCAGGCTTTAGCTGTGCGCTCGGTGCTTTCGCCCATCGAAAGGCCTGTGCGGGGTTCACCGCTGCTCGGCAGCTCCGGTTTGAAGTTGCTGGGCCGCAGACGCAGCCATGGTTTTAGTTTTGCGATTATGGATTTGCCGACAAAGCTTTCTAGCAGAATGCTGCGATAGCTATCGGGATAAACAATAGGCGTGTCACTGACGCTATCGGTGCCGCCGGCAATGCCAGCGTCGATTTGGCCTAATGCAATTTTATTGCCTACCTGAATGGCAGCTTCTAGGCCGGTTCCGCAGGCACGCTGGAGGTCATAGGCTGGGGTCTCAGGGGCAAGCTTGGTGCCTAGCAGCGCCTCGCGAGCCATGTTCCAGTCGCGTGAATGCTTCATTACTGCGCCGAGTGCGACATCGCCGAGCCGCAAGCCATCGAGCTTATAGCGACTGACCAGTCCGTTCAGTGTTGCCGTCATCATGTCTAAATTAGATTGCTTCGCGTAGCCGGTATAAGCACGGCAAAATGGAATGCGGTTGCCGCCCAAGATGGCGACTTTACGGGTATCACGGTAATGCATCGATTGCTCCGGCACGGCTGAGATGTTGCAATTATGCCCTAGGTCGGAGTGTTGTGTGAGTCTTCGCCGGGTTGTTTAAGCAGCGACGCTTGATGTCGAAGCCGCCGCTTCTGCCTTGCTTGTCTCTCTACCGAGTGCGACGTTGCGGTGAGGAAATCGGCCATGCTCTGCAATAACGTCGTGCCTGAGTTCAGCAATCATGGCGAAGGTCTCAAAGGTCGCGTGCAGGGTGCCAGAAACTTTAGGGACCATGGCTTTATAGACTTGAACCGAGCGCGCTTGTATTTTTTCGGATTCTGCTCGTTGCAGCGGCATAAAGAAGAATAGGCGCTGTATTGGACTGAGCCCCTTGTGCATGTTGCAGCTAGCCCCCTTGGCGCACAGCTGCAGCGCCAGCGTATCACCAGCGTAAGCGTCTCTGCGACCGTAATATATGCGCCTGGTGAACTGATCCAGCAGAAGAATCAACGCCAGGCGGCCTTCCGGCGTTTTGGCCCAGTCGTTGAGTTGACCCCGAATAGCCGACTTCACCGGTGCCGCGAAACGCTGGGCCATGTCTTTATCCGCTGAGATATTGTCGTTAAACCACAGTTTCATGCGGCCATCAAGCTTCGGTGAATCGAGACTATCGCCGCCAAACCAGTAATTGAGGACATCTTGATGCGTCGTTTTCATACTGTGATATTGGCATGTGCATGCGTCACCGACCGTGACGACCGTCACAAGGGTGCTTGTTAGTTGAAACAATGGCTTGGGCGAATGGTTGCGCTTGATTCTGATCGCTTTGGATTGAGCAAAACGGGCTAATATGGCTATAATTAACGGTTCTGGGTCGCAGTGTTGACTTTCCCAGCCAAGCTTTGCCAATAAGTATTTTAAAATCAACAATTTACCTGCTGGTGTCGCTGTTTTGGTCTGTTCGTGCGGATCAGGGCTGAAGTCGGCAGCGCCCGGTCCGTCGCATTGAATGATGGAAATAATCGCTGAAAACAAGAGTATTCGGACAGTTTTAGCCTTAATAGCGTCTGGTTTTACCTTCTTCACAGCCTTATTTTGACTAAATTTTTTGAGCAGTCTGCCTCGTTGAAAGCGTTATTCATCGAGCGGCGTGTGACTGCGGCATAGTTTTCGGCTCACGGCGCTTAATCGGCGGTTTGATAAGAGAAGTACGTATCTATGAGTAATCAGCAAAGCAACATCGTTCCTGCAGTTGGCTTTCCGGCAGCGCAAGGTTTATACGATCCTGCCAACGAGAAAGACAGCTGTGGCGTGGGCTTTGTTGCGCACATTAAAGGCGAGCGCAGCCATCAGATTTTGCTGGATGCCGACCACCTTGCCTGCCGCATGGATCATCGAGGTGCCCGCGGTGCAGAGCGGAATACCGGTGACGGCGCAGGCATACTTACCGCTCTCCCGCATGAATTCCTTGCTCGAGTAGCAAAAGAAGACCTGCAGGCTGATCTTCCGGCTCCCGGAAAGTTTGCTGCAGGCAATGTCTTTTTGCCGGTGGATGCAGCCGAGCGCACAATTTGTAAGGATCTGGTTGCAGAGCTGTGCGCCTTAGAAGGCCAGATTCTGGTGGGTTGGCGGGATGTTCCGGTTGATCCGGATGCTGCTGATATAGGCCCAACTGCGCGTGCAGCGCAGCCGAAAATTGAGCAACTTATTATTGCCTCAAGCGGTATAGAGGGCGACGAATTTGAGCGCAAGCTGTATTTAATTCGTAAAAAAGCCAGTCATCATTTGCGCTCCAGTAGTATGCAGGAGGCAAAGACCTTTTATGTTTGCAGTCTGTCGACAAAAGTTATTATTTATAAGGGTATGTTTGCGCCTGATCAGGTAAAGCCGTTTTATCCTGATCTGTCGCAGACGGACTACACAACGCATTTGGCGATGGTGCATTCGCGGTTCTCGACCAATACCTTCCCAAGCTGGGACCGAGCCCAGCCCTGTCGGTTTATGGCGCATAACGGTGAAATTAATACGCTTCGCGGCAATGCTAACTGGATGCGTGCCCGTGAAGGCATTGCTAAGAGTGAATTTTTTGGTGAAAGCCTTACCGACCTATTTCCGGTTGTAGAGCCTGATGTTTCGGATTCTGGTGCGTTTGATAACGTACTCGAGTTCTTGTTGATGAACGGTCGTACGCTGCAGGAAGCCATTATGATGATGGTGCCTGAGGCGTGGCAGAAGAATAAACAAATGGATGCCGAGCGCCGTGCATTCTACGAATACAATTCCTGCCTGATGGAGCCGTGGGATGGGCCGGCTTCTGTTGCTTTTACTGACGGACGTTATATCGGTGCAGTTCTTGATCGCAATGGTTTGCGCCCTAGCCGCTACTATCTGACTCATGATGATCGCGTCATCATGGCCAGTGAAGTGGGTGTGGTCGATATTGCCCCGTCGAATGTCAAGCTAAAAGGCCGACTCGAACCGGGACGTATGTTCCTCATTGATTTTGAGAACGGAACCCTGATTCCGGATGCTGAGATTAAAGCCGATTTTGCCACTAGAAAACCTTATGCAGAGTGGGTGCAGAACAGTCGTCTTTCGCTGAAAAATCTACCCAAGCCTAAAGCTCAGCATCTCGATAGCGATACACTGTTGCCGCGGATGCAGTCGTTCGGCTACACCACGGAAACTATGCAGTTTATGCTGCTGCCATTGATTCGCGACCTGCGTGACCCAGTAGGCTCAATGGGCAATGACTCAGCTTTAGCGTGCTTATCTGACAAGCCGCGCATGATTTATGACTACTTTAAGCAGATGTTTGCTCAGGTAACAAATCCGCCGATTGATTCGATTCGCGAAGAAATCATTATGTCGCTTGAGTGCCATATTGGTCCTGAGGCCAACCTGCTTCAGACGGAAGAGACCAATTGTGCGCGCCTGCGTATTCGTCATCCTATTCTCTCGAATGAGGGTCTGGAGGCGTTGAAACAAATAAGCTATCGAGGCTGGACGTCGCGCACTGTTGATATCACCTATTCGCTTGCTGAAGCACCGGGCGGCTTGGTAGCAACAATCGAACGCATTTGCGCTGAAGCTGAAGCCGCCATTGATGAAGGTTTTAGCGTAGTGCTTTTGTCTGACCGCGCAGCAGGTGCCGATCGTCTTGCCGTCAGTGCATTGTTGGCGACCGGTGCCGTGCATCACCACTTGGTTGCCACAGCAAAGCGCAGCCGCATTGCGATTGTGCTTGAGACTGCTGAGGCGCGCGAAGTTCATCATCATTGCTTACTGGTTGGCTATGGTGCAGATGCCATTAATCCGTACCTCGCTTTTGAAGCTTTATGGCAGGCCCGCCGCGATGGTCTGATCGATGCCACCGTTTACTCGAACGATGATGAGGTTGTTGTGGGCTATAGGCGTGCGGTTGCGAAAGGCATGTTGAAGGTTATGGCACGTATGGGCATTTCCACTTTGCAATCATATAAAGGCGCTCAAATCTTTGAAGCGCTGGGTCTTCGTGACGAGGTGATTAATCGCTGTTTCTCGGGTACCGCAAGCCGTTTGCAGGGCGTAAGTTTTGACGTGCTCGAACAAGAGTCTATGCGTCGCCACAATTTAGCGTATCCGGCGCGCACCGAAGACAGGCTGCCTGCGTTGCCGAATCCCGGTGATTTCCATTGGCGCAGTGCTGGCGAACGTCATGCATGGACACCAAATAATATTGCAAATTTGCAATCAGCAGCCCGGACTAATAACAAAGATGCGTACAAGGCTTTTGCGAACAAGTTGAACGACGATGCTCGTGAGAATTGTACCTTGCGTGGTTTGTTGCGCTTTAAGTCTGCCAAGTCTATACCGTTGGATAAAGTTGAGTCTGCTGGTGAAATTGTTAAGCGCTTCTGTACCGGCGCAATGAGCTTTGGCTCAATTTCTCCGGAGTCTCATGAGACGCTGGCAGTTGCGCTGAATCGTATTGGAGGCAAGTCCAATACAGGGGAAGGCGGCGAAGATCCTGCGCGATTTACGCCGTTGCCCAATGGCGACTCTAAGCGTTCGGCAATTAAGCAGATTGCTTCCGGCCGCTTTGGTGTTACGGCCTGGTATCTGGCGAATGCCGACGAACTGCAAATTAAAATGGCGCAGGGTGCTAAGCCCGGAGAAGGCGGCGAGCTGCCTGGCCGTAAGGTTGATGACAACATCGCCAGGTTGCGTTACTCGACCCCGGGTGTGGGTTTAATCTCACCACCTCCGCATCACGACATCTATTCAATTGAGGACCTTGCGCAGCTTATTTACGATCTGAAGAACGCAAATCCAAAAGCGCGCATTAGCGTGAAGCTGGTCTCCGAAGTTGGTGTGGGCACCATTGCGGCTGGTGTAGCTAAGGCTCATTCAGATCACATTCTGATTTCGGGTGATACGGGTGGTACAGGCGCATCACCACTTACCTCTGTAAAGCATGCGGGTTTGCCATGGGAGTTGGGCCTGGCGGAAACGCATCAGACACTGGTTCTTAACGACCTTCGCAGTCGCGTAACCTTGCAAACCGATGGCGGCTTAAAGACCGGTCGCGACGTGGTTATTGCAGCGGCGCTCGGAGCAGAAGAAATGGGTTTCTCGACAGCACCGCTGATTGCTATGGGCTGCATCATGATGCGTAAATGTCACTTGAATACCTGTCCAGTAGGTATTGCGACCCAGGATAAGGTGCTGCGTAAGAAGTTTGCCGGAGCCCCTGAACATATCGTGAACTACCTGTTTATGGTTGCTGAAGAAGCTCGTGAAATTATGGCCGGGCTGGGTATCCGCCGTATGAATGACCTTATTGGTCGTGTTGACCTGTTAGAGGCTAGGGATGCCATTAACCATTGGAAGTCCGATGGGCTCGACCTTTCGCCGATTCTCGAACCAGCTCAAAAGCTGCACCCGAATACGCAAGTCCGGCAGACTATTTCGCAGGATCATGATCTTGAGTTGGCCCTCGATAAACGTTTAATTGTCATGGCAAAAGATGCTATTGAAAACGGCACAAGGGTGGACTTAGAAGTGCCCATCGTAAACACCAACCGGACTGTTGGTACCATGCTAACTAATACGGTAGTGAACCGTTGGGGCGAAAAAGGTTTGCCGGTCGATACAATTCATATTCGCTTCACGGGTTCTGCCGGCCAAAGCTTTGGTGCTTTCCTTGCCCGAGGCATTACTCTGGAGCTGGAAGGCGACAGTAATGATTATGTGGGTAAAGGATTGTCAGGCGGGCGTGTCGTTATCTATCCGCCGAAACAAAGTTCATTTGTCGCTGAAGACAATGTGCTGATCGGTAATGTAGCTCTGTATGGCGCTACCGGCGGTCGTGCTTTCTTCCGGGGCAAAGCTGCTGAGCGTTTCTGCGTGCGCAATAGTGGTGCAAAGACGGTGGTTGAAGGTGTTGGCGACCATGGTTGCGAATACATGACAGGCGGCGTGGCGGTTGTTCTTGGCTCAACCGGAATTAACTTTGCGGCTGGTATGTCAGGCGGCGTAGCGTATATCTGGGATCAAGCCGGTGACTTCGCGGCGAAGTGCAATATGGGCATGGTAGAGCTGGACACGGTTGACGATGAAGATGATATTGCTGAGTTGCGTGAACTTGTGGAATTGCATGATAAATACACTGGCTCTGCTGTTGCGGGTAAGCTGCTTGATGGTTGGCCTGAAATTTTGAGTCAATTCGTGAAGGTTATGCCTACTGATTACAAGCGGGTTTTGCAGGAGCGCAAGCGACACGACGAAGAAATGGAAGCAACGATTCACGAAGACCAAAGCAATGCGTTTTCATCGAAGGAGGGTGTCAATGGGTAAGCCAACCGGATTTATGGAGTATCCACGCAAGAAGGTGCCCTGGCGTGATGCGAACGATCGGTTAAAAGACTACGGCGAGGTTTATACACCCGCCACAGAGAGTCATTTGCAGCGTCAGGGTGCTCGCTGTATGGATTGCGGCGTTCCATTCTGCATGTCGGATAGCGGCTGCCCTATTGATAACCTTATTCCTGAGTGGAACGATCTGGTTTACAAAGGTCGTTGGGAAGAAGCCCTTGACCGGCTGCATAAGACCAATAATTTTCCTGAGTTCACCGGGCGGGTATGTCCGGCGCCTTGTGAGGGCTCCTGTGTTCTGGGCATTAATAACCCCGCTGTAACAATCAAGAATATTGAAAATGCGATTATCGATCGTGGTTTTGAAGAAGGCTGGGTATCGGCGGTTCAACCGGCCGAACGCACAGGTAAAACGGTAGCGATTGTTGGCTCAGGTCCAGCCGGCATGGCAGCCGCTGATCAGCTGAACAAGGCAGGTCATCAGGTAACAGTCTATGAGCGGGCTGATCGTATTGGTGGCTTACTGATGTACGGCATTCCCAATATGAAGCTCGACAAGAGCGTAGTTCAGCGTCGCGTTGATTTGCTGGCTACAGCGGGCGTTGAGTTTGTGACGGGTGTAGAAGTGGGCGTTGATCTGGATGCCACAGAGCTGCAGAAAAACAATGATGCGGTGTTGTTGGCGACCGGCGCAACTGTTCCGCGTGACTTACCTATTGAGGGCCGCCAGTTAAACGGCGTTCATTTCGCCATGGAGTTCTTGACTAAGAATACGAAGAGCCTGCTCGACAGCGAACTGCAAGACGGTGACTATATTAGCGCTGCAGGCAAGAAGGTTATTGTCATTGGTGGCGGCGATACTGGCACTGACTGCATTGCTACATCGTTACGCCATGGCTGTGCCGGCATGATGAACCTGGAGTTAATGTCTCAATCGCCGGTAGAGCGCGCTGACAGCAACCCCTGGCCGTTATGGCCGCTTATTCAGCGTATCGACTACGGTCATGAAGAGTCTATTGCTAAGTTTGGTGTTGATCCGCGTTCTTACACCATTTTGTCAAAACGATTCGAAGATGATGGCAGGGGCAATGTTACGGCGCTGCACACTATCCGTGTTGAGTGGGCGAAAGATGATAATGACCGCATGCAGATGAGAGAGATTCCGGGCTCTGAAGAGCGCCATGAATGTGATCTCGTGTTGCTGGCTATGGGCTTTTTAGGCCCTGAGAGCCCAGTGGCTGACGCACTAGGTATAGAGCGCGATCCGCGCAGTAACTATGCGGCAGCTCATGGTGATTTCACCACTAATGTTGCCGGGCTATTTGTTGCAGGCGACTGTCGTCGTGGTCAGTCTCTGGTGGTTTGGGGTATCAATGAAGGTCGCGGAGCCTCGCGATCGATTGATGCCTATTTGGAAGGCCGGAGTACGTTGCCAGCACCGGGCATTACTCAGGGCACTGCGACGGGTTAGTTGAGCAATCCACAGTCCGATCTAAGACCTCGTGCGACTGATGTCCTCGGGGTTTTTTTATTGTCTTTCAGTCGTCCACCCGTATGATATTCCGAGAGTTAATATTCAGATTGCTCTGAAATATCCCGCTCCGAAAGGGCCTTTCTGACAAATGTGTTGTTGCGTACTAAGTTAGCAATCGAGCAGATTAGGCCATTTTTCCGCGCAAGCAAGCTCTTGAACGCGGTATTAAGCTGCAGTTTTGCAATAACAGCTTTTGCACCAAGTCTCAGACTTTAGCCGTTTTTGTTGTGCCTGATATGCCTTTGTGATTAAGCAGTCTGAGCCACTCGAAGTCAGCAGATGCGCATGCTGGCAGGCTTATTCACGGTAATGACAGGGGTTATTGCAGCCATCATTTTCGACAACAAGCCTTGTCGCGGACCTGAATAGTTGGTGTAAGGCCCCCCTTGCCTAGGCTGCAGAGAGTGCCATTAAGTTTGACTGTGGCTGGTTACTTTATATAATTTGCCCAGCTTGAAAGTGCGAACTGATTTTTATGCACCATTTCGATCCGGCTTAGCCATTCGTTCTGTTATCCATAAGTAATCTGTACTTCCAGCACGACGCCTCATTTGGGGCAAATTACTTCGTTTAAACAGGATAGAAAATATGTCTACTACTACCGGTACCGTTAAATGGTTTAACGACGCTAAAGGCTACGGCTTCATCGAACAAGAATCAGGTCCTGATGTGTTTGCTCACTTCAGTGCGATTGGTGGCGATGGCTTTAAATCTTTGGTTGAAGGTCAGAAGGTTGAATTCACAGTAACTGCGGGTCAAAAAGGTCCTCAGGCTGAGAACATCAAGCCTTTATAAGAACTTTTGCTAAGCATTAGTTAATGAAAAGCGGAGCCTAATGGCTCCGCTTTTTTTTGCATGAATTTTGTGTTGACTGGGCGAGAGGTGAAACTCATTGCTCTCCAGAGTACGATTCGTTAATGCCGTTTCCTGCTTACAATTTTTTATTTTATATTCTGGTGCTCTGCGTTGGGCAAGCGGATGCTGCAGAGTTACGTGTTGCCGTGGCGAGCAACTTTTATCTCCCAATGCAGCAGATTGTTTCGGCCTATGAGCAGCAGAGCGACAACACCATTAAGCTCAGCATAGGATCGAGTGGCAAGCATTATGCGCAACTTCAGAATGGCGCCCCATTCGACATGTTGTTCTCGGCCGACAGTAATACAGTTTATTTGCTTGAGCAGCAGGAATTAGTTATTCCTGGGACACGATTTACCTATGCGATTGGTCGCTTAGCGCTGGTGTCGATGGAGAGAGAGAATGACACCGAGGCTAAGCTTGGGGTTCTCGCTCAACGCGCGGGTCGCATTGCAATAGCCAACCCGATGCTTGCACCATATGGGCGTGCCACTCAGCAGACTTTGCAGCAGGCAGGCTTGTGGGCGCAATTGCAACCGCGGTTGGTTATCGGCGAAAATGCCAGTCAGGCTCTTCAGTTTGTAGCGAGTCGCAACGCCCGTTTCGGCTTTGTAGCAGCATCGTATTTATCTATGCCAAAGCTGTCATTTGCTTTTGTTTGGCTGGTCCCTGATTGGATGCATGAGCCCATCGTCCAGCAGGCGGCAATTCTTCAGGACTCGCCAGCTGCCCGAGATTTTGCCCAGTTTATTGTGGGGGAATCGGGTGCGGCAGTGATTACGAGCTACGGGTATCATTTACCATGATGCTTACAGATTTTAATGCCGTATTATTAACGCTTAAACTGGCTCTGGTCAGTACCCTCGTATTGTTAGTGCTGGGCACTCCACTGGCATGGTGGCTAGCCCGCAGTCGGTGGCGTTATCGCTTCCTTGTGGATGCTGCAGTTGCTCTCCCTCTGGTACTTCCGCCCACAGTGCTGGGCTTTTATCTCTTGCTTGCTTTCGGGTCTGGTGGCCTTATGGGGTTGCCCACATTGGCTTTTACGTTCACCGGCCTGGTGATCGGCTCAGTTATCTACTCCTTACCGTTTGTGGTGCAACCGTTACGCGATGCGTTTGTGGCAGTTGGCACTCCACCATTAGAGGCCGCAGCAACATTGGGTGCAACGCCTTTGCAGGCATTCTTTAGTGTGGTGGTGCCCATGGCCCGTCCTGGCTTTCTGACCGCGGCGGTGCTGGGGTTTGCTCATACGATGGGTGAGTTTGGCGTAGTTCTAATGATTGGTGGCAATATTCCTGGCGAAACTCGGGTTGCATCAATAGCGATTTACGAGCGTGTCGAGGGCTTAGATTATGTGGCTGCCCATGAGCTGGCTGTGCTGCTATTGCTGCTTTCTTTCGGACTTCTGGCGTTGGTTTACGGGCTGAATCGTCGTGCGCGGGTGGTGGGCGCGTGAGCAGCATCCGCGTCGATCTGCAGTTTTCACGTCAGGACTTTGCGCTGCATGCCCTGTTCGAGATTCCAGCGTCGGGTATTACTGGGGTGCTGGGGTATTCAGGCAGTGGCAAAACCACCTTGCTCCGGGCTATCGCAGGCTTGGAGCCTCGGGCGCAAGGCAGCATTCATATAGGTGCTACCTGTTGGCAGGAGGGGTCATACGCCCGCCCGGTGCATCAACGCCGCGTGGGCTTTGTGTTTCAGCAGCCGAATTTGTTTCCACACCTCACGGTAAATGAAAATCTCTGTTTCGGCTTGCGTTTCCGAGGTGCCACAGAGCAGAGCTTTGCACTCGATGCGGCCATCAGTTTGCTTGGGCTTGAGTCTTTATTGGACAGATCGCCGGCGACATTATCAGGTGGCGAGCAGCAGCGGGTTGCTATTGCTCGAGCGTTAGCATCGGCGCCGGAGTTGTTGTTATTTGATGAGCCATTATCGGCACTTGATGAAAGGCGCAAAGCCGAGCTATTGCCATACCTCGAGCGTGTGCATCGTGAACTTCAGGTTCCAGGGCTTTACGTTAGCCATGCTATTTCTGAAGTAACCCGAATTGCCGATCATTTGTTGTTATTGGATGCTGGTCGTATAGTTGCCAACGGTCCCATCGTGGATGTTTTAACTGACCCCGAAAACAGTACCGGGCTTGTTGGTGGTGATCAGGCCCTAGTTGTTATTGACGTGAGGGTTGCAGAAACAGATGCCGTTGTTGGTCTTGCTCGAGTTACGGCGCCGGGCGGCGACTTGCTCATTAAGCATGACCGCTTAGTCGTTGGCGAGAAATTAAGGCTACAGATCGCTGCGCATGATATCAGTGTTGCATTGACCAAAGCAGACGACAGCAGCATTATTAATATCCTACCGACGCGTATCGATGCAATTTCACACAGTACATGTGGCCAGGTAATTTTGCGATTGGTCATGGGTGAAACAATATTGCTTAGCTGTATCAGTATGAGTTCATTGAAACGACTGAATTTGAGGGTTGGCGATAGTGTCTTTGCTCAGATCAAAGCAGTCGCTGTGCTTACCTGACCTCAGCCACTGCGAGTATCCGCTTGGCGCAGAGATGCATGCCCATGCCCCGTGCGGCCATGAAGCAAGTGAATGCCAGCCAAAGTCCATTATTTCCGAGGTTTGTGCTGAGATACCACACGGGTAGAAATACCAGCAGAGCAGAGCCTGCCATCACTATGAGCATTTCTCTGGATCGGGTTAGACCTACAAAAATGCCATCGTACAGAAAGCACCAGACAGAGATCAGCGGCGAAATAATAATCCATGGAAGGTACTCTGCTGCCGTCAGTCGCACCTCGTGAATATTGGTGATGACTCCAACAATGGCTTCGCCAAGCAACGCGTAGACTCCACAAAATATCGCAGCAATAAATACCGACCAATACAAGCATCGCTTCACTACCCAGCGAAGCGCTGTTCGATCGTGGCTGCCAAAAGCTTTACCACTTAAAGCTTCAGCAGCATGAGCGAGACCATCCAGAGCGTAAGATAACAATAACTGGAGATTTAGGAGCACTGCATTTGCAGCTAAAATAAGCGCACCGTAGCGAGCGCCTTGCGCGGTAATAAACGCGAGTATAAGCATCAAAGTAATCGTGCGAAAAAAGAGATTGGCATTAATGGAGAACAGGCGTCGATATCGACTTAATTGACACAATTCACGCAGGTTAATACGCCCCTTATGTTCTGCGAGTTCCCGCTGCAGCAGCACAATGGCGAGGGCTGTGCCCGCGTATTCCGCAATAACGCTGGCCCAAGCAACGCCCGCAATCTGCCATCCGGAGACAGGCACCAGCAACAGGTCCAGAGTGATATTTAGCGAATTTATCAGCAATATAATAGCGAGTGGTGTGCGGGCATTCTGCATGCCGAGGAACCAACCGACCAGGGCGTAATTTATAAGCGTTGCCGGTGCGGCCCAAATACGGATGCTGAAATACTCACGGGTCGCGATCTCAACATCCGGTGGTGCTGCAATTAACTGCAGTGAGATATTGAGCAGCGGCACTTGTAAGAGAATGAGTAATACCGAAATGGCGAGCGCAATGATAGAGCTTTGCGCCAGAACAGTTCGTGCGAGACCGGCCTTACCCGCACCTAACGCTTGTGCAGCAAGCCCGGTAGTGCCCATGCGGAGAAAGTTCATTCCCATGAACAGCACGGTAAAAATAGTTGCGCCAGCAGCAACGGCTCCCATCCAATAGGCATCACCTAGGTGGCCCATTACCGCCGTATCAACGAAGCCCAACAGCGGCACAGAGACTCCGGACAGCATCATGGGCGTAGCAATACGCCAGATTGCACGGTCACTGTAAGCGTTATGGCCTATTTGCATTTACCGGTGGGGTTCCGTTGATTGGACTTCGACCAGAGTATTAAAAAAGCCCCGCAATGCGGGGCTTTAAGCAAGGGTATTCGGTTGGCTAGCCCATTGCGATCTGTAACTTTTTGATAGCAGCAGCCTCGATTTGCCGAATGCGCTCTGCGGATACCGAATACTGCGTTGCCAGCTCATGCAGCGTGAGCTTTGCATCATTCAGCCAGCGTGCTTGCAGGATCTCACGACTGCGTGTGTCGAGTTGTTCCAGAGCAAGTTCTAAGCGGCTGCTTTGATCATCGTTATGATCTTCGCGTTCTATCAGCTCCGCCGGGTCGGCATTGGTTTTTGGCAGATAATGCACCGGTGCATAGCTGACATCGTCATCGCCATCAGTGGGTGCATCATAGGTGAGATCAGAAGCGCCTAGGCGTTTCTCCATCTCCGTGACGTCTTTAGCGCTTACCCCTAGGTCATTAGCAATTGCTACGGTTTCATCTGCCGACAACCAGCCCAGATGTTTTTTCTTCTTACGCAGGTTGAAGAACAATTTACGTTGCGCCTTGGTAGTTGCAACTTTGACCATGCGCCAATTTCGCAATACATACTCATGGATTTCTGCACGTATCCAATGAACGGCATAGGTCACCAGTCTTACGCCGACTTCGGGGTTAAACCGCTTGACGGCTTTCATCAAACCCACGTTGCCTTCCTGAATAAGATCAGCCATCGGTAGGCCATAACCGTTATAGCCGCGAGCAATATGAACCACGAAACGGAGCTGCGATAAAACCATTTCACGCGCAGCACTCATATCTGCATGTTCATGCAGCTGTGTCGCTAACTCGTGTTCACGTTCTGCCGACAATACGGGAACGTTATTCGCCGCATGAATATAGCTATCAAGGCTACCAACCGGGCCGGCCAGAATGCTGCTCATGGGACTGTTTGCTAGTGCTGTTGTCATCAATCAGTTCCTCCATTTTCCGTGCAGCTCTGCTGCAGCGGTTGCGTAGTCTAGCACTCTCACCCTTAGAGTGCTAAGAGCGCTCAGGGTTCCCTCAGAAAACCCCTTTAATCTTCTTTTTTAACAATGAGTTACTCGGGCTGTATGGAAGCGATATGCCGGGACACAGCGGTCCAGGCGCCAATCCAGCCGGACAGGAATCCGCCCAAAAGGATTGCACCAATACTGGTAAAATTGAGGCCTTGAAGGGCAAAGTTCGCTTGGTACAAACCGGTGAGTCGCTCAATTGGCTCCGCTAGAATTAACGCGCTAATCACCAGCAGAACAATCCCGAACAGACCCCCAACCAGACCGTACCAAACGCCGACATAAAGAAACGGGCGACGCACAAAACCATCACTTGCCCCCAATAACTTGAGCACTTCAATTTCGTCACGCCGACTCTGAATATCCAGTCGGATAGTATTACCGACGATTATAATTACAGCGGCAATGAGCAAGACGCCAGCGATGGCTACGCTGCGTCTGAGGAGATCTAAAATAGCACTAAGTCGTTTAACCCAGTCGGTGTCGATACGAACCTGATCGACATTATTTTTGCTGCTTAGCTCCGCAGCCAGCGTCGTCAATCTGGCAGCATCAGCAGCCTCAGTAGGCCGCACGACGAGCGTATGAGGTAACGGGTTTGTACCGAGCGTACTCAGTGCCTCGCTATACCCTGAGGTTTCTTGAAAGTCTTTGAGCGCATCGTCAGCACTAATTATTCGCACTGTTTTAATGCTTGATCTGAGCCTGAGGCTTTCCGCCAGCTTGCCCGCATCGGCAAGGCTTGTGCTGGGTTTAAGGTATACCGAAAAATCCCTTATGCCGTCAAAGCTATCGGCAACCGACCGACCATTTTGCACCAACAGATTAAGGGCGGCGGGCAACGCTAAAGCGATACCGATGACGGCAATAGTGAGCATACTCGCCAGTGGTTTTTGTATTAGGTCATCGAAGGCATCGATAGCATTTTGGCGATGCAAGCCAAAGTAATGACGAAGTTTGTAGATCAACGTTTGAACTCCGGCAGAGTGTGCTCATCAATTTCGCCATCTTTGAGCACCAGTCGTTTACCGCCAAGCTGATTCAGCAGGTTCAGATCATGTGTGGCAATAACCATAGTTACCCCGATGTCATTAAAGCGCTTGAACAGACGCATAATGTCGAGTGACAGTTCAGGGTCAAGATTGCCAGTTGGCTCGTCAGCCACCAATAAGCCGGGGCGGGAAACCACGGCACGGGCAATGCCAACGCGCTGCTGCTCTCCCAGAGACAATGTTCTTGGCGCACTTTTTTCTTTTTTCAGCAGGCCCACTTGATCCAGTGCGGCGCGCACACGCCTGCCAACTTCGCGTTGGTGCATCCCGGTGATTATTAATGGCAGTGCGACATTATCGAAGGCGCTGCGATCCTGCAGAAGCTTGTTGTCCTGAAATACCAGACCTATTTGCTGGCGATAACGCGGAATCTGGCGATTAGGCAGTCGCCCAATGTTGCGATCGTTTACGAAGACCTGGCCTCGCGTGGGGCGCTCAATGCATGCGAGCAGTTTTAGCAAAGTGCTTTTACCTGCACCTGATGGGCCGGTAAGGAAAACGAGCTCCCCTTTGGGAACTTCGAAACTGATATTCCGAAGCGCATCACGACCACCTTCATAGCGCTTGGTCATATGGTCGAAACGAATCACTCTATGTTATGCCTCATGGGTTCCCCGGTTGTCAGAGCGTGTGGCAATAAAAAACCACAATCTATTGTGCGGCCATTTAACCTTAAACACTAATTGTTGTCTGGTGGCGCATCAGTCATTGAGCTATCGATGGTCAATAGAGTATTGATAAAGCCATCCACATCGAATTTTTCCAGATTGTCGGCATTTTCCCCCGTGCCAATAAAACGAAAGGCCACATCCAGCTGGTTTGCCAGAGCAACCAAGGTGCCTCCTTTGGCGCCTCCATCGAGCTTAGTCATGGTTATGCCTGTTAAACCAATGACTTTGTGAAATTGTATAGCTTGAGTTAATGCGTTCTGTCCAAGGCTCGCATCGAGCACGAGCATAGTTTCATGAGGCGCGGAGCTGTCTGTTTTGCCAACAACCCGAACGATTTTCTGCAGCTCCCTCATCAGTGATTCCTGATTCTGTAGACGGCCTGCTGTATCGGCTAGTAACACATCAATATTTCGGGACCTTGCGGCTTCAATAGCATCAAAAATAACAGCAGCCGGATCGGCGCCCGTACCTTGGGCTATTACCGGCACGTCGTTGCGTTCACCCCAGGCCTGCAATTGCTCAACAGCAGCAGCACGAAAAGTATCACCGGCCGCCAGCATTACCGATAGCCCCTGCTGCTTAAAGTGTCTTGCGAGCTTGCCTATGGTGGTGGTTTTGCCAGAGCCATTAACCCCGACCATGAGAATAACGTACGGATTAACGGATTTGTCGATCTGCAGCTCCTGCGAGCGCGGAGCGATAATATCATTAAGTGTTGCGCGCAGCGCCATGGCCACCGAATCAGAATATCGCAGTCGGGTCTCGAGTTCTCTGAGTATTTTATTGGTGGTTTCGACACCGACATCGGCTAGAAGTAATTGGTCCTCGAGTTCTTCGGCAAGTTCGGCGTCGAGCTTGCGACCGTTTAACCAGCTGAGCGACTCCAACCCAAGGCTTAGGTTGCGATCTTTGCCGAATTGATTTTGGCTCTCCTCAGGCTCATTTGTGCTCAAGCGCTTTTTTAGGCGACGAAAAAAGCCCTCGCGCTTAGGCGCATTTTTGTCTCTGCTAGTCATGGGTTCGTATGGTAACGAATTAGACCTTGTAACTGCAGCAGTCTTTCGAAACACTTACCGATATGGCGAAGCACTTTGCAGCAGGTAAAGTTCGGATGATCGGCGGAAAATGGCGTGGCCGGAGGCTGCCTTTGGCTAACGCCGGCATCCGACCGACTGCCGACCGCGTGCGCGAAACGGTATTTAATTGGCTTGATCCTCATTTGCGTGGCGCGAATGTGCTGGATTTATTCGCTGGCAGTGGTGCGTTGGGTTTTGAATCGGCTTCGCGCGGCGCGGCTAGCGTGGTGCTGGTTGAGAGGTCGCGCGGTACCGCGCAGCATCTGCAAGCGCTGGTTACAGAACTTGATGCTGAAGAAGTTACAGTGCGGAACGAAGATGCACGAGGCTACCTTGCCTCACCGGATCGCTTGTTTCCCCAGCAGTATGACGTTGTGTTTCTTGACCCGCCCTTTGTCGAACAGGAACTTGTTAAGCTTTGCTCGTATCTGGAGCAGGGCTCTTGGTTGTCTCCAGTCGCTCATGTTTATCTTGAAATGGCCTCTACCACAGAGTTTCCTGATTTGCCTGAGAACTGGGCGTTGCTTAAAAACAAGACTGCTGGTCAGGTTTGTTATGCACTGGCTCGTCGGGAGGCGTGATATTCTTAGGCTCTATTGGCTTATCTGAGTTTCATCTGGAGGATTGCTGTGGTTGCTGTGTTGTACCCCGGAACATTTGATCCGATTACCAATGGGCATGAAGAGATTGTGCGTCGTGCCGCGGGCTTGTTTGACAAGGTTGTCGTCGGCGTGGCGGAAAGTACCTCAAAACAGCCTTTATTTACTCTTGCCGAGCGACTTCAGTTCGCTGGAGCCGTATTGAAAGATTATTCGAATGTTGAAGTGATGCCTTATGACGGGCTTACAGTGGAATTTGCACGGAAGCAAAATTTGCGCGGCATTGTTCGCGGGCTGCGCTCAGTGACTGATTTTGAATATGAGCGACAGCTTGCTGGAATGAACCACAAGCTTAATGCAGATATTGAAACTGTTTATTTAACCCCTGACGAAGCCAACACGTTTGTATCATCGACCCTGATCCGTGACATCGCGGCGAACCGCGGGGATTGCTCTGCCTTTGTGCACCCCGCTGTATTGCTGGCTCTTACGGAGCGTTTCCGCGCGTGATTAATCGGTGGCGCTCAATCTATGGGGTTACGTTTCGTGCGCGCCCCTTTAGCTTAGTTTGCCTGATCTTTTTCCTGTCCGCCTGTGGCAGCCCGTCTGCAGTAGATGTTATAAAACCGCCGGCCGAAGCGGCTATTGCCAGTGCCGATCCTCTGGCGACTGCGGCAGGCGAGATGACTCTTGCCGCTGGTGGTAATGCATTTGATGCCGCAGTAGCCGTCAGTGCGGCGCTGGCAGTGGTTGAACCGGCATCATCCGGTCTGGGTGGTGGTGGTTTTTTTCTTCTCCATGATGCAGCAACCGGCCGCCAAATATTTCTTGATGCGCGCGAGACAGCACCGGCTGCTGCAACAACGGGCATGTATCTAGATAGCGATGGCGAGCCATTGCCTCGGGCTACTTACACTGGCCCTTTAGCAGCAGGGATACCGGGCCTGCCTGCTGCGCTGGTGCATATCTCCGAGAACTATGGCCGGTTACCTCTGAGTGTATCGTTGGCACCGGCCATTGAGCTTGCGGAAGCCGGTTTTATTGCTACGCCGCGCATGTTGCTGGGGTTGAAGTTTCGGCGCACTGCCTATGATATATCCCCAGCGTTTAAAGAGGTCTTTATTCCTGACAATACCTTACCAGTAGCCGGCGACATTATTCGCCAACCGGATCTAGGGCGCACGCTCAGGCGTTTGGCAGCGCAGGGCTTTGATGGATTTTACTTGGGAGAGACAGCAGCGCTACTGATTGCCGGCGTGCAGGAGGCTGGTGGCATCTGGACAGCGCCTGACCTTGCTAACTATCGCGTGGTTGAGCGTCCACCATTGGTATTTAATTACCGTGGTATGCGGGTTATTACTGCGCCACCGCCATCCTCCGGAGGTGTTGTGCTGGCCACTGTGTTTAATATTTTGGCCGGCTACGATTTGGACTCATTGAGTTCTGCTGATCAGGCGCATATCAATATTGAAGCGATGCGCCGAGCCTATAGAGATCGTGCCGAGTACCTCGGCGATCCGGATCAGATCGTCATGCCGCTGACGCGGTTGCTGAGTGATGGCTACGCTGCAGAGTTACGCGCATCGATCGATATGGATCTGGCCACACCCAGTGCAAGTTTGCGCCCTGTTTTTTCCGATGGTTCCCAGGGTAGCGACACCACACATTTTTCAATTCTTGATGCGGAAGGAAACCGGGTAGCGGCGACTCAATCGATTAATACTTGGTACGGAGCGGCCTTCATGCCCGCGGGTACTGGCGTCATATTGAACAACGAGATGGATGATTTCTCGATTAAGCCCGGCGCGCCTAACAGTTTTGGCTTGGTTGGAGCTGGCGCCAATTCTGTTGCGCCAAATCGGCGAATGCTGTCGAGTATGTCGCCGACATTTCTTGAGTCGAGCGATGGTATTGCCATTTTAGGCTCGCCTGGCGGAAGCCGGATTATTACGCAGGTAGCGCTTGCTGCCCAGGCCTGGATAGAAGGAGCCAGTGCGAGCGAAATGGTCAATTTAAAACGCTATCATCAGCAGTATCTGCCGGATACCGTGGTGTATGAGTCGGGGGCACTGAGCTCCGAGGTTGTTGCGGAGCTGATTACACGAGGCCATGATTTGACTGAGTCCCGTCGTCCCTATGGGAACATGAACGTGGTGACCTGGAATTATCTCAGTGGTGACGTCGAAGCCGCAACAGATCCCCGAGGGGAGGGCGAGGCACGGGTTTATTGAACGCTTAGGCGCCTAGCTCTGGCAGTTTGGGCAGTAATAGCTGGCCCGCTGCGCTTGCACCAAATGCTTTATCTTAGTACCGCATTTCGTGCAGGGCTCGTCCTTTCTTCCATATACATTTAAGCGAATGGAAAAATACCCGGGCTTGCCGTCTGCAGCGTGAAAGTCTTTGAGTGTTGTGCCCCCCATAGATATGGCTTCGTCGAGTACGCGTTTAATTTTACCGGCCAGCATGGCGTAGCCCTTTTTACTCAGCCGCCCTGCCTGTCGCGTTGGTCGAATTCCGGCACGAAAAAGACTTTCATTGGCGTAGATATTCCCGACGCCAACAACGACGTTGCTGTTCATAATGAGCTGTTTGATTGAGACTTTGCGCCCTTTGCCTGCTTGGTAAAGGTGATGGCCATCGAACTCACTGCCTAATGGCTCCGGGCCCAAATTGCTGAGTAAGCGGTGTGTGTCTGGATTGGCTCCTGCCCAAAGCAGTGAGCCAAATCGTCTCGGGTCGTTAAAGCGAATTATCTTGTCGTTTTGTAAGATAATATCGACATGATCGTGCTTTTCCGGCGGAATGCCTTTGTCCAGAATGCGCAGACTGCCTGACATACCGAGGTGCAGCATAGCGGTTCCTTTATCCGTGCCGATGAGCAGGTACTTGCCGCGCCGACGCATGCTGGTGACTCTTTGACCTGTGAGCTTGTCTTCCAGGTTGCGAGGAATTGGCCAGCGCAGCTTGCGATTGCGAACAACAACCTTATGGATGCGGCGGTTTAGCAGCGTCGGCGATATGCCGCGCAGAGTGGTCTCGACTTCGGGCAGTTCGGGCATTGAATAACGGCCTTTTTGGCGGTTGCAGAGCAGACAGGGTCAGAGATAAACCTGCATTGACCGATGATAGTGAACCATAAGGTGACTATAGCAGTCCAAATTCTATTAAAATACAGAGTGTATTATTGCTTTAGGGTATGGAACCCAAGGTTGATGAACGAATGTTGAATTTTATCTTTGAGCACATGCATGGCTTTTTGAACCTGAGCTTTTGGGGCGGTGTTATTTTTACGGTCTTTGTTATGCAGCTGACTCTGGCGGCCGTAACGTTATATCTGCATCGAGATCAGGCGCATCAGTCGATAGTACTGAACCCTGCCTTGCGGGTGTTTTTTCGCATCTGGCTTTGGCTGACTACTGCAATGATCACCCGTGAGTGGGTTGCTGTGCACCGAAAGCATCATGCTATGTGTGAGCGTGAGGGTGACCCCCATAGTCCGGTTGTGTTTGGATTAAAGAAGGTTTTACAAGAGGGTGCCGAGCTTTACAAGCTCGAAGCTTCGAACCCCGAAACCGTTGCAAAGTACAGTCGGGGCTGTCCTGACGATGCGCTTGAACATTTCCTGATGCGCTACGAGAATCTGGGCCTAAAGCTTCTTTTCGCGGCCTATATACTGTTACTGGGTGTGCCGGGGATTATCGTATACGCTCTGCAGATGCTAACTATTCCGGTTCTGGCTGCCGGTGTTGTCAACGGCCTGGGTCATGCCAAAGGCTACCGTAATTTCGAGTGTGATGATGCGGCAACTAACCTCACGCCATTAGCAATTTTCATTGCCGGTGAGGAGCTGCATAACAACCATCATGCATTTCCAACGTCCGCTAAGTTTTCGGTGCAATGGTGGGAATTTGATATTGGCTGGATGTACATCTGTCTGATGAGGTATTTAGGGCTAGTGAAGGTGCTCCGGACCTCGCCGAAACCACATCTTGCCGAAGCGCCAAGGCAGGTTGATCTGGAGACGCTTCAGGCGGTACTGATGAACCGCATGAACGTATTGCGATCATATACCCGGAGTGTGACATTGCCTGTGCTTAAGTACGAGTCATCGTCAAACTATGGATTGATGCCGAAGGCGCGTAAGTTGTTGGTGAGCAATCCTGTGCTTCTTGATAGTTTTAGTGAGCAGCGCTTAAGAGAATTGCTTGCTGAGAATCAGGCATTGAAGACCGTGCATGAATATCGGGAGCGTTTGATGGCCCTATGGGATCAGGCCAATGTAAGCAACGATGGCTTGGTAGCCCATTTGAAAGAGTGGTGTCTTGAGGCGGAATCAAGCGGCGTGAAGGTCCTTGAAGATTTTTCTCAAACACTGCGTGAGTATGTTATCCCTGCCGTGCCGGTGCATTCCTGATCAGTAATTAGGGAGCAAAATTTAGAGCAATAAAAAACCCGCTTTATAGCGGGTTTTTTATTGCTCGGGTCTGGGGTAAGTCTCGATTACATGGACTCGACCAGTCAAAATAGTGTTATTTGATCTTAGCTTCTTTGTACATCACATGCTGACGCACGACAGGATCAAACTTTCTGGTTTCCATTTTCTCAGGGTGCAGACGCTTGTTCTTGGTCGTGGTGTAGTAGTGTCCGGTGCCGGCCGATGACACCAATTTGATTTTGTCTCTCATAGCTGATTCTCCGCTGGTGTCGTCGTTTAGACTTTTTGGCCCTGATTGCGCAGGTCAGCAAGAACGATATCAATACCTTTCTTGTCAATGATGCGCAGCCCTTTGCCGGATACCCGCAAGCGGACATAACGCTGCTCGCTATCAACCCAGAACCTACGTGAATGCACGTTAGGCAAAAACCGACGCCGAGTTCTATTGTTGGCGTGGGACACATTATTTCCGGACATCGGACGTTTTCCGGTGACCTGACAGACCCGTGACATGAGCAACCTCTGGTAAATCATATGTTTATAATCGACCCGAAGAACTGCGGTCGATCCGAGCCGGCTTTTATACCAGTCTAGCGTGTCAGAGGCAAGTAATACCTATGAGTATTGATCTTCATGCGCAGCTCAGTGGTTGATGGCGTTGTATTGATTGGCCACATCAGAGCATGCCGCGCGCGGCCAGTGACACGCAACTGCCGTCACCCACAACAAAGTGGTCCAGCAGCCGCACATCGATAAGCTCCAGCGCATCGCGCACTCTGCGGGTAATGTTTTGGTCGGCCGCACTCGGTTCGGCGACACCGGACGGGTGGTTGTGTGCAAGAATTACGGCTGCCGCATTGCGGGTGAGCGCGCGGCGGAGTATTTCCCGCGGATAGACCGTGGTTGCATCGATAGTGCCCTGGAACAGCTCTTCGAATGAGAGCACCCGGTGCTGGTTATCGAGAAATAGCGCACAGAAAACCTCCTGAGGCCGGTCACGTAACCTCGCTATCAGGTATTGCTGGCTGTCTCCGGGGGATTGGATGCTGCTGCCGGGCAGCATACGCTCTTGCAGATAGCGAGCGCCGATCTCACTTAAGCTGCTTATCATGCGTGCCCGACGCTGGCACATGCCATGGATTGACAGCAGATCATTGGTCTGAGCACTCAGAATCCCGCGGATAGAGCCAAACCTCAAAAGCAGCTCATGTGCCATGGCATGCGCTTCTTGTGGCTGGTTAGATTGATCAATAATGAGCGCCATGAGTTCAATGTCGGGCATGGTCTCTGCGCTAGGGTTCATAATACTTGCGGGATTGCCGCCAATGGAACCGCTATGACCGCTGCTCAAAGGCTCCTCCGGCGACAGGCACCCTGATTGGTCTGCCGGGGTATTTGTATCAATGTTGTTCGTCGTTCTCATGCAGGGATTTTGCTCCCGGCCCCGAGTCGTTATACAGTCTCGAATCTGGGGCGTATCGCTAATTTTGAAAAGCCCTTCCTATACCGATGTGAAGCCCACCATGATTGATTTGCAGAATAAAAAAATATTGCTTGGTGTGAGCGGCAGTATTGCTGCCTATAAAAGCCCAGACCTTGTTAGGCGCCTGAAAGATCGTGGTGCCGATGTGCGCGTGGTTTTAACCGCGAGCGCAGGGAAGCTTGTGTCTCCCGCGGTATTTCAGGCGGTATCCGGGGAACCGGTGCGCGGCGACCTTTGGGACGAGCAGGCAGAAGCAGCTATGGGTCACATCGAGCTGGCCAAGTGGGCAGACATGGTACTTATTGCGCCAGCTACGGCAAATGTGATTGCCCAGTTGGCCAACGGCAATGCCGACAGCCTTCTCAGTACCTTGTGCCTTGCCACAGAGTCGCCGATCGTGATCGCGCCCTCAATGAACCAAGCTATGTACCGCAACGACAGTACCCAAGCTAATATCAATTCACTTGGCCGTCGTAACGTTCGGTTTATTGGGCCGGATGTGGGCGATCAGGCCTGCGGTGATGTCGGCCCAGGACGCATGACGGAGCCGGCAGAGATTATCGCTCAGCTTACCCTGTCAGATGCAGCGGGTGCTTTGCGCGGCCTAAAAATCATGGTCACTGCGGGGCCTACGCGAGAGCCAATTGATCCAGTAAGGTTCGTGAGTAACCGCAGTTCGGGAAAGATGGGATTTGCTGTGGCGCGGGCTGCTGCCGATGCCGGCGCCCATGTCACCCTAATTGCCGGTCCCGTTTCATTGCCAACGCCGCCAGGAGTCGAGCGGGTGAATGTTCAAACTGCATTGGAAATGTATGACGCAGCGATGGACAGCATTGCGGGTAAAGATATTTACGTAGGTGCTGCAGCAATTTCGGACTATCGCCCTGAGTCTGTGCCCAGTCAAAAAATTAAGAAGCATGATGAGAGATTTATTCTCGAAATGGCGAAGTCACCCGACCTTCTCGCAGCGATAGCCGCACTTGATTCTGCGCCGTTTACCGTTGGCTTTGCGGCAGAAACTGAGAAACTCGAGGAGCATGCCATGCTGAAACTAAATCGAAAAAAGCTCGATATGATTGTTGCTAATCTGGTGGGTGATAATTCTGGGTTCGATCGCGATGATAATGCTGCGCTTGTAATGTGGGCGGATGGGCGCGTGTCCTTACCCAATATGTCGAAGGTAGACTTGTCCAGACGTCTTATTGCCGTGGTCGCAGAGCGTTTCCGCACCAGTGGGCGATTCATTGCTGCCGACCTTCGCCATAACCCTGTCGCTTACTAAGCAGCTTAAGGAACCTTTATTGTGTCTAAAAAAACCATTCAATTAAAAATTCTGGACCCCCGCATTGGTGACACGATATCGCTGCCTGAGCCAGCTACAGCGGGCTCTGCAGGCGTGGACTTGCGGGCTTGTATCGATGAACCATTGGAGATCAAGCCCGGTCAAACTGAATTAATTCCCACGGGAATGGCGATATATATTGAAGACCCTTCACTGGCTGCGGTTATCTTGCCGCGCTCGGGTCTGGGGCATAAACACGGTATTGTGCTGGGTAATCTAGTGGGCCTTATTGATTCCGATTATCAGGGTCAGCTGTATGTCTCGTGTTGGAACCGGGGGCAGGAGCCCTTTGTGCTTGACCCCGGCTTACGTATGGCGCAGCTGGTTATCGTGCCGGTTGTACAGCCGGAGTTCCAAGTGGTGGATGACTTTATTGAGAGCAAGCGTGGGGCTGGGGGCTTCGGTCACACGGGTCAAGGCTAGCTTAGCGGCTAGCAGGCAGTTGCTTGAGCTCTAAAAAGCGATTGATATCGCCGACGAATTTTTTTTGAAGGGCCAGTTGATCAGCTTCTAAGTCTTTCAGCGTTTTATCGTAAAGAATAATTGAGTCGATGGTATCAGCAAGCTCTCGTACCAGAGTTTCATCGAGAGGCTGAGTTTTCTTACCGATATTTTGCTGCCCATAGCGCTGAGCCTCTTCCTCGAGAGTCTCAAGCTTGTTGCGCAGGGTCTTGAGGTAGAGCTTTGTGACCTGAACTTGAGCCTGAACCAATTCTAATCGCCGGTCACGCAGCGCTTTGATTTCATCAACCGACAAGTATGTGCTTAAAAGTACTTGGTCGCGTATCGCAGCAGCAGCTTCCTCTTCCTGCGCTATTTCGGCGGCTTTGGCCTGAGCTTTGAGCTGTTGCAGGTCTTCGCTCGAGAGGGCGCCGTCAACAACTTCTATTTCAACCCCTTGCCCATTCAAAATGCTGTGCTCGCGCGTTGCGTATTTTGGTGGAATAGAGTCGCCATAGTGAGTTACCCCATCATCATCGACCCACTTGTAGACGTTTTTTGCATAAGTGCCCTGAATGCTAAGCACAGCGATTCCGGTTAGGAGTAGCATGCTGAAGCGAGTTTTTTGGGGTAGAGTTTTCATCGGCAGCGCATCAGTTGATTCCGTCAGCGAATAATACCGTTATTATCGCATTGTTCATCCATCTTAATTGTGACCCGGTTCGCACGGTTGATCTGCTGAGAGGAAACACTAAAGGGTTTGTATCCCATAGGTTTTTCGGTAGTTTTTAACAGAATCAAGTATTTCGGTGTCATTGCCTTGCTGCTGCAGCCACTGAATAAGGTCTTCCAGCTGAATAATGCTGCATACTTTTACCCCGAGGCTTTGCTCCACTTCTTGTACTGCGGATAACGCCCCTGTGCCGCGTTCTTGACGATCCAATGCGATCAATATTCCAGCTGGCTCGGCTTCTGCAGCCTGAATAATGTCTGCAGACTCGCGTATTGCAGTTCCGGCCGTGATGACATCATCAACAATAAGTACTTTGCCATTGAGAGGGGCACCCACGATGGTGCCACCTTCACCATGGCTTTTGGCTTCTTTGCGATTAAACGAGAAGGGCATGTCGCGACCATAGTCATCGGCTAACGAAGCTGCAGCTAGGGTTACTAATGGAATACCTTTGTAGGCAGGGCCAAACAACATATCGAAATCGATGTCTGCAGCTTCGGCAGCAGCGGCGTAATATCGCCCAAGTTTCGCCGCTGCTAAACCCGTATTAAACAAGCCTGAGTTGAAAAAGTAAGGGCTAATGCGCCCGGATTTCAGTTCAAACTCGCCCAGTTTGAGAACGCCAACTTCCATGGCGAGTTCAATAAATTCTGCTTTGTAGTTATCCATTATTGTGCGTCTTAATCCTGTGCTGAGGGTTGGTCTGTTTCATGCCGGTTGCTGTTGCTGCTTCTGTTAGAGTAACGCAGCTACTTTTATTCTGCTTGTATTGGAGACCTATGCGAATTATTAGTCTTAATGCCAATGGCATTCGTGCAGCAGCACGCAAGGGGTTTTTTGGCTGGCTGCCGCGGCAGAAAGCCGATGTCGTCTGTATTCAAGAGACCAAGGCCCAGGCTCACCAGCTTGATGCCGATGAGTTTCGGCCGCGCAATCACTATTGCTACTATGAGGATGCTCAGAAGAAGGGCTACAGTGGTGTGGCGATCTATTCCAAACAGGAACCTGACGATGTTATCAATGGATTCGGGTCTGCTGAGTTTGATGCAGAAGGTCGGCACATTGAAGCGCGTTTTGGTGACCTCAGTGTCATTTCTGTCTATATGCCGTCGGGGTCTTCGAGTGAAGAGCGACAGCAAGCGAAATTTCGTTATCTGGACGAGTTCATGCACTACTTGCAGGATATTCGTGCGACTGATCGCCGTTACATCATCTGTGGTGACTGGAATATTGCGCACAAAGAAATTGATTTAAAGAACTGGCGGGGAAATCGCAAGAACTCAGGCTTTCTGCCCGAAGAGCGAGCTTGGCTGGACGATGTTTTTGATCGTGAGGGCTATGTTGATGCATTCCGCGAGCTTAATCAAAAGGCCGATCAGTACACATGGTGGTCAAACCGTGGGCGTGCTTGGGACAACAATGTTGGTTGGCGTATTGATTATCAGGTCGTTTCGCCCGAGTTAAAGGGAGCGGCGACACGGGCTGTAATATATAAGAATAAACGTTTCTCAGATCACGCCCCTTTGATTATGGATTACAGCATTGACTGATAACGCTCAGCTCCCTCACCAAGAACCAGGCTGGCTGGCGGCACTGGCGGTATATCGCAACCCCAGAGTTGCCGCTATGTTGTTTTTGGGCTTTTCGGCGGGGCTGCCATTTGCCTTAGTTGCCGGGACTTTAACAGCGTGGCTGGCCAGCAGCAGTGCCAGCATGACTGACATTGGCATGTTCGCCTGGGTCGGCTTGTTGTATTCGCTTAAATTTCTCTGGGCGCCTCTTGTTGACCGGCTGCCCATTCCGGTGCTGGGTCGATTGCTGGGTCGTCGGCGCAGCTGGATGCTTCTGTCTCAGTTGGGCATTGCACTGCCATTGTACTTAATGGCCTCATCTGATCCGGCAGAGGGTCTTACGCGAATAGCGTTGTTGTCGGTTGCGGTAGCATTTTTCTCTGCCACCCAGGATATTGTCATCGATGCGTATCGTATCGAAGCGGTACAGCAGTATGTTCAGGGCGCAATGGCAGCGGCATACCAACTTGGCTATCGTGTTGCTATGTTGGTGGCTGTTGCCGGTGCGTTGTATATCGCGGATCTTGGAAGTTGGGCGCTGGCCTATCAAAGCATGGCCGTGCTAATGGCTGTGGGCATTGTGACCACGTTGTTTATCGCTGAGCCAAAGCAACAACTGCGGATAATTGCTGCAGCAGGCCCACTTGAATGGTTTGACGATGCAGTAATCGGACCATTCCGTGAGTTTTTCGTGCGTCAGGGGCGCTCAGCCTTGCTGGTTATTGCCTTTATTGCTTTGTATCGTTTTAGCGACCTGGTTTTGGGCGTGATGGCGAACCCGTTCTATATTGATATCGGATTTTCCTTATCAGAAATTGCCACTGTCACTAAAGTATTCGGCTTTATCATCACGATGCTAGGGGCTGCCCTCGGTGGTGTCTCGGTGGCTTATTTTGGTATCAACCGGCCTTTGATTTGGGGGGCCTTTATGCTGGCAATTACCAATTTGTTTTTTGCTGGCATGGCGATCCATGGAGAGCCTGACGTAAGTTATTTGATGGTTACCATTAGTGCGGACAATTTTGCCGCCGGCTATACGGGTACTGTTTTCATCGCCTATCTTTCCGGCCTGACAAGCGCCGCTTATACTGCCACGCAATACGCCTTGTTTTCTTCGATAATGAATTTTTTTGGCAAGTTGCTGAGTGGGTTTTCTGGGCAGATTGTTGCTGCAACCGACTGGACGGTATTCTTTGTATATGCATCCTGCATGGGTATACCCGCAATTCTTTTGTCGTTCTGGGTTGTGCGTCGCAGTGCGTCAGGCGCTAAGCCTTGAAGACCTATGACGTAGGCGCGAGTGCGGATCTGGCCGAAGGCAAGGCATTGGGGTTTCAGTTGGGCGGTGGCGATTGGCCGCTGAAGGGTTTTGTTGTTCGCCATGATGGCGGCTGTTACGCATGGGTTAATTCATGCCCTCATGCAGGGCATGCTCTTAACTACGGCCCCAATGATTTTATGACGCCTGACGGGATTTATATCCGTTGCCTATCGCACGGCGCAAAATTTGAGCCGGCTACGGGGGCCTGCGTTGCAGGACCCTGCCCGGGAAAGTCTCTACAACGCCTTGGGTGCCATGAGGACAGCGGTATTATCTGGGTTCGGGCACCGAGTTCATCGCGCCATTTGTAGCTGCCGGCTTTAGCTTGTTTCGATAGTTATTATGCTCAGCCAGTCTTCTGAAGGGTCATCCAGTTGTTCAACCAAGTTGAGCGAATCATTCAGTGTCAATGTAATGCGATTGGGCGCATCAGGGTTGTCTTCGTAACTGATATCGACCGACCCAAGGCAGTCATTGGGGGGCACGGTAGGGATGGCCTTTTCCGCGATCCACGCTCGATAGTCTAATTCGCCTATAGTGCCATCGTACTGCTGTATTTCGATGGTTGCATCGTCCCGGTCAGTCGCGACAACTTCCAATAACCCTATGTTGCTGCATCGATACCATTTCCCAACTTCAGGCAGTGCTATCCCATGGGGTGCACCTCAATACTATTGAGCCTCTTGGCGGGCTCTCTTCGCACTGCGATGCGACTGCATCAGCAGTAAAATATTTATACGCCTAAAGGTCCGGTGGGTACAGGGCTATTGCTTGACGAAAACTTTTTCCCAGATATTGTGACCAAGCTTGACGCCACGGTTCTCAAATCGTGTTGCCGGTCGCCAGGGGTTTTCGCCTGTATGTTCGCGCAGTTGCTGCTGTTGATTAAACACGTTCTGAATGTGTTCGGCATAATTTGGCCAGTCCGTTGCGACATGAAAAATTCCGCCGCTACGCAGTTTGCTGCTTAGTGTCGTAACAAATTCCGCTTGGACGATGCGGCGTTTATGATGGCGTTTTTTGTGCCACGGGTCGGGGAAAAACAAATTGATGCAATCGAAGCTGTCTGCCGGCAGTTGGTCTCTCAACACCTCAACAGCATCGTGGCAAATAAGTTTAATGTTGCTAAGGTCTTGCTGACTAGCCTCTAGCATGCAGCGTCCTACGCCCGGTTCATGCACCTCGATGCCGAGAAAATCATGATTCGGGTATTTTTTTGCGGTTTCTACAAATGATGTGCCAGCGCCGAAGCCAATTTCCAACGTGCGATAAACATCACGACTGAAGATTGAAGAGAGATCGAGTGGTAAGGCTTCAAAATTGACGCCGTACTGTTGCCACAGAGAATCAAAGGCGCGCTTTTGCCCTTCGGTCATGCGGCCTGTCCGCTGGACGAAGCTGCGTATAGGCCGCTTGCGGTATGAGTCGAATGCTTTTTTATTGGGCATGTTCAGGTGTAGCTTTAATCGCTGTGTTTGGCGTCAAAGGCGCGGCTGGCGATATTGATCATTTCCCAGGCGGCATCTTTATCGGCATAACCTTGCGATTCCATGCGGCCTGAACCTTTGTAGTGGGTAAACCAGAGCTCGATAATTTGTGTAACGCCAGCGTATCGCTGGTTGAGCTCAGCCAGCGAACTTAGGTCACTCATGGCGCCCTCCAGTGGAACCGCAAGAATTTTATCGTCTTGCTCGCCGTTATCTAGGAGTCGGAGCACTGCAATGGGCTTAACTGCTATCACCGTAGCACGTGGCACTGAGCTACCGAGCATGATGACATCCAGCGGGTCGCCATCACCACCGGCTTCACGAGGTAGCAGCGTTCTAGGAATCATGCCGTAATTGCCAGGGTAGGGTAGGTAATTGATGACCCGAAGTTGACCATTCTTTCTGTCCCACTTAAGTCCATCACCGGACTTCATGGCCTCCCACTTTTGCTGTGTTCCAGCGGGAATCTCAACCAGCAAGTTGACCAGACCTGGTTGAACTACAGTGGGGTAGTCGAACAAGATGTTTGCGGGAGTTGCGATTTCATCAGCTGCGTTACTCTGTTTATCGGCGACACAGGCGGTCGCGTTGAGCAAGCACATTAAAAATAATAGTTTTTTCATTGTTTGACCGTGTGGATTCCTGCCGGAATTGCCGAGAGTACCTCGGCTTACCCTAAAGAGTGGAGAAAATAACGCTCAAAATAACACTCAAGTTACTGGGCGTCAGTATGAATTAGATGGCTTGTGTCGCCCCATGGTGGTTGGTCGGAGCACAATTCTGAGGTATTAATCACCATTTTTGTGACGAATTTGTTAAATTTCCGCCGCTTTTAAGTTAAGTTGTGTACTCCGTTGACACTGGGTCACGCGGTTTAACTCTTAAACAACACTAAGCAGGATATTTTTCATGCTTGACGAAATTTCAGCCTTTGGCTCCGATGCCCCACTATCCATCCCTGAGTTACTGCTCAATCTTATTGTGGCCGTTATTCTTTCGATGATCGTCCGATGGCACTTTAAACGTTTTGGTTCAACACTTTCTAATCGTGATGAGTTTGCGCAGGTATTTCCGTTTGTTTCACTAACGGTTGTGCTGATTATTATGGTCGTTAAATCGTCTCTCGCCTTGTCGTTGGGTTTGGTTGGCGCACTCTCTATCGTGCGCTTCCGTACACCGATTAAAGAGCCTGAAGAATTGGCCTACCTCTTTATTTCTATTGCTGTTGGCCTTGGCCTTGGTGCATCTCAGACTGTACCGACGGTAATCGCTACCCTGTTTATTCTCGGTGCCATGGCGGGTCTCAAATGGGTTCGCCAAGGTGATACCGGCCGTCAGCTATTCTTGTCTCTGGATTGGGAAGGCGATCAAGCAACGCAGAAAGGTAAGCTTGAAGAAATAAATAAAGTGATTGTCAGTCATGCTGCAAAAGGCGATTTACGCCGCTATGATATTCGTGAGGCGATGTTATCAGCAACCTACCTTGTCGATTTACGTGATGACCAGTCATTGAGTGGCTTGGTCGACTCGTTGCGCGAAGCATTCCCTGACATCAGCATTACCTTCCTCGACCAGAATCATCTTCCAAGCGTCTAATGCAGCTCAAAGGCGGCAAGCCGGCCAGAGGTAAGCGGCGTTTCCCCAAACCATCTGTGCTGCTTATTTTGGGCGTGCCGGTGCTGCTGGTTTGCGCCTACCTGATTGAAGGTTTGGGCAATCCCAAGCTCTTTTCAAGCAATTACCTAAAGGCCGAGTACGGCCCTATATTGCTCTTTCCTTGGGAAAGGGGGCATGCCGCATTTGATAATGGCCCAGGACTGCTGAGCGCCAGTTTGCAAGCAGGGCCCAATGTCATAGCAAGCGTGAGCTCTGATGGGGATATTCCAGACCTTGTTCTTGATGTGAAGTTTCGAGATATGCGCGCTATCTATGAGCAGCGCGATGAAGCCTTGATCCGAGGGCGTATTGTCCAGACGGAAGACTCATTCGTTAAGGCTAAAATTCGTGGTCGCGATAACACAATTCCTGTAAAAATCCGTTTGAAAGGAGACTTTACCGATCACGTGCGAGGTGAAAAATGGTCCTTTCGGGTGCAGGTCCGTAAAGGCGAAACCTATCTCGGGATGCGGAATTTTTCCGTACAGAACCCAGCTGTGCGCGGTTACCATTCGGAGAATTTGTACTTCCATGTTTTACGGGACTATGGTGTTCTGACACCGCGTTATCTGTACGTTAACATGATGCTTAACGGCAATGATCTTGGCATCATGGCACTGGAAGAGCACTTCTCGAAAGAGTTGCTTGAGTCGCAGTCGCGCCGTGAGGGCGTTATTGTCCGCTACGATGAGGACCTTGTTTTTAGTTCGTTCGATGGTCCTCGCGGTAATGGCTTCGGTGGTGTTTACGATGATTTCCGCAATGCTGCTACGGATGTATTTCAGGGCGGTAAGCTGAGCGATTCACCCACGCTCTATGGTCAGTCGCAGATTGCCTCAGGAATGCTTCGTGCCTTCAGTGAGGGTCGTGTTGCAGCATCGGAAATTTTTGATGCTAATACGATGGGGGCTTACTTAGCGGTCAGTGAGTTAATGGGAGCGTTTCATGCGATCCGCTGGCATAACCAGCGATTTTACATGAACCCCATAACGCTCAAGATGGAGCCCATTGCTTATGATGCAAGCCTTAAGCAGCGTGAATCAGGCGATGAATATATCTCTGCGAAAGAAGCGATGGTGCAGCAAATGTTGCAGGATCCAAAAATTTTCGCACGCTACAAAGAGGTTTTATCTGATTTGGTCGCAAGAGTTGAGACAGGCGAGCTGATTGATAGCATGCGCGAAGAGGAGCGCCGGCTTCTTGACATTCTGCACAGTGAATATTTCTTTCTGCCTAAGTATCCCTTGAATGAAATTGAGCAGCGTGCGGCGTTTCTCGGATCGCTTAATGACACCCAATTGCAAGCGGCTAATTTTTTGGTTGGCCAGCCTCAAGGTGTTTCCAGTTATTACCCCAATGCGCTGCGTGCATACCAGGTTATTGACGGCGATCGGACGTATCTTGATTTGGCATCGGCGATTCCTTACCCCGTGACGATAGATGCTATAGAGGTGGATGGGCAACAGATTGTTTTGCCGGGTTTGCCCCTGGAGCTTCAAAGCAGAGCAGTTAATGATATTTCACCGGTGACTAGAATAGAGTTGCCTGCAGATTTGGCAGAGGAGACCATTCTGGTTTTGGGTAGGCAACAGGATCGTGGCTTTAATATTAAAGCGGTCAAGCAGGCGCCCTTGGTTAATCGCAACCCCATCCCTGTTATGGGTATCGATGAGCTGTTGGCCATATCAAGCTTTTTATCGCTTGATGAGTCTGCAAAAAAGGTGAGTATTGCGGCAGGAGAGTGGTCAGTCACTAGTACAATGGCCTTCCCCGAAGGCTACTCCCTTCAAGCGGGTCCCGGTACTACTTTGCGTTTTGCCGAGGATGCTGCCTTGATTGTTCGCGGCAATGTCTTTTTTGAAGGCACTGTCGCGGAGCCTGTGCAATTGCTCGCCGAGGCAGGTGCGGACAGCTGGTTGGGGTTTGTTGCGTTTGCTGCGCCGGAGCGTTCGCGCTGGAGCAATGTGGTTGTGGAAGATACTCGCGGCGTGGAGTTGGGTGTTTGGAAGCTGATGGGCGGCACAAATTTTTACCGCAATTCTGTTGATATGTCCGACATCTCAATCCTGCATCATAAGGGTGAGGACGGACTAAATATTATTAGCTCAGATTTTGCGATTAGTAATTTACAGATTATTGATACCTTGTCCGATGGGTTTGACTGTGATTTCTGCACCGGCAAAATTATCGGCGGTCTGTTTGAAGGTATCGGCACCGCTGGAGGCGGAGATGCTGTTGACGTCAGCACAAGTAATATTAGCCTGAATGGCACACGGTTTTTAAATGTCGACGATAAAGCGCTCTCTGTCGGCGAGGCCAGTCAGGTGCAGGCTGAAAACTTATTTATTGAAGCGTGCGGGACGGGCGCTGCTGCCAAGGATGGCTCTCGTCTCGACATAGCAAACTCTTCTATTTTTAATTCCAGAATTTCTGCCTTGATGGCTTACATAAAGAAGCCAGAGTTTGGCATCGCCGAAGTAGTGGCCAGGAATATGACTCTGCAGGGTAATCGTGCGGTCGCAGTGGTGCAGACCGGCAGTCGGGTAATTCTCGATGGCGAGGAGTTTGCTCCGGAGGATATTGATGTGGATGAACTTTATAACACTGTTATGAGGCCAGGGTTACGGCGGCCTAAACCGGAGGATCGCCAGTAATGTTAGTTCCTGACGGCGCCCGACAAGAAATTAAGTTTGTTACGAATCGGCGTGATACAGATGTGGTGTACCAGTGGCTGCGGTTGCACCCTCTGGCATTTTCAGAGGCGTATCCGATGCGCACGGTGCATAATGTTTACTTTGATACCTTGGAGTACTCAGCGTATGCCGAGAACTTGGCCGGCGTAAGTGACCGCACAAAAGTACGGTATCGCTGGTATGGGGACAGTTTACTGCCGTCTCCCGGCAAGCTTGAGATCAAGCAAAAGCGTAATCAGTACGGCTGGAAACTGCTGTACAAAGTTAAAGACCTGCCGGTTGATGACCGCACAACATGGACAGAAATCCGCGACATGATAGCCCTTCAGCTTGATCACGAGGGTCGTCTCTGGCTGGAGCAAAATCCTTGGGCTGTAATGATTAATCACTATCGGCGTTTTTATTATTTGAGCGCATGTGGCCGTATTCGGGTTACCCTCGACTTCGATCAGATGGTGTGGGATCAGCGGAAAAATCCTCGACCAAATGTTCGCCTGAAGGCGAATCTGCCTGAGACTGTTGTTGTTGAGTGTAAGTTTGATCGTGCTCAGCGTCAGCTGGCTACTCAAGTGCTTAATGGTTTGCCTATCAGGGTCGCGAGGCATTCGAAATACATGAACGCGGTTTCAGCAATAATTTAAGCGCGTCAACGATCGCTTCGGCCGGGAGTCGACGTCCATTGGCGCGGAAAACATGGTTTATATAAAGAGATTGCGTACCATTAAAATTGGTGTGCGATGATCAATTTTTGAGTGTTTGGCGGGCTATTTATGGGTGAGCTTGAGCAAGCGGTTCTTGGCTGGATTGCGCAGCATTCTGGGAGTCAGGAGTTGGCAGACCAGATCGCCGCTGCTGAGGTGCAAAAACGCGATTTTATGGGTACCGGTCTGTTTTTGTATCTGGGCGTTCCCGAAGGATTTGTCCCTATACCGGATGGAACCCGACCGGTATGTCCTCATATCAGTAGCGATATGTTGATGGATGGAGCCGGAAGCAGCCTGTTCATGAAAAATGGATGCTTGCACTACCTTGAGATCTATTCCAGAGGTGGTTTTATGCCGGAAACCTTGGAAAAATGGGAACTCGGCCTTGCGCAGCCCTAAGTAAGGAAGACTCATCAGCTTTGTACCATAGCCGATGATTGACTGGGTCAAAACGTTGTGTATGCTCACATTCGCAACAGAGCTGTTAGTGAGATGGCGTTCCGCGACTATGGTCACAGAACTATGTGTTGTTAGTATCTAGTATTAATCCCTGCTATTGCCTTAGTGGATCGCTTCGGAAGCAGGTTTGACCATAGCAATAGGATATTTTAAAGGTTATTAATTGTGTCGGTGATGCGGCATTAGCTATAGGGTAGAGAAAATTAGCGTGAGCGGGACTTATATTTTAGGGCTTTCGGCCTACTATCATGACAGTGCAGCGGCATTGATCCACGATGGGGATATTGTTGCGGCGGTTCAACAAGAACGGTTTACTCGTAAAAAGCATGATCCGGGTTTTCCTGCCGAAGCGATTCAGTACTGTCTTCAAGAAGCTGGTATCAATCTAACTGATGTTGATCATGTCGTTTTCTATGACAAGCCTCTGGTTAAGTTTGAGCGGCTACTCGAAACGTATCTTTCTTATGCGCCACAAGGTTTCCGTTCATTTATTGCAGCGATGCCTGTTTGGTTGAAAGAGAAGCTTTATTTAAAAACCACGTTAAAGCGTGAGCTCTCGAAATTAGCAGGCTGCAAACAAAAAGAACTGCCCGATCTTATGTTTGCTGAGCATCATCAATCTCATGCGGCTTCTGCATTTTTCTACAGTCCTTATGACAAGGCTGCGGTGTTGTGTCTCGATGGTGTTGGCGAGTGGGCCACAACGTCGGCATGGCTTGGTGAGGGCAATCACCTCAAGCCTTTATGGGAAATTGATTTCCCCCATTCCTTGGGGCTCCTGTATTCAGCATTTACGTATTTTACCGGGTTTAAAGTTAACTCAGGCGAATACAAGCTAATGGGTCTGGCGCCCTACGGTGAGCCTAAGTATGTTGATCTGATTTTGGAGAATCTGCTCGACTTGAAGGCAGATGGCACATTCCGCCTCGATATGTCCTATTTTAATTACTGCACCGGTCTGACAATGACGAACGATAAGTTCGCAGATCTGTTTGGTGGCCCGGCGCGTACAGCAGAAACTGAAATTACTCAGCGGGAAATGGATCTTGCAGCATCGATTCAGAAAGTTACTGAGATTGTAGTAATGCGGCTTGCCAAAACATTGCACAAAGAAACCGGTGCGGACTATCTGTGTTTGGCTGGTGGCGTAGCGCTTAACTGTGTTTCTAACGGGATTCTTCTTCGTGATGGTCCGTTTAAAGATATCTGGATTCAGCCTGCTGCAGGTGATGCTGGCGGCGCTTTGGGGGCTGCTGCTGTTATTTGGCATCACTATAAAGATGGCCCGCGCGCCGTCGACAACAAGAATGACTTGATGAGCGGTTCTTATCTTGGGCCTAAGTTCACCGAGGAAGGCATTAAAAAAGATCTGGATGCGTACGGTGCGGTTTATACACAGCTTGAAGACGCTGACTTCTTCCCCCGCGTTGCCGAGATTCTGGCAACCGAAAATGTTATTGGTATGGCTCAGGGCCGTATGGAGTTTGGTCCGCGTGCTTTAGGCGGCCGTTCTATCATCGGTGATCCGCGCAGCCCGAAGATGCAGTCGGTGATGAACCTTAAAATTAAATACCGTGAGTCATTCCGGCCATTTGCCCCTGCAGTTTTAGCTGAGCGCGTGTCCGAATATTTTGTTCAAGACCGCCCCAGCCCATATATGCTGATTGTTGCTCCAATTGTTGAAGAGCAGCGTATTGCAATGACCGAGGAGCAGGATAAGTTATTTGGCATTGCAAAATTGAATGTGCCTCGCTCAAAGCTTCCCGCAATTACTCATGTTGACTATTCGGCCCGAATCCAAACCGTGCACAAAGAGACTAATCCGTATTTCTATAATGTGCTTAGTGAGTTTAATAAGAAAACAGACTGCGGCGTATTAGTAAATACCTCGTTTAATGTCCGCGGCGAGCCTATTGTGATGACTGCCGATGATGCGTATCGATGCTTTATGCGCACTGAGATGGATTATTTGATTGTTGATAACTTTCTGCTTTCTAAAGAAGATCAGCCCAAGTGGGAGGGTACCGATGATTGGAAAGATGAGTTTGAGTTGGATTAATAGCTATGCATGAAATTCCTGTTTTAGACAAGAAGGGTTTACGTGATTTCGGGGTTGTTACCGGCCTAATTATTATCGGTCTGTTCGGTTTTCTTTTTCCATGGCTGTTTTCAGAAATTAGATTCCTTCACAGCTATGATTTTTGGGGTGCGTTAGAGCCATCTCAAACAGCGTTGCGTTGGCCATTTCTACTGGGAGGCCTGCTGATTGTATGGGGCTTGGTTGCCCCGATGAGTCTGAAAGGCGTGCATCATGTTTGGATGAGCTTCGGCCTGATGATGAGCAAGGTTATGACTCCCCTGATTATGGGCATTGTTTTCTACCTAATGTTTGCCCCGATTGGTTTGGTTATGCGAGTTATGGGCAAAGACGCCATGGCACGCAAGCTGGATGACAGTGTTGACACCTATAGGGTTATTTCAAAAGACAATCCGATTAAAAACCTGGAGAACCCCTTCTGATGATTGATTTATGTAAGGATTTGTGGGGCTTCATGAGAGAGCGCAAAAAGTTCTGGTTGGCGCCGATTATTCTTGTGATGTTGTTGCTTGGTGTATTGATTGTTGTTGCCCAGGGTTCTGCAGCGGCACCGTTTATCTATACATTGTTCTAAGCATGACTGGCTTCGGGCAGTTGTGAAGCCATTCTGCGGATTTTTGCCGCAAAAGCATGCACCCCTGCCGCCTTAATGCGACAGGGGTGCTATTATTTGCGGCATACAACTTTGTGATTGTTTCTGCGGGATCAGTGGTATGACTAAGTACGGTAAACTAAATCTGTTAGGAATGGCTTCGGTCCCTTTGATGGCAGTTGTTTCCAGTCTGATCGTTTTTCCCGGAAACCCTGATGCCGCCGTGTCGCTATTTGGGATTAATCTGTTGCCGGTGTTGATTGCCGGTTTATTCAGCTGGTTAATGTTGCGCAAGGCGAATAATGACATAGCCTCTGTCGTGGCTATTCTGCCAACTATTGTTCCTGCCGCCTGGATTGTCGGTTGGTATGTGTGGCGTCTTATCTCTCCGGCTGTTGTAGCGCCCGGAGCAGAGTATATAGCCGCACCTCAGTATCATGTTTTGGCCGTAATAGCTGTGAGTCTTTTTGCTTTTGTGCTGGGCTTTTTTGTCCGGTCGAAGTAGCCGCTAATCCGAACTCTTTGAGGTGGGCTGTGCCCCTTCTTCCCGCTCCCGCATGTTATGTGCCTTATCACGAAATCAATGACGATCCGCATATCGTAGTTGATGGTAAAGATCAGGGTTCAACGCTTCTGAGCTTGTCTCATTGGCCGTGGAATAGGACTCCTGACCACCTGCGAAAAGACACCTCAACACATATCGTTTATACCTATCTGGATGACCCTTCGGCGCATGTTGACGTGTCAGTTGTCTCTAACAGTCATTATGATGAGGATGGCTTGCTGAGTATGTTTGCTTTGGTTAATCCGGAGCTCGCGTATCAACACCGAGATCTGTGTATTGCGACCTCCTATGCGACTGACTTCTGGCGCTGCACTGACGAGACCGCGGCAAAATTAGCATTTGTTTTAGGGGCGTGGTCCGATAAGGAAAGTTCACCCTTGGGGCCTAAGATTTTTAGTTTGCCCTTGCGTCAACGCATTATTGAGCAATATCGGGGTATGTTGCGGGCTTTGCCGGCAATTTTAGCCGATCCATTTAGTGATACAACGCAGTGGCAGGCTGAATATAGCTTTTGGCAGCAGAGTCGTGAATTGCTCGCCGCCGGTCAAGTCCGAATAGAGCTTTATCCTGATGTTGATCTGGCAGTAATTCACGTGCCGGATACCTTACCGTGTATTTCGATTCGGCGTTATCTGCTTCGTTGGGAGCTGCCAGTGCACCCTTTTGCAATATTTGAGCACACAGATTGCTCTCGGATTCTTTGGGTTCAGGGTCAACGTATGTCGTTTCAGTATCGTTATGAAAGTTGGGTGCAGGTAATCCGCTTTCGGCCGTTACCACGTGTTGATTTGGCGCCGCTGGCAGAGCACCTCAATGCGCTTGAGCCGGCAAATGCCCAATGGGCTTTTGAGGGTGTCAATGAGGTTGCTGCTCGTTTGCAAGTAGTGAAAAATCAGCCGACTGGGCTTAGCGCTGCGGTGTTGATACCTAAGCTGGTCGATTTTCTCGCGCAGGCACCATCTGCCTGGGATCCTCATGGGCCAGAGCCTGCGTATGAGTCTACGGTGGAGCTATGAGCTATAATCTGCCGCCTTTTCATCTTGCAATTATTGTTCATGAGCTGGCACAAGCTCGTGACTTTTATGGTGAGGTGTTGGGTTGCACTGAAGGGCGAAGCGCTGAGCACTGGGTAGACTTCGATTTTTTTGGGCACCAGTTGGTTTGTCATTCTGGGGCGATAGCGGTGGACACATTGCTTAGCCAGGTGGATAGTGACAGTGTCCCAGTGCCGCACTTTGGCGTAGTGCTTAGCATGAACGACTGGCGGAAATTGGCCGAGCGTTTGCGCTTATGCAATCAGGTTTTTGTGCTTGAGCCGAAAATCCGCTTTGCGGGACAGTCGGGCGAGCAGGGAACATTCTTCCTCTACGACCCCTTCGGCAATGCGCTCGAGTTTAAAGGCTTCGCCGATCCGGAAGCTTTGTTTGCCAGGTGAGCTGCTTTGCATTGCCCCGGGGTGCAGTATCCCCAGTGAAGCTAGGAAGGTGTCTGCGCTCACCATGTGACAAAAAAGCTGAGTGCTTTGACGGCTATCGCGCATACGCACGCTATATATCGTTGGCACGAAGCCCTACCGGGTGTAGGCTACAGCCGCTATAGCAGGCTTATAATAAAGTGCTACGCGCAGTTGTTGCGTTGAACGCAAAAAAATGGAATGCAGAATGAAAACTATACATATTGAATATTTTGCGATATTGCGCGAGCAGGCAGAGCGGGCTTCGGAGTCGCTACTTACCGATGCGCCAACCGCTGAGGCATTGTTTCAGGAGCTTCAGTCGGCACATGGTTTTGCCGCGCCGCGTAACTTTAAGGTTGCCATAAACGATGAGTTCAGCGTTTGGGCCGCCAAATTGCAAGATGGTGATCGCGTTGTATTTATTCCTCCAGTAGCGGGAGGTTGATGTGTTCGATTTGACTGAAAATCCAATCTCTGTTTCTACATTCGCAGATCAGTTGCGCAATGAGACCTGCGGTGCATTAGTGAGCTTTGATGGCTGGGTGCGTAATCATAATGAGGGGCAGCAGGTGCTGCGTTTGGAGTATGAATCTTATCCAGCGTTAGCGATTAAGGAAGGCGAGAAGATTCTTGCGGAAGCTCTCCAAAGGTTCCCTATTGCCCGCGTTGTGTGCGTGCACCGCACAGGAAGTCTGGATATAGGCGATATCGCTGTATGGGTTGGCGTAAGCGCGCCTCATCGTGGAGAGGCATTTGATGCTTGTCGGTACGTAATTGATGAGGTGAAGCTGCGCGTGCCAATCTGGAAGAAAGAGCATTACTTAGATGGTGACTCGGGTTGGGTAAACTGCGAGGCTTGTGCAACAGCCAAGCATAACCACCATCACTCTTAGCTGGGGGTAATCAACTCCATTCCGGTTAACGTTTAGCGCCGAAGTGCGATTATCGGTCTTGACGTTCGCGTTCGATAAGTTCGTCAGCAACATCAAGAATTTGTTCGTAGTCACGCAGCTCGGTGCCAACCGTCGCGTATTTGCCGTTGATGATTAGCACGGGAACTGATCGAATCTGATAGCGCTGAGTCCAGTTTTTTGCCTGCTGCAGTTTGCTATTTACAGAGAATGAGCGATAAGCCTTGTCAAAGTCTTCTTCGCTAATGTCGTACTTGCTAGTGATAAAATCGCGTTGTGCAGATTCAGATGCCAGCATTTCACCGTTCGTGTGGATCGCCTGAAAAATATCACCGTGTGCCTGCTCGAGAATTCCCAAGGCCTGCGCGGTATAGAAAAGGCGCGCATGGATTTCATTGGTAGGGTTCCACATAACCGGCAGCTGGACCAGGCTGACGTCAGGTCCGAGAGTTTTTTTCCAGCTCTTCAGATAAGGTTCAAAGCTATAGCAGTGGGGGCAGCCATACCAGAATACTTCGGCAACCTCGATCTTATCTGGTGCGCTGCTGGTTCCCTGAGCATTGGTGAATCGCTCGTAGTGATCACCCTGCTTATACTTGAATTGCGCTGTCTCTGCCGTGCTTTCAGTTTGGGCTGCCGCATCGACAACGATAACATCGGCGATGGTTGGGGATGTTGCTGCCGCTTCAACCGCAGGAGCCTCCAGGGTTGGCGTGTTTTCCGGCGCCGGGCTGCATGCAGCCAGAATAGAGAGAGCAGAAATTGCCAGCAGTTTTCTAAACATGAACGCGCACCCGTTGCTAATAACCCAATAGTAGTCGATCTGTATTAAGCTGTACTACCGCAGACCCTGAATATATGAAGCTACCGCCGCTATCTCGTTGTCTGTCATGCGCTCGGTAATGCTGCGCATGACCGCTGATTTGTCGGATTGACGTGCGCCCGAGCGATAGTCTTGCAGTTGTTTGACTGTGTAGACGGCATGCTGTCCGGCAATTGATGGGTATGCGGCAGGCGCATTGCCGCGGCCACTGGGCCCATGACATGCGATACAGGCTGAAACATTGGCTTCAGTATTGCCACCGCGGTAGAGCCCCTCGCCCTCACTAACTAATGCAGGATCAGATACTTTTCCTGTCATTGTTTGAGCATTGAAATAGGCCGCTAAATCTGCCAAGTCTTCGGCCGAGAGATTGATAGCCTGCGCAGCCATGACAGGGTCATAGCGACCACCCTCAACGACTTCGCCGGCATCTCCTAGGGGCTGCTGAAAAGCTTCCGTTGTGCTAATAAAATAAGCTTGGCCCTGACCCGCAAGGCTTGGCCATTGCGGATTCGCGCTATTGCCATCAACGCCATGACAGGCGCTACAGGTTAAGGCTTTTTCTTTGCCGGCATCGATAGACCCAGCTGCTTGTGCGCTGCTTGCGAGAGCAATGGTTGAGAACACGGCAAGCAGAGCCCGCAGAGATGCATTTAAATAAGTTGATTTGATAATCACGTTCGGAAGTCTGCCTGAACTGAAGTAGGGGTTGTTTGAGTTTAACTGTAAGACCCCATGCTACACTTGGGTCAGCGGCGGATTCTACACCAAAACGACTCCGAATCGGCCAAATCCTGCGATTTTCAGGCTGAAAATTCATGTCTCATTACCCAGCGGCCAGTTTCATTAAGAGCGCCAACCTGCCAAAACAGTTCGTGGCTGATTCAGGAGCGGAGGTTGCCTTCGCTGGACGGTCGAATGCAGGCAAGTCCAGCGCTATTAATACTATTGTTAATCGGCGCGGTTTTGCCAAGATCAGCAAGAGCCCCGGCCGCACCCAATTGATCAACTTCTTTACCTTGCGCGAAGACGGACAACGGCTGGTCGATTTGCCGGGCTATGGCTACGCCAAGGTCAATATGGCCATGAAAGACCACTGGCAAGAGCTTATGGGCAGTTATTTCAACCAGCGACAGTCTTTGGCGGGGATGTTCCTGATCGTTGATATTAGGCGTTTGCTGGGCGATTTTGATTGGCAGATGGTGAATTGGGGCCAGGAGGTGGGTTGTCCTGTGCATATTTTGCTCAGTAAATCCGACAAACTGAAGCGCGGCCCAGCAAAAGCAGCGTTGCTGAAGGTCGCCAAGGAGCTCGAAGGGGCAGCATCCGTGCAGCTTTTTTCGTCGTTGAAAAAAGACGGTACATCCGAGGCAAGGGCAGTTTTGGATAAGTTTTTGGTCTGCGGGTAGCCCGATGGTGGCACCCGGGACAGAAGCGCCAATACTGGATTGGCAGCAATTTGCCGGCAGCTTTCCAAGAAGAAAAGGTGCCCCGGGTGCGGATTACAGGGGTTACACCCGGGGCTACAGCAAGCGGCTTGGGGAAACCTGTCTTACTGCCCCGCTTAGGGAGGCAAGCGGGGGGCTTTTAGTGCCCAGTAGTTATGATACCCATCTGTGCTAAAAGTTCATGTTTTAGTGACCGGAAGTGAAATAATTTATGTTAATCAAAGTGATAATGCTGATTTAGTGCGCTTGATCCCAGTTATCACCAACGCCAACATCAACGCGCAACGGTACTTTAAGGGTTGCGGCCTGTGACATCAGGTCCTCCAGCTGTAATTTGACCTTATCAACGCAATCCTCTCGGGTCTCGAGAACGAGTTCATCGTGCACCTGCATAATGATGCGTGCATCCACGTGCTCCTCGTCCAGCCAGTTCTGAACCTTTAGCATGGCTTTCTTGATGATGTCAGCCGCTGTGCCCTGCATTGGTGCGTTGATGGCGCTGCGTTCAGCATACTGCCGCCGCTGACCGTTTCGATCATTGATCTCGGGCAGGTAGAGTCGGCGACCAAATACTGTTTCGACGTAGCCCAGCCGCCTGGCTTCATCGCGGGTGTGCTCCATAAATTTACTCACTCCGGGGTAGCGGGCAAAATACGTGTCGATATAATCCTGTGCCTCATAACGTCCCACACCAAGTTGTTTGGCTAAACCGAATGCAGACATGCCATACATCAGACCGAAATTAATCGCCTTTGCTGCTCTGCGCTGCTCGATGGTGACGACATCAAGTTCAACTGAAAACACTTCTGCGGCTGTGGCCTGGTGCACGTCTCTATCGTTAGCGAAGGCTTCCAGAAGATTCGGATCCTCAGAAATATGCGCCATGATGCGTAACTCAATTTGCGAATAGTCAGCAGCAATGAGCTGATAGCCGTTCTCTGGAATAAACGCTTGACGGATACGCCGACCTTCTTCTGTTCGAATTGGAATGTTTTGTAGATTCGGGTCCGATGACGAGAGGCGTCCGGTGGCGGCAACCGATTGATGATAAGAGGTGTGAATGCGCCCCGTGCGCGGACTAATCATGCCAGGCAATTTGTCGGTATAAGTGCTCTTCAGCTTTGCCATGCCTCTGTATTCCAGTATTAGGCGTGGTAGCTCGTAGTCGTCCGCCAGTTCCTGCAGTACATCTTCTGCTGTGGATGGCTGACCCTTAGGGGTTTTGCGAATTACCGGGAGCTCCAGCTCTTCAAATAGAATAGCTTGGAGCTGCTTGGGAGAGGCGAGATTAAACGAATGCCCGGCCACATCATGGGCTTTGGCTCCGATTTTCTGGAGCTTCTGTTCTAACTCTGTGCTCTGTTGGGCCAGCTGAAAATCATCAATTCGTACGCCGGTTTCTTCTATTATCTGGAGCACTTTAACCAGCGGCTGCTCAATATTCAGATAGAGATTACGCAGTGTAGGAATGGCATCAATTAAACCCCATAAATGCTGATGCAGTTGCAAGCAAATATCGGCATCTTCGCTGGCATATGGCGCGGCGATTTCTAAAGAGACTTCGTTAAAACCTATCTGTTTTGCCCCTTTGCCGGCCACATCTTCATAGTGAATAGTTTCAACACCGAGATAGCGTAGCGCGACCGAATCCAAGTCATGGCGGCCTGCAGTACTGTTCAGTACATAGGATTCGATCATGGTGTCATAGGCCATGCCGTTCAAGTTGATACCGTAGTTGGCAAGAATGTGCGCATCGTACTTAAGATGATGCCCCACTTTTTTATGGGCGTTGTTTTCCAGCCACGGTTTGAGACGCTTTAGTACAGCATCAAGATCCAATTGGTTTGGTGCACCAGTATAGCTGTGAGCAACCGGCAGATATGCGGCTTCGCCCGCCTCTACTGCAAACGACATGCCCACCAGTTTAGCCTGCATATAGTTAATGCTGGTTGTCTCAGTATCAAACGCCGTCAGCGAAGCAGATTCTATTTTCTTGAGCCAGCGCTCCAGATCTGCGTTAGTGAGGAGGGTTTCGTACTGGCGCTCGTTATTGATTTCCGGCATATCATAAGCCGATTCAGACGAGGCGCTTACGGCTGCTGAAGAGTCTTGTCCCAGAGTTTTCAGCAGTCCTTTGAGTTCGAGTTCTTCGTACAGCTTCTGAAGCCCTTTATTATCTGGCTTGGTCGCAGCCAGTGAGTCTGGCGAATAGTCCAGTTCAACGGCGGTATCGATGGTAACCAACCGTCTGGAGAGCTGTAACTGCTCCAAATTGGCACGCAGGCTCTCGCCAATTTTGCCGCCGATATCGCCAGCATGCGCAACCAGTTTATCGATTGAACCGTATTCATTGAGCCATTTGGCAGCAGTTTTAGGACCGCACTTTGGGATCCCCGGCACGTTATCGGAGGTGTCGCCGACAAGTGCAAGGTAGTCAATAATCTGCTCGGGTGTGACGTCGAATTTTTTCTTTACACCGATGATGTCTGTTCGGCGCGACGGGTTATGCATGGTGTCGATTAATGACACAGAGCTGTTAACAAGCTGCGCCATATCTTTATCGCCGGTGCTGATGATGGTGCTGATTCCGGCAGCAGTGGCCTGAGTTGCCAGCGTACCAATTACATCATCAGCTTCCACACCGGGTGCGCGAATAAACGGTAAACCCGATAACTCGATAGCCGTATTCAATGCATCAACTTGCAGTCGCAGATCATCGGGCATGGGTGGCCGGTTGGCTTTGTAGTCTGGATACATGTCATGACGGAAATTTTTTCCCGGCGCATCCATGACAATGGCGACGAGATCGGTATTCTCTTCACGCAGAGTCTTATGCAGCATATTCAGCATGACGTGGATAGCACCGGTCGGCTGACCGCTGCGTGTATTTAGCGGCGGCGCAGCATGAAATGCGCGGTATAGGTATGAAGACCCATCCACCAAAAGCAATGATTGCTCTTTGCTCATTCGGTTACTTCGGTATCAGAGGTCGGTATTGTCGATTCGGTAAGCTCTGTGAGTTCGTCCTGTTCATCAGCAGCTGTTTCCGTGTTAGGCGCTGAGCTTGCCGAGTTGATGGGCTCAGAACCAGGTAAATACAGGGCGCCAGACTGACCACAGGCCGTAAGGCTAAGGCTAAAAATTACGCCTAGAAGCAATACGCTCGGTTGTGTGCCAATCACTTTTTATAAGCCTCGCCAACCCGGCGATAGGCATCACGAAAGCTAATACCCTCTTCAACAACCATCTTGTTAGCATCGGCAGCTGCATGAACTGATGGATCCAATACGATATTCTCGGCATTGAAGCTCAGGCCATTGACAAGATTGGTCATGATCAGCGCTGAATCTTGGGCGAGATCAATTGCCTTAAAAAGAGGCGACTTAATGCGCTGCAGGTCGCGCTGATAGCCTGAGGGTAATTTAGCAGTGATGCTCATTATTTCCACTAGACTGCCTTGCATGGTTGCCGATGCCGCTCGCACAAGCTCCAGTACATCGGGATTACGCTTCTGCGGCATAATTGAGGAGCCGGTGGTTATGTTGTCGGGCAGGCTAATAAACGCAAACTCCTGCGTATAAAATAACAGCAGGTCGGAGGCGAGTCGCCCTAGGTCCTGCATAAGCAAGGACAGTTCAAACACTAACGATGCTTCGGCTTTGCCGCGCGAGAGTTGCACTGCTGTGACGGGTTCGTGCACTTTGTCGAAGTCTAAAGCATCGGCCGTAAACTGCCGGTCTACCGGAACATTGGGCGTGCCATAGCCCGCTGCACTGCCTAAAGGGCTGAGGTTTATCCGCCCCAATGTGCGTTTAATGCCCGCGATATCATCCTGCAACTCAGCGGCATAAGCACCTGCCCACAGATCCACAGAGCTGGGCATGCCCTGTTGCATATGTGTGTAGCCGGGGAGGGCAACCTGCCCTTGCTTGTCTGCTAGTTCCTCTAAGGCAGTAACGGTGGTTTGTGCGGCTGTTGCAAGTTGTTGTGCCGCATCGCGCAAATACAAACGAAGTGCGACCAACACCTGATCGTTACGAGAGCGACCTAAGTGAATTCGTTTTCCAGCATCACCTATGGCATCGGTGAGCCGACTCTCTAGCGCAGTATGGACATCCTCATCTTCTAGCGAGATGCACCATTCTCCTGCAGCGTAAGATTCAGCTAGCGCACCCAGACCGGCTTCAATGGCAGTGTAATCGGCTTTGCTTATCAGCCCCTGCGCATGCAGCATGCCAGCGTGTGCAATAGAAGCGCGCACATCATACTGAACCAGGCGAGCATCAAGTATGTGATCGTCACCTGCAGTGTAACGGAGGATACGCTCATCCAATGGCTGACCTTTATCCCACAAGCGTGTGTTTGATGACATTAGTCCTGCCCCTGTTCTGCCGCGGAGAGTGCTTCAATGTGTTTGACGATTAGTGTACCGGTACCTTCATTAGTGAAGATTTCCAGCAGTAGGCTGTTGGGTACCTTGTACGAGATCATATGCACACGCGATACACCACCTTGAATAGCCGATTCGATAGCAGTGGCCTTTGGCAACATGCCGGCTTTTAACGAGCCATTGTTTCGCAGTACCTGTAAGCCCTCGATATCGACATAGCTAATAATTGAGCCAGGGTCATCGACGTTTCCAAGAATACCCGCTGCGCCGGTTGCAAGAATGAGTTTTTCCGCACCCAATGCAGAGGCGATTTCTGCTGCGACGGTATCGGCATTGATGTTCAGCAGTGTGCCATCGCCATCTGCTGATAACGGGCTGATGACCGGCACCAACCCACTGTCCAGTTGCGTCTGCAATACACTGATATCAACTGAATCAATATTACCGACGAAACCGAAGTCCACGGTCGAATCACCTATTTTTACAGGAGTACGCTTGCTGGCCTTAATGAGTCCACAATCCACGCCGCTGATTCCCACGGCCGGCACACTTAGACTTCGGCAAGCGGCCAGAATCTGGGTGTTGATTTGACCATTTAGAACCATGGCCGATACCTTCAGCATATTGGCATCTGTTACCCGACGTCCCTCGATCATCTTGGTTTCGATATTTAGTGTGTCGGCTAATCGCGTTGACTGCGGGCCGCCACCATGAACAATGACCACGCGAATGCCGATCTGATGAAGTATTGCTATTTGTTCAACCAGTGTCTTGGTGGTTCCCATGTTCTCAAACACTTCACCGCCGGCCTTAATAACGAAGACCTTGTTTTTGTACATGCGTATGTACGGCGTCGCGTGAGTGAGCGCCGCTACTACGATGTCCCGGGTTTTAGTGTTATTAATCATCAGTTACTTAGTTCCTAGCATTTGATGCAGCACAGCCATTTGTGCATACATTCTGTTACGCGCTTCCGGAATAACCACACTGCGTGGTCCATCCAGAACTTCATCAGCCACAACGATGCCGCGTCTCGCCGGCAGACAATGCATAAATCGTGCATCTTTTTGCGTGGTATCAAACCAACTGTTGTTGATGCACCAATGTTTTAATCCTTCCCGTGCTTTTTCGTCGTTAGGCAGGTGACCATAATGCTTTGTTGATGCCCATGATTTTGCATAGATCACATGAGCACCTTCCAGTGCGGCAGCTTTGTCATCAGTCTCGCTTACCGACCCGCCGGAGAACTGCGCTGCTTCTTGTGCCTTTTTCATGATACTTTCAGGCAGTTCAAAGCCTTCTGGGCGTAAAACCGTAACGTCCATCCCGCGCATCGCCGCCATATGCACTGTTGCTGAGGGCACTGCCAGTGGCAATGCCCGTGGGTGATAGGCCCAGCTCAACACAAACTTGCCGCCCACGCGTGGCATCCCCAAATCGTCCATTGTTTTCCAGTCCGCTAGACTTTGACAGGGATGGTTGATGGCAGATTCCATGTTGATGAGCGGTATTTTTACCAGCTCACGAAATGCCATGTAATCTTTGTCGGCCAGATCATGATCAAGTTCTTCGCGTTCAGCAAACGCTCGGATACCAAGAGCATCTGCGTATGATGCGATAACGGGAATAGCCTCCCGAATATGTTCAGCAGCTTGTCCGTCCATCACGATACCGCGACGCGTTTCTAATCCGTGAATTGACATGTCTGGCGAGATGACAAATGAGTTACCTCCCAAACGACCCATTGCCGCCTGAAATGAAGCTAATGTGCGCAGCGAAGGATTCAGGAACAGCAGTGCCAGAATCTTCCCTTCCAAAGCCCGTGGCTCTGGGTGTGTTTCTAGGCGCTGAGCCAGAGATAGTAGATTTTCTACTTCTTCCGGAGTGATCAGGGCCAAATCTTGAAACTCTTTCATGTCATTACCTTGTGGATTGAGTCAGGCTATTTAATATCTGCCAAAGCATCGAGCAGTTGTTGTATATGTTCGCGCTGCAGCGTCAATGGCGGCAACAAGCGGATCACTTTAGGATCAGAGCTACTGCCTACCAGTATGTTGCGTTTCAGAAGTTGCGCGGCCACTTCTTTTGCTGGCCGGTCGCAGATTAATCCGGCAAGAAAACCTTTGCCCTGAATGCCAACCACCGGCCCGGCTGGCAGATTTGCGTGCAAGAATTCTGTTTGCTCACACACGTTGCTTATTAGGTTTTCCTTGTTAATTACATCAAGCACCGCAGAAACCACCGCACAGGCGAGTGGACCACCACCGAAGGTAGTACCAAGGTCGCCATTGTGGACGGCATCTTTAAGATGCTCTGCCACAATTACTGCGCCGACAGGAAAACCTCCACCCAACGCCTTAGCTGTGGTGATGATATCCGGCGTAATGTCATACAGTTCAATTGCAAAGGCAGTGCCACAGCGCCCAATGCCGGTTTGTACCTCATCCGCAATTAACAGCGCGCCAACAGCTTTGCAGCGTTCCGCAATCCCTTGCACAAAGTCAACGCTGAGGTCATACGCACCAGCTACACCTTGTACGGGCTCCAGAATAACGGCCGCGGTATTTTTGTCGATATAAGAATTGATATCGCCAACCTGGTCTCTGGGCAGGAAATCGACGTCAAATGGCGTGTTCGGGAAGCTGTACCAATTATCTTTAGCGCCCCAAGTGCAGGCGCCAGCCGCTGCAGTCCGACCATGGAAGCCATGTTCGATAGCCACTACCTTGCCTCGATTAGTGTGTTTAATAGCAATGCGCAGCGCATTTTCATTGGCTTCAGCACCGCCATTAACCAAAAACACATGGTCCATCGTTGGAGGCGCAAAATCAGCAAGTTTGCGCGCTGCTTCTGCGCGCACATCAAGCGCAACAGCGTTGCTTTGGAAAAATAGCGTATTAGCCTGATGTTCTAGTGCTTTAACCAAAGCGGGGTGACTATAGCCAACAGCAGCGACAGCATGACCGCCATAAAGATCAAGCAATTCGCGATCTTTGCACTGAATATGCACACCTTTGGCGGATACCGGCTCAAAATTCCACTGAGCATAAACCTGCAACAGATGCTCGGCTTCGGCCTGTTGCGCCGCATTTTTTTTGTTGCTCATGTCCTTAACCCCAGCCACTTCCGGGTGTCGTCAGGCCCAGTGTTTCATCAAAGCCGAGTTTGCGGTTCATCCATTGAACTGCGCCCCCCGCGGCACCTTTAATTAAATTGTCTATGACCGTGAATACCACCACGGTATCGCCATTAGTGGCGATACCTATTTGTGAATAGTTACTGCACGTCACATCTTTTAGCTTTGGCTGACCACTGACCACGGTGACGAACTCGTTGTGGTTATAAAAGTCAGTAAATTCTGCGACCAGTTCTTCGGTCGTCCGTGGCTGTTTCAATTTAGCCTGAACCGTCATATGAATGCCCCGCGCAAACGGGCCGGAGTGGGGAATAAAGTTGAGCGTGCTGTTTTTGCCGGTTAGAGCTTTGCAGATAGCAACAACCTCAGGCGCATGACGATGTTCCAGCGGCTTATAAGCATACAGATTCGAGTTGCGTACCGGATGATGGGTGCCCGCAGATGGCGCCTGACCTGAGCCAGTGCTGCCGGTAATACCAAAGGCGTTCAGTTCGGGCTCAATCAGGTCCAACTGCAGCAGCGGCACAGCCGCAAGCAGCATAGCGGTAGCAAAACAGCCAGGATGGCCCACGCTCGTGTGTTCTGTATTGGGCATGTGTTCCGGCAGTCCACAGACAAACTGATCAAGCAGTTCCGGAGCACCATGTTCACCATAAACAGCAGAGTAACTGGCGCTATCGGCAAAGCGGAAGTCAGCAGACACATCCACTACACGCACATCGGCGTCCTTGGCTTGTGCCAGAACATCGGCAATCATGCCCGCGCTTGCTCCATGAGGCGCGGCCGAAAATATCGCTATTTTGCCATGCAGATGTTGCTGCAGTTCATCCGGGCCAATAAAACATTGCTCACCCAGTGCATTGTGCAAATGCGGAAACACACTATTGATGGGCATTCCGGAGTTCGACTCCGATACTGCAGCAGCGAGCTCCAGTTGTGGGTGCCCCGCTATCAGGCGCAGCAGCTCTCCGCCGACATATCCGGAGCTGCCAATAACCACTGTTTTAACTGTATCACTCATTACTTTAGTCCAATGCAACCGACTTCAGTGCTGCAAAAAATTTTATGCTATTTTTTCAGTTTAAGAATGTTGATAACCTCATCACCGAGCTCAGTGCTATCAGTCAGCGCATTCCATGCCGGCACATTTAAACGGGTATTGATCAATTTTTTTCCGACCTGATTATCCGTGGCAGGGCCTGTAACAGCACTGGTGTCGAGGTTGTAGTCTTGCTGCATGAGCTTGACGCCCCCCCATGCCGCTACAGGGTCATTGGCGCAAAGTATAATGCAGGATAGCGCCTTCTTAATGTCTTCATCCGCCAGTATCGCTTGGACACCATAAGTGCCTAGCAGGCCATCGCCAAGCTCAAACACCACAACGTCAGGTTTTTTGGCACACAGCTTATTTAGCATTGTGCGAGTCACTGCGGGCCCGGTTTCATCCGAGCTGGCAACCACGCCAAAATCACTGAAAATGACGGTATTGCGCGCACCGGCATCCTCCATAGCCAGAATATCGCGACGTAAAGCGACACCGGTCGCCTTGAAGGCGTCGACTGTAAAACCTTGGTGACGCAGGCGGCTGACAATTGCGCATGCGGCGGCTGTTTTCCCTGAATCCATGCAGGTTCCGGCAAGCGCAACTATTGGGATGCCTTGCGTATCGAGAGGCGGTAATCCATCAAGCGTTTCACCACCAACACGCGCCGGAACGCCGATGCGTTCGCCTAGATGCGGAAATTCGAGCACTGCGCCCAGTACCTTACCCTCAAAAGGTTGGCCGAAATTGGCATTAACAGAATCGCAGACGCCAATCACGCCACCAATATTCAGTAGCTGCAAAATGTCCCCGGGCTTTACAGTTTCTGGCAGGTGACCGGAGTAACCAAATAAGGCATTTCGATGTCCGAGAGCACCTACGATGATATCGCCGCGCTTCAGCTGTGCCATCCGACCGCTAACCAGTTCAAGTTTGTTGTAAGTGGCTTTATTGTTCAGCACTTCAACGGCAATAAGCACGCCTTCCTCGCACGGTATTTCCGGGCTTAGGTGAAGCTCCTGGCTGATGCTTTTGTGAAGCGCAACCGATCCGATTTTGTCTGCGAGCACAGTTTTCATTTTTGTTGTCCTGCCCGGGTTTGTAGCATTCCGGAAAGTGATAATACGGTTGAGTAGCCGAGCGCATCGCGCGGAGTCCATTCGCCAGCAGCCTCGCCATACACTCCTTTGGTTGCCGCCATTAGAGAGTACTCTGACTCAACACCCTCAACGAATAAGTTGCCGGGGCGCAGTTTTAATTTTACGCTGCCGGTGACCCGTTGTTGAGAAGACTCCAGCAACGCCTCGATGTCGCGGCATACCGGATCAAGCTGCTTACCTTCATGCACGAAGTTGCCATAGTTGAGCGAGACACCTTCTTTAATGCTCATCTGCAAAGAACTGAGTACCAGCTTTTCAAGTTCACGATGCGCTGTGAGCAATACCTCTGCCGCAGGAGCCTCGAAAGCTACCCGGCCTTTGGTGCCGAGCACAGTGTCACCGAGGTGAATGCCACGGCCAATGCCATAAGCACCCGCAATAGCTTCCAGCTTCTCTATCAGGTTGACCGGAGCAAGCTCTTCCCCATTGATTGTTGCAGGCACTCCTTTCTCAAAGCCGATAACAAGCTCCTGTGGAGCCTTTGGCTGGTCAAGCGCGCTGGAGGAGAGCACCCACGCCTCTTCAGGAATAGTGTCTGCCGATGTCAGCGTCTCTTTGCCGCCAATACTAACGCCCCATAAGCCCCGGTTAATGGAGTACTTTGCGCCAGATGGCGGCATTGGGTAGTTGCCGGCTTGCAGGTAAGCAACCTGCTCTTCGCGGATGAAGGATTGGTCACGCACCGGCGCAATAATTTCCAAGCCAGGGTTGATGGTTTTTAGTGCAACTTCAAAGCGAACCTGGTCATTACCTGCAGCTGTGCAGCCATGTGCAACGGTTGCTGTCCCTCGCTTTTTAGCAAGCTCGGCCAGCAACGTTGCCTGAATACCACGTTCGGCGCCCACGCACATCGGGTACAACTGACCACGGCGGACATTGCCCGCAATAAGGTGTTTTAAAACCCGATTAAAGAAAATGTCACGGGCTTCAATAAGCACATGCTCCGTTGCTCCGAGGGCCATTGCCCGGTCTTCAAGACTCTTTGCAGCCGTTGCGTTTAAGCCCCCAGTGTTCACGCAGGCGGTAATCACTGGGCGACCATAGGTCTCTTTCAGCCAAGGTACACAGAACGAAGTATCCAGCCCGCCTGAATAAGCCAGAAGGATAGGTGATGAATTATTTGTTGTAGTCATGCGTCGTAATTCCTGATGGTTAAATCGTCAAACTGCTTTGCAATTTGATGAGCAGAGCTTTTTGCTCGCGCGCATCACGCGTGGCAATAAAAATAGTGTCATCGCCTGAAATAGTGCCAACAATCTCAGGCCATTCGCTGCGATCCAGAAAAACGGCCACCCGTTGCGCCGCTCCCACTGCCGTTTTGATGACGGTGATATTGGCTCCAGCCGTCTCGAATTGCCGGACAAAGCCCTCCGGCATATCCATCAGCCCTTGCGATACCTCGTTGGCATTCTGCGGTGGCGCATAATTCTGCCCGTTTTTGGTGATGTTCATCTCGCGCAGATCACGACTCACACTTGACTGGGTAGCCTGAAACCCCTGTGCCTGAAGCTTTTCCACGAGCACCGATTGTCGCGCGACGGCTTCCCGCGAAATAATATTCAGTATCGCCTGACGTCGTTTTTCGCGTAAGTCAATTGTTGCAGGCATAACGATTCATCAATAATATGCGCATAAATAAAAACACATGCGCATATTATTGATGAATCGCCTTTTTGTCAAGCCGCCTGTGCTGTCAATTCGAGGCTTATGCACCAGGAGCGTTGAATTCTACCGATGCGGCGATCTCGCCGAGGCGGATATCGCTCCGCAGGTCATGCCAGGCCGCTATTAGCTCAAAGGCGATCGATTGCTGCGGCGGCAGAACAATTTTGCTGCTCCGAAGGTCTTCCCGGCTAAACCAGCCGGCCTCGATGAGCTCAGCATCGTTGAGTTTGATGTGGGTGGACAAACCCTGCGCATGGAATCCAATCATCAGTGCCGAGGGGAAGGGCCAGGGTTGCGAGGCAAGATAGTTGCAGCGGCCCACACTCACGTTTGTCTCTTCAAGCACCTCACGCCTCACTGCATCTTCGAGGTTTTCACCCGGCTCAGCAAATCCCGCTATGGTTGAAAACCTTTGCTCCGGCCATGATGCTTGGCGTCCGAGCAGACAGCGGTCATCGTGAGCGACCAATACGATGATTGCCGGATCGAGTCGCGGAAAGCTGCGTTGACCGCATGACGAGCACTTCATAACGAAGCCGCCCTCAGTGCTACTATTGGGAGCGCCACAATGGCCGCAGAACTGATGGTTATCATGCCAGTTGATGATGCCGCGGGCATAGGCCAATAGCGATGCTGACTCGCTGTCTACGCTGCCCATCAGCTCACGGCCGCTAAGGAACATACAGTTTTGCGGAGCACTGAAGTCTGTGCTTGAGCGGGTGTTAAATGCGAAAAGGTCCTGGTCGGAAATCCGGCCCAGGTACACCAGTTGCTGGAGAGTAGGAACGCGATGATGCGTCGCGGTAGCGATCTCTGAAAGCCCAAGCAACGCGGGCTTTCCATCGCGAACAAGCATCTGCCCCTCCGATATCGGCAGCAGGCAGGTGCGTGGCTGCTCTAATAATTTCTGCAGTAATTGCGGATCTTTGCGCACAGCGCTTCTCCGATCGATCGTCCCGCCCGAGAAATAGGTTTGAATAAGATCCATTGATCCTGCCACTGCGTAAAGGAGTGGTCACTTTACATCCGGACAGCCGCATCGAGCAATTCGCAGCTGGCGCAGAAGTGATAGTTGAGCGCATATCTGTCGTGAATGTACTTGCCGTTGCAGCTTTCACAATTAGACAAGATCAGTTCATTTGCTTGGGTCAACGCATTAAATAGTCCCCATGCTTTTTCAAATGAGAAATGAGGGTTTGGGTGCAATTGGCGATAACGTTCGAAAGCCTCGCAAAGACGTTGTCCAACCCCAACTTTATCAATCCCGCAAGCGGCTGCCGGTATCCCTTTCGTATCGAATGCTATGACCCCGCACATGACAAACAAACACGCCAGTACCGTCGATTCGAACTGGTGATTATTGGTGTTAATAAACATATTGATTTGTGTGGGAGACTTACCACGCCGACGCTTGACGACATTATCTGTATTAGATTTGAAATAACTGCCGTAAATTTTGCGGATTCTATCCTCGGTAAAGCCTGTGCATTTTCGAATAGTGCCGGTACGAGCCTCGTGTCCAATCATACGGACCGCGAGGTTAAAACGTTCAATTTCGCCGTTGTAGCGCTGGTCGGTGATACGCATGGTTATCCCTCGTAATGTTGTAGTTATTATTGCTGCGCCCTCTTTTTAAATCTGCCCGATACACCTCAATATACCTTATATGTGGTTTTTCGACCATATACGGTAATATACCTCTAATAGAGTTTAAAAAGTCAATATATAGTAATCACCTGTTTTGGCACTGGAGCGCCTAAAATGCGAGCTAAACTCACTGATTTAGATGTGTACCCTGAAATTGCGGAGTTCAATCGAGAATTCATTAGGCTGATGCTGGACCCGGATGCCCCAGACACCAAAGACCTGTTCGGCATGCCGCAGCAATCGTTGCAAGCACTGCGGCATCCCGATTTTCCGGTTTATGGCAGCCTTGATGAGGTTCCATGCCTGCTGGTCGAATTGGCGCCTCTGTTATCTTCGCGCGCAGATTCCCCGGTGAGCTGCCACGACAGGATGCGCCAGCAAAATGCAGCCATATCCGAAGAGGCATCTCCGGCTTGGCAGAGCGACGTTAAGGTATTCGCAGCAGGGCTCCTAACGTACATTTGGTCAGTGGTCCGTCGTGACACCGCAGCGGCAAGATTGTTCTTAGGCTTGCGGCCGGAATCAATCGCTTCACTTGCGGCAATGAGCTTTATTGAAATTCGTCACCTTGTCGAACAGGCCCCACGCAAATTGCTAGCGCGCTTTACTACCGATCCGCGCTTCTGGCCGGATTTAGTGCGTGTCGCGAACTCCCCAGATAGTGAGACCACTGCCGTGGCCAGGCTGGCTGCACTGCCCCTCTTGGTTGCGCGAACTCTCGCCTGAGCGCTGTTTTAGATGGCTCGCCTGATAGCCCTTATGGTGACCGTGCTACTGCCTTATTAATCAGCCCCTCTTGGTTTGTGACGCCAAGGTCTTCACAATGTGCGGCATGAAAGCATTAGCGATAAATAGCCTTACTAAAACTTACCCCAACGGAATTCAGGCTTTGCGCGGTATTGACCTGGAAGTTGAAGAGGGCGACTTCTTTGCGCTGCTGGGGCCCAATGGTGCTGGTAAAACTACCACCATCGGTATCATCACTTCGTTGGTCAATAAAACACACGGCGATATTCGTGTATTTGGTCACAGCCTCGATAATGATATTTATGCGGCGAAAGCATGCATTGGTGTTGTACCGCAGGAGATCAATATGAATCTCTACGAGAGCTGCTATGACATCGTGATGAATCAGGCGGGCTACTACGGCATACCGCGTTCTCAAGCGGCGGCCCACACGGAGGCGATGTTACGTCAGCTTCAGCTATGGGATCGTCGCGATGATCAGGCGCGTGGTCTTTCCGGGGGAATGAAGCGGCGGTTAATGATTGCCCGCGCGCTCGTTCACTCGCCAAAACTATTGATTCTTGATGAACCTACAGCGGGTGTCGATATTGAAATTCGTCGTTCAATGTGGGGCTTTCTGAAAGAAATTAATGAGCAGGGCACGACAATTATTCTGACGACCCATTACCTTGAAGAAGCAGAAACTCTGTGTCGCAACATTGCGATTATCGACGATGGGAAAATTGTTGAAAATGACAGGATGTCAGCAATCCTGCGCAAACTGCATCAGGAAGTTTTCGTTCTTAATTTAGAAAATACGGTCGATGCTGCACCGGTTTTGGCCGGTTTTAAAGTTCGTTTGGTAAGCGAATCGGAGCTTGAAGTACAAGTTGGCAAAGGGCAAAGCATTAATGACCTCTTCAGTTTGTTAAACGAGCGCAACATTATTGTTTCAAGCCTGCGCAATAAAACCAACCGGCTTGAAGAGCTGTTCATACGGCTGACGCAGCGCAAAGATGTGTCCACTGACGGGAGTGACCATTAATGTCAGGTGTCCCATTAAAAATTCAGTTGGTTGGCTTCTACACCATTGTTCGCAAAGAGGTTTCACGTGTTGCGCGAATCTGGGTACAGACCATAGTGCCCCCCGCAATCACGATGTCGCTGTATTTCGTGATTTTCGGTAACCTTATCGGACGACGAATTGGTGATATGGGCGGCTTTGACTACATGCAGTTTATGGCGCCAGGTTTGATTATGATGTCTGTCATTACAAGTTCATACGGCAACGTAGTGTCTTCATTTTTTGGCGCAAAGTTTCAAGGTTATCTTCAGGAAATGCTGGTATCCCCGCTGAGTGGCTGGGTGATTATTCTAGGGCATGTGATGGGTGGCGTTGTCCGTGGTCTTGCTGTAGGCGCTATTGTTACGGTGGTCACTTTGTTTTTCACTGACGTTGACGTAAAGCACCCGCTTATTGCGTTCGCAGTGCTTATTCTTACAGCCATGGTCTTTTCTATGGCGGGAATGATTAATGCGATTTTCGCGAAAAAATTTGATGACATCGCAATTATTCCGGCCTTTATTTTAGCCCCCTTGACCTATTTGGGCGGGGTGTTTTACACAACATCGTTGTTGCCTGATTTTTGGGCCGGACTTTCCAAATTTAACCCTATTTTGTATATGGTAAACGGCTTCCGCTACGGCATCATTGGGGTGTCTGATATAAGCATTGGCTCGGCTTTTGCAGTAATTCTGATATTTCTGGTGTTGTTTGCGCTCACCTGTTACTACCTTATTCACAGGGGTATCGGGTTGCGCGACTAACCTCTTACATAACCATTTTCACCCGCGTTTAAACGCGGGAAAGGCGCCTGGCCAAAGACATATTAGTCGGCCGGAAAAGCAAACTAGTTTTTCGACATTACAAACCGTTGCCCCTGCCAAAACAGAGTGACACCTTCCGGAGTAATGGTTTCGACCGTAGGGCCTTCGGGCAACTGCGAACCCTCAGTCTGTTTTTTCATGTTGACGAAGACAAACCGCTCTGCGGGAACGTCACTGTAGACATGCAGATCGATGCGCATTGGTGCCAGTGTAATAATGCCTTTCAGTTGCAGGCTTTCCATCGAGGGAAGTTGGTCGTTACTGGCTGGTGCCGGTGTGGTTTTCGGTGCGCGAACCGGTGCAGGCGTTGCAGCCTTAGCAGTCGGGACGGGTGCTCGCTGCCGCTCGGCATTGGCGCTGTTGTTGGCGGCCGGTCGAGTGCTTTCACGAACAGGTGCCTGCCGCAGTTGGGGCGCTCCTGCTGGGGGTGGCTGCGCATCCTGTCGCAGCCACAGTACGGCGAGCAGCACCCCATTAAGCGTGAGCAGCACGAAAATGGTCGTTAGCCATGGCCCGCGTTTGGTTCCGGCCGGCTTAACCGCATGGTCAGCAATTCCCGGAGTGGCATTACGCTGGCGTTGGTGTTCTGACTTTCGAAGTGCGTCAAGGATGATCGACACGGCTTAATTCCTTGTCACGAGCATTGGCGTATTCGGCAGATTTAGGTCGGTGTTGATAGCAATTTGTGTTTGCGCTCCAATTACGCCGTCAACACTCAGGCGTCGTTGGCGTTGGTATTCTTTTACTTCATTAGCGAGCGCTGCGTCGTAGTAGTCTGGGTCTGTGACTTCGCCCGGGTTCCAACCACGAACATTTATTATGCTTTGACGCAACCAGGGAACATCGGCGCTTCGTTCGCCAGGAGCCAAGGATTTATTTGGATCAATTTGTAACTGCCAGAGCAACAGTGAGCTGCCGAACCATCCAGCACTTAATTCTGCAAGCGGAATATCCAGCTGCTCTTGATCGACTTCCAGTGTTGCAATCGTCGGGCTCAGTTTTACGATAGCCACACTATGGCTGCCACCCTTGCTGTCCCGTATTGTTAGAATGGCCGGTCGATTGAGGGCTTGCAGTTGGGCCAGTGACCCTTGTTGCCAGGTGCAGCTTAGGTCGTACTCTTTGGCAAAGTCACAGGCGTTACCCGGCCCAGCTGTATAGTCTACGCCCCAAAGACTAAACAGCGTACTAAATGCGCCGGCGGTACTTGTTGAGTCTTTGTGCTTGAGCAGAAAGTCGTCCAGCGATACTGTGCTTGAGCTGTTATCTTCAGCTGGATCACCCATAGATTCAGCGTGTTCTTCTGATGATTCCCACAGGTCCTCTTGCGCCTCGCTTTGCTCGGTTTCCTGTTGAAGTGCTGGCGCAGGCTCAGAAGGTTGTTCGTCACCAGTTAGCGCTAATGTTTCCGTTGGGAGAGGCTCTGCAATAGGCATTGATCGGTCAGCAATTTGATCCGGTCTTTGGCTCGAGCCGAGCCAACCGCCGAGCATCAGGGCAGCAACCAGGGCTGACGCAATAAGGGGTTTTTGCCAGCGCAGCCACACCGATTCATTGTATTGCCCGTTATCATAAATCTCGCGTGCGGCTTGGCGCATAAGTGCCGGCGTAACCATCAGCTCTTCCTGCGTATAAGCAGCCAGTAGCGCCCGGTCACAAATTACATTGATAATCCGCGGCACACCATGAGACAGTTTAAAGGCTTCGCGACATGCTGCTGGAGAAAAAATAGCACCATTGCCGCCCGCAACCGCGATTCGATGCTGAATATACTCACTGGTATCTTTCTTGCTCAGCGGCTCCAGATGATAGCGCCCGGTAATGCGTTGCGAAAGCTGTCTTAAGTCGTTGCGTGAGAGCACCTGACGCAGTTCAGGCTGGCCAATTAGCGTGATTTGTAGAAGTTTGGTTTGCGCAGTTTCCAAGTTTGTAAGCAGGCGGATTTGTTCAAGTACATCGATGGCCAGATTCTGGGCCTCATCAACAATCAATACTGTGCGTCGACCACGGCTGTGGTTTTCTAACAGATAAACATTGAGAGCGGAATGCAGCTCTTTAATACTCTCCGGATTGTTCACAGGTGGAATGCCCAGTTCCTCAAGAATTACGGCCAAAAACTCTGACCGAGATAGTTGTGGATTCAAGACCAGCGCGATGTCAGCATTTTCTGGCAGTTGTTGCAGTAAGCCACGAATAAGTGTGGTTTTGCCCGTACCAACTTCACCGGTGAGTTGGATAAAGCCGCCCGATTCAGTGATGCCATAAACCAGATGAGCCAGTGCCTCGGTGTGTCGGGCGCTCATATACAGGTATCTCGGATCAGGGGTGATCGAGAAGGGTTTTTCGTTCAGACCGAAAAAGCTTGTGTACATATCAGGCGGGCTAATATCCGAAAGTTGTCAGTGCTACTGATTCGTTAGTGATGTGAAACCTTATGCGTTTTAATACCAGCTTCAGCTTTCACGCTGAACAATGTAGTTGCCGATCCAGCGCAAGATGTCTGCAGGTTCTCCCAGATGCTCAATGGATGCAAGCGCCAACTCAAGCAGCTCTTGGGTTCTGTCTTTAGCGACCTGCATACCAAACAGGGCAGGGTAAGTAGCCTTGTCGAGTTCCAGATCGGAGCCTTGTGGCTTGCCGATAACATCGCTGCTGCCCTCAATATCGAGAATGTCATCTCTGATCTGGAAGGCTAGGCCGAGCGCATCGATAAAGCGCTCTAGTGAGTGCAGCCCGGCAGCAGTCATGGTGGGATCGCAGTAGGCTGCGGACATCACGCTGGCCCAGAGCAGTCGACCCGTTTTCAGGCGATACATGTGTTCGAGTTCCGCGGCATTTAATGATTTAGCCTCAGAGGCCAGATCTATCGATTGACCGCCGGTCATACCGTTCGAGCCACACGCCCGGGCCAGAGCGCTGATGATGCGGCGCTGGGCTTCCGGACGAGCGCGCATCGCTGGGGTTTCGGCAAGGATCTCAAAAGCCAATGGCTGCAAAGCGTCGGCGGCTAAAATAGCCGTGGCCTCATTAAATTTAATGTGCACCGTTGGCTGGCCACGCCGCAGATCATCATCATCCATGGCCGGCAGGTCGTCGTGCACCAGCGAAAACGCATGCATGAGCTCTATGGCTGCGGCAGGCGCATCGAGGACAGAGGACTCAATTCCGAGCGCTTCGCCGGTAGCGTATACAAGCAGGGGCCTGACGCGTTTACCGCCACCGAGAACCGAGTAGCGCATCGCTTCATGCAGCTGCCGGGGAGGTAGCTCAGCATTTGGCAGGCTCTGTTCCAGCATCTCATTGACGCGCAGCGTGTACGTGTTAATTTTATCTTTATAGGGCATGGTATTTTTCATTGGTCTATAACGGCCTGCGTTAAGGCTTCAGAAGCCGACAGTGGGCAGCAAGTATGTGAATCGAGGCAATATTAACCGATGCAAGGCTATAATCCTGCTTTAATCTGCTCCACCAAGTTTATCGAAGGAATTTACCCATGCGTGCCACGGCCTTAGCGCATCCGAATGTTGCCCTAATTAAGTATTGGGGTAAAAGCGACACTAAGAGAAATCTGCCGGCGACCGGCTCGTTATCGGTCACTCTGGGTGGTTTGCACACCCGCACCACAATCGAATTCAGTAAACAGCTCAAGCAGGACCAATTGTTGCTTGATGGCAGTGCTGATGCTGCTGCCGATTTGCGGATGGTTCGCTGCCTGGATGAATTGCGCCAACACGCCGGCGTTTCATTGTTTGCCAAAGTTGAATCAGCCAATGACTTTCCGACTGGTGCCGGCTTGGCCTCGTCAGCCTCCGGTTTTGCAGCGCTGACGGTAGCTGGCGCCGCAGCGCTTGACCTGAGCTTGGAGCCACAGGAGTTGGTAAGAATATCGCGGCTTGGCTCGGGTTCTGCGCCGCGCTCTTTGTTCTCCGGCGGGGTGTGGTTGGATATTGCTAGCAGCCCCGGTGAAACAATATGCTCCACCGTAAGTGAGCCGGCACGCTGGCCGTTGGAAGTAATCGTGGCGGTAACTTCAATAGAGAAGAAGGCCGTTAGTTCTACAGCAGGTATGGAATCAAGTCGTGCAGCATCCCCCTACTTTGATGGCTGGGTGAGCAGTCATCCTCAGGATCTTGCCGATGGGCTCTCGTGTTTTACCGATAAAAATTTTATGCGCCTCGCAGATGTTGCCGAACACAACTGCCTGAAGATGCACGCGCTTGCCATGAGTACCCGGCCGCCATTGCTGTATTGGTCACCCGCAACTTTGGCGTGCATGCAGGCGGTAATGAAGCTTCGTGCTGATGGTATTCCGGTGTTTTTTACAGTGGATGCAGGACCGCAGCTAAAGGCCGTGTGTTTGCCGGAAGCCTCAGCCATCGTGCGCGAGCGCTTACAGAGCATTCCCGGAGTTTTGCAGACGCTTGATTGCACGCTCGGGCAGGGCGCCTGGGTTGAATCTGTTGTGAAGGCTTAAGTCGTGATGCGGCCTATTGCTGTTAGTGCGCCCGGCAAGCTGGTAATTGCCGGTGAGTATGCCGTGATTGATGGTGCTCCAGCTACCGCCCTAGCGGTTAACCGGCGCTCGCGCATTAGCGTAAGTGCCACACCGGGTCAGAGCGTGCTTGAGGTAACCACCAGTAGTACCGAGCGCTTCCCATTTACTTGGCAGGCTGATGGCGGCCTCCAGTTTACTGATAATGACCCCGCCGAGCGTGGCGAGCTACTGCGTGTATTGCTTAAGCAGCTGATCGGTCGCTTGCCCGCTGCAATGCCTGGGGTTGTTATTTCAATTGATAGCAGTGAGTTTTATCTTCCCACCGACGGGCAGAAGCTTGGCTTGGGTTCTTCGGCCGCAGTTTGTGTGAGTTTAACCACAGCGCTGCATGCGTTGTTTGACTTGCCCGATAATGTGCAGCAACTCTGCGACACAGTCCATAGGGAGTTTCAAGGTGGAAAGGGCAGCGGCATCGATGTGGCAACAAGCCTCCATGGTGGCGTAATCCGGTTTCAGCGTGAGGCAATGGGGCTGCCGAAAAGCGAAGTTTTGAGCTGGCCGCAGGGCCTGTATATGCTGCCAGTATGGACGGGCCATGCTGCTTCAACCGGGCAGATGTTGGAGCGCCTCGATGGTCTGCGCGACACGAATCCGTCGATGTATCTAAGCCTGATTGGCGACCTAACACAGATTGCCGGCTCGTTTCAGGAGGCTTGGCAGCGGCAAAATGTGCCGGAGTTGCTCGACCTCTTAGTCACTTACCATTGCGGATTAAACCGTTTGGACGAGACGGCGGCAGTAGGGATTTATTCTGCCGAGCATGTTGATTTTCAGCGCCGTGCTGCGGCTATTGGCGCCGTTTATAAACCATCAGGCGCAGGCGGCGGGGATTTCGGTTTAGTGTTCAGCGACTCGTCAGCAAAAATCGAGCAATTTGCGGCTGACTGCGATTCTGCACTAATGCTGCCGGATTGGTCACCGTTTGTACCGGGCGTTGAATTACGAATTGACTAAGTCATTCGCAATGTTTAACGGATGTAGCGGTAGTACTCAATGCCAACATCCTGAAATCCAGCGCCCTTATCATGACCAACATGAGTTACGATGCTTTCATTGGTTGCCGGAAAACCGAGAACGTCAGAATCTGCCCGGTCACGCAATGCCAGGTACTGCTCGTGTGTTAGGTCGATCGTATTTTCGAGAGCCTGAGCAAAGTGAATTTTGCTCGCTGCGTTTTCCCAGCCGGGCACGACCCGTGCCGGAATCGCTTCGGCGGCATCACCACTGCCGTAAGCGAGTAACAATATTTCTTCACCACCGAGGTCTTCGCCGCGCTCAACCGCTTGATCAAAGCCTGCTGCTAGCCAGGCGGGCAGTGCGCCCGAGTAGATATTGCCAAGATCCATCATAGGGTCGGCACCAAGGCTCATTTTATCGCTGACGACATCTTTGAAATCGGCCAGTTTGCGCAGCGCCCGCAGCACTTTAGTGCTTAATGGGAAAACTTCGTCATCAATACAGCCGTTGGTCGCTAGGCTGGCTACGTCAGGTAAGCCGGTGATCTCTGCAATCGTATCCGTTGCGCTTACACCTGCCGCATCACAGTAATCTGTCAGAACAGTCTGGTCTGCAGCCGAGCCGGATGCGAGAGCATGCAGCCATGCCATGCCATAACCGGTTTCCGGCATCCGCCGGAAAGGCCGATGCATAAATAAGTTGGGCAGTGAGCGCAGGTACTCGGCGGGTTTTATATCGCGTCGTTCGTACATCTCTTCAAGTGCTCGCAGCACTTCATCCACATAGCAACTGGTGGAATACTTGCCATTGAATACGGGAATATCGCGACATGCTTCAATTTGACCCGTGCCATTTTTGTAGGCAATAGGTTTGCGGAAATCGACAGCACGGTAACTGGACGCACTGCCGGATTCGTTCAGGTCGATGCTTGCTAACGCAGGATTGGCTTCTAGCAACATGGCTACCGCACCCGCGCCCTGAGTGGGCTCACCCGAACTGTTTAATTCATAAAGTGCAATATCTGAACAGACGACAATAGCCTGTCGATTTTTGCCATCAGAACTCAAGTAGCGTAGACCATTTTTAAGTGCATACACGCCACCGAGGCAAGCGTGTTTGAACTCAGGCACTTCGCAATGTCGGGAGAGAGGCTGCTTCCCTTGAGCAATTAATGCCTCATCGACGATGCCTTTCACAATAATGGCCCCGGCCGAGTTATCGGTACTCGATTCTGTTCCGAGCGCCAGAAAACCGATGTTTTGTGGGTCGATCTCGTAGCGTTCAATTAATCGAAGTACGGAATTGGCAGCCATTGTATAAACGCTTTGCTGGGGTCCAAGCATCCGGAAGCTATGACCAATGACGTTTTTTATTTTTGACCAGTCACCATTGTTCCATTCGCACCAGTCTTTCAAGCGCACGCGATATGGCGGAACATGCAGAGCAAGACCGCTTATTCCTACTGATGATTGAAGGTTTTTAGTCATGATTCAGTTCCGGTTAGCGAATATACCGGCCATTTTTGCTGTGGTATTGCCGACGGATTGCTATTGCCGGAGCTAAATGTAAGTAGCGTTATTCTACCGTGATCGTGATTTTTTCCGACATTACCGGAGGTTGGTGCGGCACATGGTGACCATCACCAAGCAGTAACTGCAGCGTGTGGGTGCCTGGCTCAAGCTCAACGGTTGTTTCGAGCTGACCACCACCGAAGTGGACATGGTTGTCGTCGGCGGGAAAAACCTGATTCAACGGTGGTAGATCGGCATCAATCAGCAAGTGGTGGTGGCCGGTTGCGGGTTCGTAGCTGCCAGCAGTAGCAATGGCTATATTTTCAGCGCCGAACCGCAAGGTTAGCGGCGAGCTAACGATGTCAGCATCCTGAACGTTTATAAAATAGACACGGGCATCTTCAGGGGCAGCAGTTCGCGGCATCTCCAGCACTTGGAGAGGGCTTTGATCCTCCGTTTTGGCAGCTGCCTGAGGTGCTTCGGAGCCGCCACTGCAGCCAATCAGCGCGCTGCTCAGCATCAGCGCGATAAATGCCGGTAAAATGCTGCCGTGAGTTGTCTGGTTCATAGTGTCGCCTTTCCATCAGGAAACGGGATATTACTCCAGTTTGTGGGGTTATGTCATGGTCTTGTCTGCAGCGCAGGTATTTGGAGGCAGAGTTGTCTGACAGGTTTTAGCTCGAAGAGGGTCTGCCAAATGCCTCGGGACCAAAGTCGTCAACCGCCACCAATGCCATTACTGCGGCGTCATAATGCCGCAGTTCCTTGGCTTCATCGGCGCTCAGCACGCCTTCTGCAAGCGCGGCATCAATCTGCGCGGGCAGGTCGGCACCGCTGATCAGGTCTGCCTTGACTGCATCGCGGATTTTTTTCTCCAGCGGTGCTGCATGCTCGGCCAACTCCAGCGCCGCCTGCAACATGCCCAAGGGATTGCTCTCGTGCTTGGCTATATAAGCGTCTTCGGTTAAACGCTCACGGCTTGGTGTTGGGTGTGTCACCAAATCGACAATTTGAAATGCCAGTTTATCGGAGGGCGCTGAATACATACGACCAAGCGGGAAGATCATCGCGCGGAGCCCTGTGGCGACGAGTCGATTTGGGAAGTTGCGCAGAAAACCATGCAACTGCTCCTGCGCCTGATACAGCAACTGACGGCAGGCCCATTCCACTAAAGGCAGGTCACTGTCTTGACGCCCCTGATTTTCAAAGTGCTTGAGTGCCGCGCTGGCCAGATACAACGAACCAAATACATCAGCAAGTCGGCCACTAAGTGATTCGCGCCGTTTCAGGCTGCCGCCCAGTACCAGCATAGCTGCATCGGCAGTGAGCGCAAACGCAGCGCTGAATCGATTGATATGCTGATAATAGCGTTTGGTTGGACCTTCCACGGGCACATCGGTAAATCGCGCATGGGTAAGTGCGAGTACCAATGATCGCGCAGCATTGCCGAGTGCATTGCCGATGTGTTTGAACAAGCTGTCATCAAACTCAGCCAGACCCGCGCTGTAATCAGGGTTCTTGGCCGCCGCCATTTCTCTTAATACATACGGGTGACAGCGAATCGCGCCTTGCCCAAAAATAATGAGACTTCGTGTGAGAATATTGGCGCCTTCGACGGTGATGCTAATCGGAATGCTTGCATAGGTGTTGGCCAGGTAATTCTTAGGTCCCGTCATGACGCCTTTACCGCCTTGAATATCCATGGCATCGCTGGAAACCTGCCGACCGAGTTCGGTGCAGCGCGCCTTGAGTATTGCTGAGGGTACAGCAGGCTTTGCACCACGGGAGATAAGGTTGCAGGTGACGGAAACACCGGCATTCATAATGTAGGTGTTGCCGGCCATGCGGGCGATGATCTCGCCGACGCCTTCGAACTGGCTAACCGATACGTTGAACTGCTTGCGAATGCGGGCGTAGGCCCCGGTTGCATAGACGGCTGCCTGCGCCCCACCCTGAGCTTCTGAAGGCAATGAAACGCCGCGTCCTTCGGCGAGCTGCTCCATCAACATCCGCCAACCCTGGCCGGCACGTTCGGGGCCGCCGATAATCGCATCAATTGGCATGAATACGTCTTTACCCTGGGTAGGGCCGTTTTGAAAGGGCGTACCAAGTGGCATATGCCGTCGCCCGGTAGTGACGCCGGCGGTATTGGTTGGAATGAGTGCGACAGTGATGCCAGCATCCACTTTCTCGCTGAGCAGTTGCTCAGGATCGTAGAGCTTGAAAGCGAGCCCCAGAACTGTCGCAATTGGAGATAGCGTAATATAGCGCTTATCCCAATTCAGACGAATGCCGAGGACCTCTTTGCCGTCGAGTTCTTTTTTACAGACAATGCCAGTGTCTGGAATCGCCGCTGCATCAGAGCCCGCACGCGGCGCTGTGAGCGCAAAGCAGGGCACCTCTTTACCACTGGCAAGTCCCGGCAGGTAGCGTTGTTTTTGTTCTTCAGTGCCGTAGTGAACCAGCAGTTCGCCGGGGCCCAGAGAGTTAGGTACAGCCACCGTGCTGGCTGCAACCACAGAGCGGCTGACCAGTTTAGCCAGAACTTTGGCTACGGCGCTGGCTGAAAAGCCCAGACCGCCGTATTCCGTAGGAATCTTCATGGCGAAGAATTGATGCTCTTTAATATAGGCCCAGACTTCCGGAGGCAGATCGCCAAGCTCATGCACAATTTGCCAGTCATCCAGCATGCTGCAGAGTTTTTCGCAGGGGCCATCCAGAAAAGCCTGTTCTTCCGCCGTTAGTTTGGGTTTGGGAATAGACAGCCACTGGTTCCAGTTCGGATGACCGGTGAACAGCTCGCCGTCCCAGCCAACGGTGCCCGCTTCGAGCGCTTCTCTTTCTGTATCAGAGAGCGTGGGCACCATGGTCTTGTAGATATCGAATGCGGGCGCACTTAATCGTGTGCGGCGGAAAGACTTTAGGTTGAGCAAGACCATACCGCCGAATACGATCCAAAGTAGCAAAAACCAAAAGCTACTGCCGGCGACGGTATAGATGGCAAGTGCCACGCCGGTGGCAATGGTTGAGCTGCGCAGGTCGAAGCGTTGGTAAGCGAGAAAAATAAGCACACTTAAAAACAGCACGAACCAAATCAGAGCAGAAAGCAGAGTAGCCACAATAAAACCCTTTCAGTTGAAACGTTAAGGACCCAAAAGCCCTCAACCGGTTTTGTTCTTAATAGTTAGCGCCTGTTTATGTGACAGAGCCGCGGAAGCACTAACAGTTGCCCTTAAACTATACCCTAAGCATCGGTTTCTCTGCGCGATAAACCGCCATGCGCCTATCTCGCCGTCCATTAAGCATAAGCACTGATTTCGCTTCCTCCAGCGGCAGTCGGCTGATTATGGCGGGAACAGCGCCTTAAGACGATCGGCGAGGGCCATCCTAGTATCGATATGGACCTGAACCACAGCCAATAAAAAAGCCCGCGTTGGCGGGCTTTTTTATTGGTACTTTTGCAGCAACTTACACTGGGAACAAATGCTCTACAGCAGCCCGTTCTTCGCGCAGTTCAGTGTCTGTAGCATCCATTAGCGTGCGGCTGAAATCTGATACTGATAAGCCCTGAACTATTTTGTAGGTGCCAGCCGTGCAGGTAACAGGAAACGAATAAACAATACCTTCGGCAATGCCGTAGCTGCCGTCTGAAGGTACGGCCATACTGGTGTATTCGCCGACGGGCGTACCGAGCGCCCAGTCATGCACGTGATCAATGGCAGATGAGGCGGCTGATGCAGCACTTGAAAGGCCGCGGGCTTTAATAATAGCAGCGCCACGTTGTTGCACGGTGGTGATGAACTCGCCCTCTAACCAGTTGCTATCAATGACATCACTGGCGGCTTTACCACTGATAGTACAATGGCTGATGTCTGGGTATTGAGTGGCTGAATGGTTGCCCCAGATAATGGCACCTTTTACATCAGTGTTGTGTGCGCTCGCTTTACCGGCAAGCTGGGCAAGTGCACGGTTGTGATCAAGGCGAGTCATTGCGGTAAAGTTTTCTTTCGGAATATTAGGCGCATTCTTCTGTGCAATAAGTGCATTGGTGTTAGCAGGGTTGCCGACAACCAAGACTTTAATGTTGCGGCTGGCGTGCTCATTCATAGCCTTACCCTGAACGGAGAAGATCGCAGCATTGCCCTGCAGCAGATCGGCACGCTCCATACCGGGGCCGCGAGGTTTGGCACCAACGAGCAGCGCGTAGTCAGCGTCTTTGAAAGCAACGTTAGGGTCGTCGCTGGTGACGATGCCAGCAAGAGTCGGGAATGCACAGTCATCGAGTTCCATCGCAACGCCATTCAGCGCACCAAGTGCGGGCGTGATTTCCAGTAGCTGAAGTATGACGGGTTGATCAGCGCCAAGCATCTGACCTGAAGCAATACGGAAAGCCAGTGCGTAACCGATCTGGCCGGCGGCGCCGGTAATGGCGACTCTAACGGGGGATTTCATTGTTTAATTTCCTGTGTTTCGTTCTGGTGATTGAGTGTTGATTCCGGCGTATTTCTGTTCAAGCAGGTTATTGTTGAGCTCGTTGGCATGCACTTGAATCGGGAGCGGCATTCTACCACCGGTTGTCCCGGATTGAATCTGTATCAACATAAAGCGGGCATGCTATGTGATGAACTCTGATCACACAGTTTATGCTTAAGAAAAAATAAGCCAATAAATACAGCTTTTGACCTATTTTAGGGGCTTGTGTTCGTTTTGTTGAATGCACGAACCTCAGCATTAAATTCTGCCGCAAGCTTTTCCATTTCGTCGACAGCAGCGTCATGCTTCATATCATTAACCCGGATCTGATCTTCGGTAATGTCGGGGCCTAATGCATTAGTTTCCCCTTCAAGGCAGGTGAGATAGGCCTCAACTGCAAGCATATACTGCTTGACCGCGCCTTGTGTCGCGACTAATTCGGCTTCAGTGGCGGTGCTGCCGTCAGGAATCTTTACGCCTGCCGGAAAGTTACAATTTGCCTGTACGACCGAGGCCATCAACAGGCCGGCTGAGGTCAGGATCAGCGTGTGCAGGGCACGGCGAAAAATTGAGTTGCGGTGAGTCATGGCGAGATTCCGTATCTTATTGCTAGAGTCGGCTATTATGCCGCATAGTCTCGCTATCATCCATTGTCCGATTCATCCGGGCGGGTCCGTTATGGCACCGCTTGCCCAGTTTGAATCTTGTCACTTGCGGTACCCCATTGCTCAAGAGTCCGTCTGACATCGCTGAATTCTCGCCCGCATTGGGCCTGGCTAGCCCGCATATCCAGACAGTTCTGTCGAGTGCCGGTATTCGCGCAACAGCGGTGCGCCGGGGGTTTGCTCGGTTGCGCAAGCTGAGTTCTGACCTGATTGTGCCCTGTGGCGGGGGCGTGAGGTTGCTGGCTCATTTCACGCCGGGCGCTCCGGGTTCACCGCTTGCAGTTCTGATTCATGGTTGGGAGGGCAGTTCAGAATCTGTTTATTTGCTGTCTGCCACACGTCAGTTTCATGGGGCAGGCTACTCTGTGTTGCGTTTGAATCTTCGTGATCATGGACCATCACATCATTTAAATGAGGATCTATTTCACTCCTGTCGACTGCAAGAGGTAATTGATGCTGTTGCCTGGGCGCAGGCTCGATATCAACCCTCACGTTTGTTGCTTGGAGGATTTTCCTTAGGCGGCAACTTTGCATTGCGTGTTGCCGCGCTTGCTGCAAACAATGGCATTGATGTGTTCCGCGTATTGGCGGTTTGCCCTGTATTGGACCCAGCCGAAACCATGCATGCACTTGATACTGGTTGGTTTATTTATCGTCAGTATTTTCTGAGCAAATGGCGTAATTCTCTTATGAAGAAAATGTCCGCTTTTCCGGACCTCTATGATTTCACGGAGTTGCAGCGCTTTGCGACCCTCACTGAGATGACGGAATACTTTGTTGTCCAGCACACAGAATACCCTGATCTTTATAATTACCTGCATGAATACTCTCTGGTTCGCGGGCGTCTCGAGAACCTAACTGTTGATTCGCGGGTGCTGCTTGCCGCGGACGATCCTATTATTCCGGTTAGTGGACTTAAAAAATTGAATAATAATGATTATTTAAAGCTGTCCGTGAGCCGTTTTGGGGGTCATTGCGGGTATCTTGAGAATTACCCCTTTAAAAGCTGGGTGGATCGCTGGTTATTGCATGCCGCATGCTTACCTTAGTCGATGTTTTTAAGTTGGGGGACGCTGCGGTCATTAATCCTAAGTAGTCATGTTGGTTGGCAGTTGGCTGCCAATACTGCAACAGCAAGCAACTTCAACACAGTGGCCACCGGCATTCTTAAAAATTTGTTCTGGTCGCGCATAACAGTATTTTTACTGGTTGCAGGTTTGAGATAACAGGCCAGTAAGCCACAGCTGCTCCAGCATGAGTGTTGTATGGGGTGCACTAGGTATGGCTGTGTCTTGGCCGTTTTTTAGGTTATTGTTGCGATCTGTTGTGGCGAGTCCTTATTTGGCAGGCTCTTTTGGTCGGTATGTTTCGGTTGGTCGGTATGTTTCGGTCATTTTTGTGCACAGAACGATGGATGGGTCAGACAGCGAATGAGTGAAGTGTACGCAAGACGCCTTCGTGAATTGCAGCAGCGGGATTGCAGAAGTCTGTTCGGTGGTGGTATGCGCGGTATCGAACGCGAGTGCTTGCGTATTGCTGCTGATGGCAGTTTGGCGCAGACGCCGCATCCGCAAGTTTTAGGATCGGCGCTGACGCACAAGTTCATTACCACCGATTACTCCGAAGCGCTCCTAGAGTTTGTTACTCCGCCCCAGCCAAGTACCTGGGAAGTAATGCAATGTTTGTTTGACCTGCATCAGTTTGCCGTTGAGAGTATGGGCGACGAGCTTTTGTGGCCATTTAGCATGCCCTGCGCGCTGACCACCGAATCGTCAATCCGCCTTGCTCAATATGGTGATTCTAATGTTGGCCGGATGAAAACCCTGTATCGAATGGGTCTAGGCCATCGTTATGGGCGTTTCATGCAGGTTATTTCTGGCCTGCACCTCAACTATTCATTGCCCGATTATTTCTGGCCTGTCTATCAGGAGATAGAAGGCTCTGCGGATGATGCCGGCGACTTTCGTTCGGCTGCTTATATGAGCTTAGTGCGTAACGTACGACGTCTTGATTGGCTGATATTGTATTTGTTCGGCGCTTCTCCGGTGGTCTGCAAAAGCTTTCTTAAAGGCAATGAAACCAGTCTCGAGCAGTTAGACGAGACCACAGTGTTTGGGCCTTACGCCACGTCGTTGCGGATGAGCGGTTTGGGCTATCAAAACACCAGCCAGTCTGCACTTCATGTGTCTGCCAATAGCCTTGATGAATATGTGCGTGATCTTTCGGCGGCAATTAAATCTCCCGATGCGCAATGGCAGGCATTGGGCTTGCGGTCTGATAATGGTGAGCGCCTGCAGTTAAACACCAATCGATTGCAGATAGAGAACGAATATTACAGTTCTGTGCGACCCAAGCGGGTGGCACAAACTGGCGAGCGACCGACCAAAGCATTGCGGCGTGGTGGGGTTGAATACGTAGAGTTGCGTGTTCTTGATGTGAGCCCGTTTGATCCGGTAGGTATAAATCAGGCAGAGATACGCTTTATTGAAACTTACCTAGCCTATTGCATGTTGCAGGATAGTCCGCCGATTAGCATCGATGAAGCGGCCGAGAATAAAGCCAATCAAGCGGCTGTTGCTGGTTATGGTCGTCAACCCGGGCTCAAGCTCCAACGGAGCGGTGCTGAAATGTCTATGCAGGATTGGGCGCTGGAGTTGCTTGAAGACATGCAGCCTGTCGCCGCGATGCTGGATTGTGGTGCAGGCGAGGAATACCAGCAGTCTCTGGCAATCCAGCTGGCTGTGGCGAGAGACCCGGAGCTTACGCCATCGGCGCGTATGCTGGCTGAGCTTCGTGACAGCGGCCTCTCCTTCGTCGACTATGGTCTCAAAGTAGCCGGGGCTAATCGCGATTATTTTCTGGCACAGGCGCCTGAACATAATATGCACCGCCGTGCATTGGCTGAAGAAGCTGCCTCATCGTTGTTGCGCCAGGCTGACATAGAAAAGTCCGATACAGTTACTTTTGATGAATACATTAAGCGTTATTATTCGTAGTGTGTGTTTTAAGTGGCCGAGTTTTCTGCCGCTGTCCTTTTGGGGCGGTGGTGGCAGACCGAGCTAAATATGATTTTTCGAGTCGCAGGAGCCGTTCATTAAAGCGTTCATTACAGCTTTTATTTTGGGTTTAGCGCTGGTGATTGCCGGAGCTTATTTCTATCCGCTGCCAAATCAGCTTCGGGTGCGGTCTGATATTGGCGTGATTGCTAATGGCGGCCGCACAGAAGACTTCTATATACATTTAGACCGGGACCGCATTATTCAAGCGCAGGAAAGTCCGGTTGCTGCATTTTCTGAGCGGGGTGTTCAAGCCGAATTGTTTAAGCTAAGAAATACGAATCGCAAAGTCATTGGGTTGGCGTCTCGGATGACGGGCTTAATCCCTGCGGCGAACGGCGAGCTTGAGTTGGCGGTGAATTGGCTTTTGTTGCTGCCGAGCCGCGGCAGTTTCGTGTTGTCGCAGAACCCATCGCCCTTGTCTCCGCTATTGGCTGAGGGCGCCAATATTGAGTTGAATATTAAGCGGGGTCGTATGGTCGTTGGTGATCGTGAGTTCAGCGAACTTGCGGGCAGCTATGTGGAGGTGGCGTTATCTGAGGATACCGATGGCGATGGTAAAGCTGAGAACCTGTTGTTGTTAAGTACGCAGTTGGTGGGAGGCGATCCTGCATGAGGAAATGGGTTGTATTGCTGGGCTTGCTTGGTGGTGGATTGACCGGTCTTATGCTGGTGATTTTTAATCCATTGGTCAACGATAGCTTGCAGCGCGAAATTGTTGGTGGTGGCGTTTATCGCTATGCGAGCAGCGATGTATACGGCATGCATTCCACCACTGATGGCTTGTTGAATATTGGTAGATTGCTTCGTGGTCCCGCAGATTTCGATGAAGCCGCCATTCGTAATACTGTCGCTGCTGTTATGGTGCTGCGTGATTCATCGGATACACCAGTGGCTTTTGCCACGCGTCTAAGTGCCAGTGAGCGCAATTCCAATTTGTTGTTTGGTGAATTTAGAACACGCAGCTATTGGAATGTATTTTGGCCCGATCAGGGCAGTGTTTACATGCAGTCGTTGGAAAGTCGTCGGGAGTTGCTTCATGACGGCATGAGTTCTTTTTTTCTCGGCGGTGAGCCACAGGCCGGAGGCGACCGTTATATGTTGACCATGGCCGGTGAAGATGCCGGTAATCGGATTGTCGGTATTAGTGGTTTGTACTCAAGTGCAACAGGTCACTACTCTGAGGTTTTGTTGAACCCCGCAAACGACCCCAACATTCAGCGCGGCGAGTTGCAGTTAAGCATTAAGCGTTAGTCACTCTGCGAGAGCCGCGGTAGCAATGTCTTTGAATGGTATGCTCATGTCTTTGAGTTTCTTGATATCCAGTTCCGCGCCCTGCGCCAATAACTTCTTCGCCAACATGAATTCTCGTGCGCTGTTTATGGCATCGACAGACAGCAATTTATTGCCCTTCAGATAGAAGGCCGAAAAACGGTTACTGGCTGGCTCGCCGCGCAATATCACGGTGTCATAGCCCTCCGATAAGCCGACAATCTGCAGCTTAATGTCGTATTGGTCTGACCAGAACCAGGGGATTTGTGCGTACTCCGCCCGTTCGCCGCAGATAGTGCAGGCTACGGTTTTAGCCTGTTCTAATGCGTTATGCACTGACTCAAGGCGCAGTCGGCGACCCAGCAGACGGTTCGGGTGGGAGGTGCAGTCCCCAGCAGAGAGAATGCTCGGATCCTCGGTGCGGCCGAACTCGTCGACAGCAATACCATTATCAATAGTAAGACCCGCAGCCTCAGCCAGTTCGGTATTTGGCACAATGCCAATGCCAATAATGACCATGTCGGCTGGCACCGTCGATGCATTCTTCAGATTCACGCCGGTAACGGCCCCATTGCCGCTAAAGCTCTCGATGTGGATATTGCAACGCAGGTCTACACCGGCATCGCTATGCAGTTTGGTGTAGAAATCGGAGAGCTCGGGTGCAACCGCGCGATGCAGCGGTCGCTCGGCCATTTCCAGAACGGTTACATTAAGCCCGCACTTTTTTGCAATCGCGGCAACCTCGAGACCGATGTAACCGGCGCCCACTATTACGAGATTGCTTCCCGGGGTTAAGCCGCTGCGAATAGTCTCCACGTCAGCGATATTACGAAGATAATGCACGTTGGCCAGTTCGCTACCGGGAATCGGGACTTTGCGGACACGACTGCCTGTAGTGAGCACCAGCCAATCATAATCCAATTGTTTGCCACTGTTCAGAGCGACGGATTTATTTTTTCTGTCAATAGATTCAACCCGGGTATTTAGCTCAAGTTCGATATTATGGTCCGGGTAGTATCTTTCGGGCTTGAAAAACAGCCGTTTGGCATCCAATTCGCCGGCCAGAAAGGCTTTTGACAGGGGTGGCCGCTGATATGGGGGGTAGGCCTCTTCACCGACCAGCGTGATGGCACCATCAAACCCTTTTTGTCGCAATGACACCGCCACCTGCCCGGCAGCATGTCCAGCACCGACAACAACAACTTTCTTGCTCATAAGTAAGATTTCCTGCCCCGGTTTTACGCAACATAATTTTTTGAGCAAAGGCTTTAATGATGAATCATCGCCATTATACTTAGGTTTCTATTCGTGTGGGTGAAAGGGCAGGTCAAATGGCGCAGGCGATTCAGATTAATGAGTTTGGTGGCCCAGAGGTCATGCAGCTGGTGCAAACACCCGATCGGCAGCCTGGTGCTGGTGAGGTGCTGATCAGTCATACGGCAATTGGCGTCAACTTTATTGACACCTATCATCGTTCTGGCTTGTACCCGCTGGAAATGCCCGCGGGCTTGGGTCTTGAGGCGGCCGGCGCCGTGACTGCGGTTGGGCCCGGAGTGGCCGGAGTGGTTATCGGTGACCGGGTGGCGTATGCCAGCCAGCCACCGGGCGCATACGCATCAGAGCGCATTGTTGCAGCTAACCGTATTGTTGTTTTGCCTGAGGGTATTAATGAAGCAACAGCTGCCGCAACGATGTTGAAGGGCTTTACAGCCTGGTACCTATTATTTAAAAGTTATCGTGTGCAGGCCGGCGACACCATTTTGCTGTATGCCGCCGCGGGCGGTGTTGGGTTGATTGTATCGCAATGGGCACATAGCTTAGGGGTCCGTGTTATCGGCGTTGTTAGCACCGAAGCAAAAGCTGAGTTGGCGCGCGCTAATGGCTGTGCCGAAATAGTTATGGCCAGTGATCCCGATTTTGTCACCCGGGTGAGGGAGTTAGCGGGCGCTGCCGGGGTGTCTGCTGTGTATGACTCGGTGGGTGAGGATACGTTTATTCAATCGCTGGATTGTTTGCGGCGCCATGGCACGATGGTGACTTATGGCAACGCTTCAGGTCCGGTTAAACCCTTTTCACCGCTGGAACTCGCGTCCCGAGGGTCTTTGTATCTAACCCGTCCGGTGTTGTTTGACTTTATTGCCGATGAAGTCGGTCTGCATGCCGCCCGTGATGCTTTGTTCGCAGTGCTCATTAGTGGGGCGGTAAAGGTTTCAATAAATCAGGAATATGCGTTAGCTGATGTTGCCCAGGCACACGCTGATCTGGAAGCACGTCGCACCAGCGGTTCAATTGTATTGCGCCCTTAAGGTCGCTTCCAATGCGTTTAAAGTGATGCGAATTCAAGCCTTGCCGTATCCGCCACCGCCGGGGGTGGCGATGCGTACCCGGTCGCCGGGCTGCACTGCCAGTGTGGCCGTTGCATTTAATATGCGCTTGGTTGCGCCCTGTTTTAGCAGATTAATGCCCGTTGCTGCAGACCCGCCATGGTGTAACCCGAATGGCGCAATGCGTCGATGGTTGGACAGTATCGACACTTCCATGGCCTCAAGAAATTCAAATTCCCGGATAAGTCCGTTTCCACCGCAATGCTTCCCGGTTCCGCCAGAGCCAGCTCGGATCGAAAACTCAGTTACTCTGACTGGGTAGCGCGATTCCAGAATTTCGATGTCGGTGAGCCGAGAGTTGGTCATGTGGGTTTGTACGGCATCACAGCCATCAAAATCGGCGCCCGCTCCTGAGCCACCACCCAGCGTTTCGTAATACTGGTGTTTGATATTGCCGAATGTCAGATTGTTCATAGTGCCCTGTGATGCAGCCAATACACCAAGTGCGGCAAATAACGTATCGACAATGCACTGCGATGTTTCTACATTTCCTGCCACAACCGCAGCCGTGTTGTCCGGACTTAACAGCGATGCATCTGGAAGCACAATGGTCAATGGCCGCAGGCAGCCGGCGTTTAGTGGGATAGATTTTTGCGCAAGAGTTCTGAAAACATACATGACGGCCGCTCTTGAAATCGCTGTCGGGGCATTAAAGTTAGTTGCGCTCTGCGGAGATGTGCCGCTGAAATCTATGGTTGCCGAGCGTTGGCTGTGATCGATATGCACGTCGACATTGATCACCTCACTGCCATCCATTTCATAGCTGTAGCTGCCCCCGCTCAGACCTTGTATCGCCTTGCGAATAACCTGTTCGGCATTGTCGAGCACATGCTCCATATAGTGGGTCACAGTCGCAGTGCCCATCTCATGTTGCAGGTTTTTAAAGAGTCTCTGGCCTTGCGCGTTGGCCGCCAGTTGGGCCGTTAGGTCGGCAATATTCTGCTCGGGGTTTCTGGCTGATCGCGGTCCTGTGGTCAGGTGTTCGCGCAAAGCCTGTTCACGCATCACACCATCACTGACAATACAAAAGCCGTCAAAGATAATACCTTCCTCTGAAATCGAGTGACTATGGGCCGGCATTGATCCGGGACTTATGCCACCGATATCGGCGTGATGCGCACGCGATGCAATTAAGCACTGAATTTCGCCGGTGATGTTATCCAGTAGCGGGGACACAACGGTGATGTCGGGCAAGTGGGTGCCGCCTGAGAAAGGCGAATTGCTGATATAGCTGTTACCTCGCATAAAGTCACTGCGGTGTTGCTCTAATAAGGCCTGCACGCAGCTGTCCATCGAGCCGAGATGAACCGGTATATGAGGTGCATTAGCGATCAGTTCGCCCCTGTTATTAAATATGGCACAGGAAAAGTCTAGCCGGTCTTTGATATTGGTTGAGCGCGCGGATGCTTGCAGTGCATCACCCATTTGAGCCGCAATATGCGTGAAGCGTCGATTAAATATTTCAAGTAATGCGGGGTCTGCTTCTGCGGGGTTAGTAATGGTCTTTGAACGAGCTTCATGCTGGTTGAGCAGCAGCTGCATGCTTTGATTTACTTGGGCTGTCCAGCCCCGAGGCAGCATGACGCTTGAGTTGGCCTCAACGATTAGCGCTGGCCCCGCGATTTCTGTGCCACCGACAATGGATTCTAGAGTGGCGCATTGAATGGTCTGCCATTGATCATCGAGATAAACCTCGGCCGTGCTTGGGGCATTCGCTAATGCCTCTGTTTCCAGAGTGCCCACCGTAGCGGCTAAGGTTTCTGCGGTTGTTTGGATTTCGATGCTGTCTATTAGAAGAATGGCATCGACTGATGGACGAAAACCAAACCGCTGTGTGTGTGCATCAGCAAAATCCCTCCCCAAGTCTTGAAGCGCAGCGGGTTTTATAGGAATGGCATTATCGCTGCCACTGACTTTAACAAACAAACGCACCACTGACTGGAGTGTTGCTGGATCGATATCGTGAGTGGGTAATGCAGCTTCGCACTCAGCTCGGAGCTGGTCGATTGTTGCTGCAAGTTGCTCATCGCCGCCCACCACGGGCAGGTTAACGGTCAGCTGTTTAACCCGGCTGACCGGGGCAATTCCAATACCATAGGCTGACAGTACGCTCGCAAATGGGTCAATCAGGATTTGCCTGATACCCAACAGTTCTGCTACAGCACACGCATGCTGCCCGCCAGCGCCACCAAAGCAACACAGAGTAAAGTCCGCAGGGCTCTTTCCTTGTTGGCCGGTAATATGACGTATTGCATTGGCCATGTTTTCGTTAGCAACACGGATGAATCCGCAGGCCGTTTGTTCTGGTGTATATCTTAATCCCTTAGAGGAATTGATGGTTCGTGTTAGTGCGGCGAAAGCGCCTTTAACGCTGTCAATGCTTAAGGGTTGGCTGCCCGAAGGACCAAATACAGCCGGAAAGGTGCTGGTTTGTATGTGTCCTATAAGAACATTGGCATCGGTAACCGTTAGCGGGCCCTTGTTCAAGTAGCACAATGGGCCAGGGAAAGCCCCGGCTGAATCGGGGCCTGCCTGCAAGCGGCTGTCTGCGTAGCTGAGCACAGAGCCGCCGCCAGCAGCAATGGTGTGAATGTTAATCATCGGCGTTTGAATAAAGCGGCCACCAATTTCGGTTTCCCGACTGAGCTCATGCCCGTTGTCATACACCGATACGTCAGTGGATGTGCCGCCCATATCAAAGCCGATAAGGCGCGTCAGACCAGCGCGCCGGCCTGCGGCTGCCATACCCACCATGCCGCCTGCCGGACCTGAGAGAATGCTGTCTTTGCCGGATAACTTATTGGCGGCAACCATGCCGCCATTACTTTGCATCATTAAAAAATTTGCTGACGCATGTTTGTTAGCCGCCAGTGCTTGCTGAAAACTTTTAATGTATTTTCTGAGCACCGGAGTGACGTAGGCATCGACTACGGTTGTTTGCCCCCGACTGATAAACCGTTGCAGGCCACTTAGTTGATGCGACACAGAGACATTATGAATCCCGGCTTCCTGCGCCATTTCAAGCAGTCGGTGTTCATGCCGGGGGAACAGATAGCTGTGCAGCAAACATATAGCGATACTGCGAATGCCGCTAGCAGATATGACTTTCAAAACATCATATGCTGCAGTTTCATCAAGCTTCTGGAGGACGGTGCCATCGGCAGAAACCCTCTCATCGACTTCAAATACCGCATCATAGAGCGACGGCGGCTTTATTATATTGAGCGCAAAAATGTCCGGACGACTCTGGTTGCCAATTTTCAATGCATCTGCAAAGCCGCGGGTCGTAATCAATGCTGTCGCCTCGCCGGCATGTTCGAGCAGCGCATTCGTGGCAACAGTTGTACCCATCTTAATAAAACTGATCTGTGGTTGATCTGCGCTGCTAAGAAAACGGCGAATGCCTTCGGCAGCAGCATCGTGATACATCGATGGGTTCTCTGACAGCAGTTTTTGAATACGCAGTTTTCCGCAGGGCTCGCGGGCAATCACATCGGTGAATGTGCCGCCGCGATCAATCCAGAATTGCCAGTTATTGCTCATTGATTTCATGTATGTCAGTGGAGAGTTGGCATTGTATTGTATCGGCCATAATGATTGGTTCGTGTTGCCGCTGCTGTTCAAATTTGCGATGCTTCAGTAGGTTTTCGAGGATGGCCTTTACAAATGACTGATTCTTTTTGGATCATGATAACGCTTATTGCTTACATGATTGTGTTGGTAATGATTGGTGTCTGGGCGCAAAAGCGCACCACCGATCAGGACGATTACTTCCTCGGTGGTCGTCAGCTTGGGCCATGGGTTGCGAGCCTCAGTGCGTCGGCCAGTTCGTCATCGGCATGGTCATTATTGGGTGTCAGTGGCACCGCTTATGCTGTGGGTATGGAGGCTTTCTGGTTCTTGCCGGGAGTACTCGGCGGTTATTTGTTCAGTTGGTCCTATATCGCGCCGCGTCTGCGACAGGCAACCGAACGAGACGAAGCTGTGACTTTGTCCGAACTTTTATTTGGTCGCTTCGAACGTGATGGCAGCAACGCGGTGATCCGTTCTGCTGCAATCATAGTTCTGGTTAGTCTTATGTTCTACATTGCGGCGCAGTTTCAAGGCGCCGGTCTCGCATTCTCCAGCAGTTTCGGTATGGCACCGACCGTGGCCATCCTTTTTGGTGCTGCCATCGTGCTGGTATACACGCTTATAGGTGGCTTTTGGGCCGTTGCAGTTACCGATGCCGTGCAAGCCTTGCTGATGGTGTCAGTGGCCGCCTTATTACCGGTGCTGTGCCTGATGGAAGTCGGCGGATTTGCAGGTTTATGGGCCGGCATGGCCGCTGTGGAGGATGAGGTTTTTCTCAGTTTTACTGGCAAGTACAGCGGCCTTGCCGCGGTGGGTTTTGTCTTCGGCATGCTGAGTCCGGGTGTCGCGTATATGGGTCAGCCTCATGTGGTAAACCGTTTTATGGCTATTAAGGATAATGAGAGTTTGCGTCAGGGCAGAATCATTGCTGTTGGCTGGGCATCTATTGTGTTTAGCGGCATGCTAGTTCTTGGCTGGTCAGCGCGGGTATTATTTCCGATTACGGGCAATGAAGAGCAGATTTTTTTTCATGCAACCCAGCAGCTGCTGCCGCCGGTAATAGCTGGAATGATGATCGCCGGTGTATTGTCCGCAATCATGTCGACAGCCGACAGCCAGCTGCTGGTGGCAGCATCATCTATTGCGCGTGACTGGAATCTTACAGACAGCCGTGCTCATAGCAAAGTACTGACCAACTCGCGCGTTGTGGTGACATTGGTCACGATTATTGCCTGCGCAATTTCTTTGTTCCTGCCATCGTCAATTTTTGACCGGGTACTGTTTGCCTGGCATGCATTAGGTGCAGCATTCGGCCCCATGGTGCTGCTGTTTGTTATGAATGTGCGCGTTCGTCGTAGGTCGGCTCTGGTAAGTCTGTGGCTGGGTTTTGGTTTAACCGTTGTCTTTAATTGGATGCCGAATACCCCGGGCGATATTGTGGAGCGTGTGGTGCCATTTGTGGTGGCTTTTGCGGTGGCTTGGTTTGGTCGTGAAAGGACTGAAACCGATGTGTAATGTATGAATTCACAACGAGGAATCGTCTGCTTTTCTCATGGTCAGGAGAGCGGCCCGGACGGCACAAAAATCAGAAGGTTAATGCCGCTGGCTGAGCAGGCAGGGTGGTGTGTTGAATCACTTGATTATCGTGGTATCGATGATCCCGCAGAGCGTATCGACAAGCTGTTTTTATGGTGCACGCAACAAACCATGCCGGTATTGCTTGTGGGCAGCAGTATGGGTGCCGCAGTCAGTGCCGCGGTCGCACACCGCGTTGCTGTTGCTGGCGTGTTTTTGATAGCCACCGCAATTTATGTGCCGGGCTATGAGGCATTTAACCCGCTGCCATTGCGCTGCTCAGCAACCCTTGTTCATGGCTGGCGTGATGAGGTTATACCGTATCGAAATGCTTTGCGGTTTGCGTTGGAAACCCGGGCGCGTTTTGCCCTTTTGGCAGGTGACCATGGTCTTGGTGATGCCGATAGTTTAGCGCGGCTGCAGATTTTGTTTCAGCAGTTCTTAGTTGGTCATGCAAAAGGCTAGTTTTTATTCTTAACTGTGTTTTTGTGGTCGAGATAAAAAAGAACCCGCCTGACGGCGGGTTTTATAGGCACGGAACGGACGAACTAAAACCCCATAGAGCGAATCACGAGGTTCTGACCAAACCTTCTTATTATTAGAGTTTTAGTGTCACTTGTATCTTGCAGAATGCGTGCCAGCCAAATCTCGTAATTGCCTCAATTTAACTAAAGTTGGAAAACCACGGAATTAATGTGATACCGGTCTCACTATTTTTCGCCACCGATGCATCGTGACTGTTCGTTATGCTCTGCGCTAGCGGTGGCAATACCGGATAGTTTTGGCACATTGTCTTTTTTTTCGACATGTTGGCACATCACTATTGTGATGGACGTCACAGAGTTCGCTAAATTGGTTTATAAAAACAACTTGTTATAAGTTTTTTTATCTGTATGGATTTCCGACATGCAGCTGGGCACGGTGGCGGACGAGAGGCTCAAGCATTCGAGCAGTTACGCATTGAGGTCAGGAATTAACTGGCTTTCAATGCGAACAATCATGTCTTTAATGCGGAGTTTTTGTTTTTTCAGGCGCTTGATCTTTAGCAAATCGATATTCGGATCGGTTGATAGCTCGTGAATAGATGTATCAAGATCATGATGCGCAACTCGGAGTTCTTTAAGGCGAGCCCGGGCACGGAATACGGTGGTTTCGACGTTATTACTCATAAATTTATAATCATTGCCGTCACTTATGCTGCATCAGCGTTAATTGCTTGGGGTATCCAGCTGCCGGGTATTTGAGCCGGTCTTACCGAGCATCTTTATGGTGCAGCTGTTTTTGCAGCACCTTTGCCGGTTGTTTCAGAGCATTCTATCAGTCTTTCATGGCTCTCCCAAGCAACGCGCTGAGGGCATCAGCCGCCTTATAGATAGCGGGTCCAGTCTTTAGAGTCGTCGCCATACACAATAAAATGGGGGTTCAGAATATCTGCTTTCGCGTTATACAGCAGTGGTTTACCATCAAGGTTGATAACGCTGCCACCTGCACACTCAACGACAGCCTGTGCGGCGGCAGTGTCCCATTCTGAGGTAAGGCCGAGGCGCGGATAGACATCCGCTTCGCCTGCTGCGACCAGGCACAGCTTTAGCGAACTGCCCATTGACACCATTACATGAGAGCCCAGCTTTTCCAGGTAGGCATCAACAAGTTCACCGCGGTGCGAGCGACTGCCAACGACGCGCACGGGGGATGGCGCCGGCGTCGTTACGCAAATTGTGATGGGCGCTTCGCCCGCATGTTGGATAAATGAGCCCGTTTCAGTACAGCCATAGTAGTCGGTGTTTTTATCCGGAACATGCACTACCCCAAGCACAGCCTGATGCCCTTGAATCAGCGCAATATTTACCGTGAACTCACCATTTTTTTTAATGAACTCTTTGGTGCCATCAAGTGGGTCGACAAGCCAATATTCCTTCCAGCTTGAACGTTCTGCATAAGGAATAACAACAGACTCTTCCGACAGAATCGGGATGCTGGGCGTTAATGCCGTCAGTCCCGCAACAATGCGGTTATGTGCTGCGCGATCTGCGGCAGTTAAAGGTGAGTCATCTGCCTTAGTTTCGACATCTATATCGCCCCGGTAAATCTCCAGAATATCTTGTCCGGCTTCACGTGCAACAGTGAGAATGTCGGGTATGAGTTGTTTCAGATTGGTCAGCATGGAATAGCCTGTTGGTAGCAAATACAATCGATAGCGAATGACGTAAAGTATCCGAATGACTGAGCGAAATAAAGCAAAGCAGCTAAGCGTCGATTGGAGTCATTGCGACACGGTCCTGCTTGATATGGATGGCACCATGCTTGATCTGGCCTTTGACCATTACTTTTGGCGAGAGCTGGTGCCAGCTCGTATAGCGTTAAAGCGCAATATCTCTGAGGCTGATGCCCGTACCAGGCTCTTTGAACTTTTTGCCGCGAAAGAGGGCACTCTCCAGTGGTATTGCCTTGAGTACTGGAGCCAAGCGCTGGACCTGGATATGGTGGCGCTCAAACGCTCTATTAGTCATAAGGTGGGCTTTTTACCAGATACCCGCCGCTTTTTGTCAGCGGCAAAGAAAAGCCATCGGCGTTTAATTCTTGTGACAAATGCGCATCCGGAAGCCTTGCGGGTTAAGTTATCCGCGGTGGATTTTGACCATTATTTTGATGGCATGGTCACATCGCATGAGTTTGGGTATCCGAAAGAGCATGAGGCATTCTGGCCTGCATTGCAGGCTAGCTTGGGTTTCGACCGCAGCAGAAGCTTGTTTGTTGACGACAGCCTTTCGGTGCTGCGTGCTGCGAGAGACTATGGGATTAATCGAGTGGTGGCGGTTGAGCGTCCTGACACAGGGGTGCCCGCCCGAACGATTGAAGACTTTGCGTCGGTGCACAGCCTTGACGACTTATTAGGCCCAAAGACAACGAGCGCCCCGTAACTTATTTGACCCAGTCCCCTCGAACGTCACAAACGGCCTAACGTCTGCGGTGCTGTCCACCGCCGCTGTGCGGTCTACCACGGCCACCAGCACCGCCTTTTGATGCTCCGCTGCGCTTGCGGGGTGGCATTTTTGGAACAGTGACTTCGGCCAGAAGTTCGGGTGTGATGGGTTTAACCGGAATCGAAAACCCAATGTATTTTTCGATATCGGGCATCGTCATGGCATAACTTTCACAGGCAAAGCTGATGGCGTCTCCGGAGGCGCCGGCACGCGCAGTTCGTCCGATTCGATGCACGTAATCTTCGCAATCCTGAGGCAGGTCGTAATTAACCACATGAGTGACGCCATCGATATGCAAGCCACGTGATGCAACATCGGTGGCGATTAAAATAGCCAGTTTGCCCGATTGGAAAGACTCCAGCATCCGCATACGTTTATTCTGTGGTACGTCGCCTGATATGGCTGATGCACTAAAGCCGTTGGCAGACAGCAGTGCCGCAACTTTTTCTGCCTGGTGTTTCATGTTCACGAACACCATGGTTCGCTGCGCATCCACTTGGCGCAGCAAGTTAACGAGCAAGCGTTGTTTTTCATGGTTGCCCGGGAAGTAGACAGCCTGAATCACTTTGTCGGCGGTCACTTTTTCCGGTTCAATACTTACCGAAACGGGGTCATTCATGTGCTCATAGGCCAGTTCGAGAACCTTTTGATTGAGCGTTGCTGAGAACAGCAGATTAAGCCGCATATCTGCCCGTGGGAGGCGGCGCATGACATAGCGGATGTCTTTAATGAAACCCAGATCAAACATACGGTCGGCCTCATCCAGCACCATAACCTGAACCGAATTGAGGTTAAATACGCCTTGTTTAAGGTAGTCAATAAATCGACCCGGTGTGCCGATTAGCACATCAACACCCGCTTGAAGCTTGTCCCTTTGCTTATCGTAATCAGCACCGCCAAAGACCACCTGGCATCGTAAGCCGGTGGCTGCACCAAGAGCCCCGCAGTCTGAGTGAATTTGCAATGCGAGTTCGCGGGTAGGCGCAAGAATCACAGCGCGTGGATTTTTTGTCGTTGCTTGGTCGGCAGGTAGAGCATTGCGTAACAAATGGCTGAATGTAGCAATCAGGAACGCGGCTGTTTTCCCTGTGCCTGTTTGCGCCTGACCCGCAACGTCTTTACCACTGAGTGCAATGGGCAGTGTTTGCCCTTGAATCGGTGTGCAATGGGTAAACCCCGTTTTGCGGATACCTGCCCGAAGTTGTTCAGGAAGGTCGAGGCTAGCGAAGCTGATACCTGCTTCTTGGGTTTTTGATTCACTCATGGTGTTGCAGTATTCCCTTAAAAAGTGCCAATAGCACTTGCAATATTGTTCTGGAAGGGGTCAAATTAGACAACGACTTGCGGTTTTAACCGCACCAACCGAATCGAAGAGCCAGAACACGACCTGTGTTGGGTTATATTTTAAAGCCCAAACCCTAGATCGCAGTGCATTGTGCCTGATTCGACGCAAACCTTCATTAGTAGCGCAATAAAACGTTATAGCAATTCTTCTGAAGATTTAGGTGACTGTTTGGGTGTGTCTTTGTGGGGAGACACTGGCTTAAGCAGCTAATTGACACTCAGGGCGTATAGCCCATGCCGATTTCCCGGCAAAATTCAACATACCGCATTTTTTATCAATACTTTATAAACCTCCCAATAATTTCCCAAATTTTATATAGCGAAAGTGAAATATGAGCATAGCGCACGTAAGCGATAGTAGTTTTCAGTCTGACGTCATTGAGTCAGAGGTTCCCGTTCTTGTCGATTTCTGGGCAGAGTGGTGCAGTCCTTGTAAAATGATTGGTCCAATTCTTGAAGAGCTGGCCCCCGAGTATGCAGGACGGGTCAATATTGCGAAGATTGATGTCGATGCAAACCCGAAAACGCCACAGGCATTCGGCATTCGGAGTATTCCGACACTTATTCTGTTTAAGAACGGTGTTGTTGAGGCTCAGCAGGTAGGTGCGGTATCCAAGAAGCAGCTAGAGGAATTCTTGGAGAAGAGCCTGTGAGAGGTTACCTAGGAAGTTCTGCTCGTTCCGGTTCTGGCGGCGGCAACAGTAATGGTAATGCTAACGGCGGTGGCGGCAAAGGCGGCAATCGTGGCGGTAATCGCTCTAACCACCATAATAAAGGCGGTGATGGCTCTAAGGGTGGCAATAAAAACCGCGGTCGTCGGCGTCGCCCGGATAACGAAGAGTTAGGTAGTTTTACTGAGAACGACATCATTCGTAAAGATGAGCTGGAGAAAAACAAGAACCTTCTGCACCTCAATGAACTGAAGAACACGCAAGTGGCCGAATTGGTGGCACTTGCTAGTTCAATGGGCCTTGAAGGTCTTGCCCGGTCGCGCAAACAAGATATTATTTTCGAGATTTTGAAGGCGCATGGTGCGAAAAGTCAGGATATCTTCGGTGACGGCGTGCTTGAAATTTTGCAGGATGGCTTCGGCTTTCTGCGTTCTGCGGACAGCTCTTTCCTTGCTGGCCCAGATGATATCTACGTATCTCCGAGCCAGATTCGTCGCTTTAACCTGCGCACAGGTGACAGCGTTGGCGGTTTGGTGCGTCCGCCTAAAGAAGGCGAGCGTTATTTTGCGTTGTTACGTGTTGCCCAGATTAATCTCGATGAGCCTGAAAGCGCACGCAATAAGGTTTTGTTTGAGAATCTCACCCCATTGTTTCCGACCGATAGATTGGGTCTGGAACAGGGCACGGGTTCAACCGAAGACCTCACGTCGCGCATTATCGATATGGTCGCGCCTATCGGTAAAGGTCAGCGCGGGCTGATCGTATCGCCGCCGAAGGCGGGTAAAACCATGTTGTTACAGAATATCGCAACGGCGATTACAGCTAACAACCCTGATGTTACGCTCATCGTGCTATTGATTGATGAGCGTCCTGAAGAAGTCACCGAAATGGCTCGCACTGTGCGCGGGGAAGTGGTTTCGAGCACCTTTGACGAGCCAGCCAGTCGCCATGTGCAGGTCGCTGAAATGGTTATTGAGAAAGCCAAACGTCTGGTTGAGCACAAGAAAGATGTCGTTATTCTGCTTGACTCAATCACTCGGTTGGCGCGTGCCTATAACACGGTCATCCCTTCTTCCGGGAAGGTGCTTACTGGTGGTGTTGATGCTAATGCTTTGCACCGACCTAAGCGATTTTTTGGTGCCGCTCGTAATGTGGAAGAGGGCGGGAGCCTTACCATTCTGGCTACGGCTCTAGTTGATACTGGCTCGAAGATGGACGATGTGATTTATGAGGAGTTCAAAGGCACTGGCAATATGGAAATCCATCTGGATCGCCGTATCGCGGAAAAACGTATCTATCCGGCAATTAACATTAATCGCTCCGGCACCCGTAAAGAAGAGCTATTGATTGACCCTGATGAGCTTCAGAAAATTTGGGTGCTGCGTAAAGTGTTGCATCCCATGGATGAACTTGCTGCGGCAGAGTTCCTGTTAGGCAAAATGCAAGATACCAAGACGAATGCAAGCTTCTTTGACGCAATGAAGCGCTAGCGTTCAGTCTGATAGGCAAAAAACCTGCTTTGGCAGGTTTTTTTTTGCCGCCAGTGAATTAATGATGGCGCCGGACCTTTGGCAAGTATATCGGTAGAATCATGGGCATTGCTTATGGGTATAGAGAGCCAATAGGTGAGGGGCAATAGTTATGCAATTTTTACGCAAAGGTTTTTTTGTCGTCGTGTTGGTACTCGCCGCTTATGGGGCATTTCAATTGGTGCCGCAAACCTATGAGGCGGTAAACGTTTATTACGCAACCGACTGGAATGAGCGTCCTTATGGCGTGGTAGGGTTTCCGAGCTTTAATGCCAAGACAGGCAAAGATTTTGTTAATGGCGGTGAAACCGCTGTGCAGCAGACGACTGGCGGCATAATGGTATTGCCTGTGGATGCATCAGCTGAGAACAAGGTTCCGGCAATGGTAATTTTGCATGGCTCGGGAGGCGCATGGGGTGGCCGTAGTGTGAATCTTGCGATGCTGCTAGCGGAACATGGGATTGCCGGATTAGCCGTAGATACCTTTACAGCAAGAAACCTGCGCTCCACTGATGACTACTTAGATCGTCTTGATAAGGCACCTATCTATACACAAATGGCCGATGCGCTTAGTGCCCTAAAAGCTCTGCAAGATCACCCGTATATTGACAGCGAAAAAATTGGGGTTACCGGGTTTTCTCTTGGCGCAGGCTCAACCATGTACATGATGTTCGAGCCCGTTTTGGAGGGCGTGATGGGCAAGGACGGCCCGCGCTTTTCTGCATATGCCATGTTTTATGGCGGCTGCTCCGCGAACTTTGATGACTTCCGTGTTGAGGGCAGTCCACTGCTTATCATGATGGGTGGGGCCGATGAGTCTATGTCGATAGAGCGATGTGCCTGGATGCGCGACAAGCTCATAGATATGGGCGTTGATGTTGAGATGGTGGTCTATGAAGGCGCCGGTCACGGTTGGGACAATCCTTACCCTCAGGCGTTCAAGGAAGGAGCATGGGTGACCAAAGACTGCATTATGCGGTGGACAGAAACGGGTGAGAATATCGAAGAAAGTTCAGGTTATTCCATGGACTCGACTATTTCAGCAATGCTCGCAATCAATTCCTGCGGCGGCCCTGATGGCTACACGATGGGCTTCAATTCTAATGCGTACGAAAACTCCAATCGTGATTTGTTGCTGTTCCTGAAGAAGACATGGGGTATGTAGATCCAGTGTGGCACAGCTTAATTCTGTTCTCTGGCAATAGCCCGATAGCCGATATCGCTGCGATAGTAGACGTTATTCCAGTCGATAGAGTGCGTCAGCGCATAGGCCTTCTGCTGAGCTTCTGTGACGCTGCTGGCTAAAGCAACAGCACAGAGTACGCGCCCGCCGGCAGTAACTACTGCATCGTCTTTCTCAGCAGTGCCGGCGTGGAATACTTTGGTGTCGATCTCGCCAGCCGGGTCGGGCAAACCGCTGATGACATCGCCGTTTTCGTAAGCAATTGGATAACCACCAGCGGCGAGCACAACGCCAAGCGCTACGCGGGAATCCCAGTTGGCAGTTGCGCTATCGAGATTGCCTGTAAGTGCAGCTTCGATAAGCTCAACCAGATCGCTGCTCAGCCGCGCCATAATGGGCTGCGTTTCCGGATCGCCCATGCGGCAGTTGAACTCAAGCACCTTCAGGCTGCCATCAGGTGACACCATAAGTCCGGCGTAAAGGAAGCCTACATAGGGTGTGCCGTCCTTTTGCATGCCATCAACCGTGGGTAACATGACCTGCTCCATCGCCCTGGCCGCAACTTCCTCAGTGACAACCGGTGCAGGGGAGTACGCGCCCATGCCACCGGTATTTGGACCAAGGTCGCCATCATCCCGGGCTTTGTGGTCTTGTGAGCTTGCAAAAGGGAGAACGTGAGTGCCATCGACCAGACCGATGAAACTGGCTTCTTCACCTTCGAGAAACTCTTCGATAACGATGCGACTGCTGGCATCCCCAAAGGCTTTGTCGGCGAGCATTGATTGCACGGTAGCGGCAGCGAATTGACGGTTATCGCAGATCACCACGCCCTTGCCAGCAGCGAGGCCATCAGCCTTAATAACCACCGGAATCTTGCAGGAGTTTACGTGGTTAAGTGCGGACTCCAGATCGCTAAATGCTTTGTATTCTGCTGTGGGGATGCCATGGCGTACCATGAAGTCTTTACAGAAGGCTTTGGAACCCTCCAATTGCGCAGCGGCTGCCCGCGGACCAAAGCAGGCTAAGCCAGCATCTGAAAAGCGATCGACCACACCTGCAACTAAGGGCGCTTCGGGCCCCACGACAGTGAGTTCAACGCGGTTTTTCTGAGCAAACTGCAGCAAGCCATCGATATCATCGGGCTTCACCGGCGCATTCGTGATGCCGGGTTCGCGTGCGGTTCCCGCGTTGCCGGGGGCAACAAAAACCTGTGAAACACGGGGTGATTTTGCTAAAGACCACGCTAATGCGTGTTCTCTGCCACCATTACCAATAACTAATATTTTCATCTGCTGCTCTGCGTATTCAAGATAGCTGGAATTATATAGCAGCCACCTGCGGCTTTTTCTTTACTGAGGACTTGATAATAGGCAAGCAGGGAGGTTTTGAGAGATATTTTTTACCCTGCCGGACATCAATTAAAGTTTCTCACTCCGTTGGCGAACCCCGGTCTGCCCGTTTTCAATATCGTTTTGCGGGCCCGCAAACCCAGTACCAACCCTAGTGTCTGAAATGCCGCATCCCGGTAAACAGCATGTTCATGCCATGCTCATCGGCCGCTGTAATAACTTCTTCATCGCGCATAGACCCACCTGGCTGAATGACCGTCGCAATGCCGAACTGTGCGGCATAGTCGATGCCATCACGGAACGGGAAGAATGCGTCGGAAGCCATCACCGCACCTTGGGTCTCCAGACCTGCTGCCGCAGCCTTTTCACCGGCGATCTGTGCGCTAATAACGCGGCTCATCTGACCGGCACCCACACCAACCGTTTGGCCATTTTTTACGAAGACAATCGCATTGGATTTAACAAATTTGGCAATCGTCCATGCGAATTGTGCATCTGCAATCTGTTGGGTGCTGGGTTGCTGTTTAGTAACGACCTTAAGTTGAGTAGCATCAACCCGACCGCGGTCCTGATCCTGAACCAGCATGCCACCATCAATCTGTTTGTAGTGGTGCATGGCATTATTCTGCTCAAGACCGCATTCCAACACTCGGATATTCGGTTTGGCCGTCAGGGATTTGAGCGCGTCAGCTGAGTAGCCGGGGGCTACCATGACTTCGACAAACTGCTGACCGATGATTTCCTGCACCAGGTCACAGGAAACCTCGCAGTTGAAGGCAATAATGCCGCCGAATGCAGAAGTGGGATCGGTTTCATAGGCCTTTCGGTACGCGTCAGCGGCATCGCTGCCAATAGCCGCGCCGCAGGGGTTGGCATGCTTAACAATCACACAGGCTGGAGCGGGCAGCGCACGCACGCACTCCAGAGCTGCATCCGCATCCGCAAGGTTATTGAATGAGAGGGGTTTTCCTTGATGGGATATTGCATTGATGAGGGCGCCGGCATTCGGCTGAGGCATCGTGTAGACCGCGGCATGCTGGTGCGGGTTTTCGCCATAGCGGAGTTCTTGTTGTTTGTGCAAGCCTATCGGGTAGCGCTCAGGCCATTCCTGATCATTATCCTGCTGTTGCAGGTAGTTCCAGATTGCAGCGTCATAGCAGGCGGTATGCGCAAAAGCTTTTTTAGCCAAGCGGGCGCGCAAGGCGCCACTAATTTCGCCTTTTTCCGTCAGCTCACCTGCAATCATCTCGTAGTCGCAGGGGTCAGTGATAACAGCCGTATGCGCGTGATTCTTCGATGCCGCCCGGATCATAGCAGGTCCGCCGATATCGATGTTTTCAATAGCAGTGTTATAGCTGCAATCGGGTTTGGCAACTGCAGCTTCAAATGGGTATAGGTTCACCACCAGCATATCGATGTTGTTTATACCGTGCTTGCGCATCACCGCAGCGTCTTGTTCGCCACGATTCAGCAGCCCACCATGAATGAGCGGATTAAGGGTTTTTACTCGACCGTCCATGATTTCGGGAAAGCCGGTAACCTGGGAAACATCGGTAACGGATAGTCCGGCCTCGCGGAGTGATTTTGCAGTACCACCGGTTGAAATAAACTCAGCGCCCAGTTTTGCCAGTGTGCTGGCAAATTCGACAACGCCGGTTTTGTCAGAAACGCTGACCAGAACTCGCAGTGTTTGGCTCATAGTGATAACTCTTGAAAGGCTGTTGTGTGGCTTACTCCGCCGCGGCGCGTTGCCGCCGCAGTAGGCGTTTAAAGGTGAAAGCTTTGGCGCTAAATCAGGCTATATTGCTTGAGTTTTTTTCGTAAAGTCGCCCGGTTGATGCCGAGAATTTCAGATGCAACCGTTTGATTCCCATCGGTATGTTTCATTACGCTGGCAAGCAATGGGGCTTCGACTTCGCCCAGCACCAGATTGTAAAGATTGGTGGGTTGGTGTCCGTTAAGATCTTTAAAGTACCGGCCCAGAGCTTCTTCTGTGAGTGATCGCAACGGGCGATTTCTCAGCTGAACTTCGGGGAGTTTTGCCTTGCCTTGTTTTCCAGTCTTCTTCTTGACTGTTTTTTTGTTGGCAGGCTTTTTCTTGCTTGAGACCACGAACCTAATTCCCCATGACGCAAAGGCGCCAAATTTGCCGCTGCCCCTGTGGGTTGGCAGCGATCAAAAAAATCCAATGTTATCTGCAGCTGATCTTCGGCGCTATTTAGTCGTACAAAACGGTACTTAAACTCTGCTGCGCCTTCTATATGCTGGCAGTACCAGCTCAGATGTTTTCTTGCTACCCGGACACCGGTGGTGGAGCCATAGAGCTCATGGAGTGCCTTGAGGTGAGCCGTAATAATATCACGTTGCTCGATTATTGAGGGGGGGTTCGGCAAAACTTTTTTGCTTACCCAGCTATTGATGGCTGTAAACAGCCAAGGCTGGCCCAGCGCACCACGTCCGATCATTACGCCATCAGCACCGGTTTTCTTAAGTACCGCGGCAGCTTGTTGAGGTGTTTTAATATCGCCGTTAGCAAATACCGGAATATTTATTCTTTGCTTGATGTCGGCAATGGTGTCGTATTCAACATCACCTTTAAACATACACAAACGGGTTCGCCCATGTACGGACAATGCAGCAATGCCAATGCCCTCAGCCATAGTCGCAATCTCGGGTCCATTACGATGCGCCAAGTCCCAGCCGGTGCGGATCTTGAGTGTTACCGGAATATTGACAGCGCTTACCGCCGCCTCGAGTATTCGCTTAACCAGTTGTTCATCCTGAAGCAGGGCTGAACCCGCCAGTTTTTTGCAGACCTTTTTTGCTGGGCAGCCCATGTTGATATCGATGATGTCGGCGCCCAGGCCTTCTATAGCCTTGGCAGCTTCGCTGATTTGTTGGGGGTCGCTGCCGGCAATTTGCACTACCTTAAGGCCGTTCTCATTATCGAGAACCAATCGATGCTGACTTTTACGGCTGCGCCACATGGCTGTATCTGCGGTGGTCATCTCCGATGTAGCCATACCTGCACCGAATTGGCGACATAGGTTGCGGAACGGCTGGTCAGTTAGGCCTGCCATGGGAGCAAGCAATATGTTGCTGCTGAGCTGATGCGGACCAATGCGGGGAGTATTCATGACGTGTGTTGAGGCTCAGAGCTGGCCGTCGCACTGCAAAACACCACCTTCGCGAAGCAGGCAGATTTCGAGTTGAAAACCCCGAGCTTTTGAACCCAGATCCACAACACTTAATTTTATGGGTGTAATCGTGCCGGGCTGGATGAGTCCGTTGGGGGGACGCATTCCCGGCATATACTCATCCGCACTAAACAGCCAGTCATTCACCGCTTTTCCCCAGCGGTCTTTCAAAATAACGCGGATTTGCGGTTCGCCCATAGGTTTGTCGCCCGTCACCGCCAGCTGCGCACGTATGTCGAGCATGTCACCGTTGCTTTCACCAGAGATGGCTTTAGTGCCGCGAATCTTGTAGGCGCTGAGTTCCCACGCTGGATAGAGCGGGCGATCCAGCGAGGCGTAAACACTGCGGACAGTTTCACCATATCTTGGGTCAGTAGCCAGTTTTTCACGATTATGGTGCATGAGCTGGATGGCCAGCATGATGAGCAGCAGCAGCAACCCGATAGCAGCAAACCCGCGGCGTGACCGAGGCGTGTCTTGCCCCCCTGGTTCAGGCTTAGCCCACAATGGTGGTGCGCCCAAGTCGGCCTCAGTGGGCCTATTGATTTGCTCAACCGCATGCTGCTGGTTGTCTGCAGGGATTGTTGCTTCGGCTTCACTATTGTCATCAACCCCCCGATGATTATCTTCGTCATTGACGCGGACGCCGGTATCGTCGGTCTCTTCTTTGTTTGAGTTCTCGTTGACATCCTCGTTGTCAATTTCATCAGGTTCGACCATGAACAAAGCATCGGCCTCGTTATCAGCGTCCTCATGAAGGCGTTGCCACTCAGACTTTTCCATGGTCAGGTTATCAATGGCGGTGCGGAGCGATGAGGTTTTTTCTTTGGGATGTGTCTCCTCACCGTTCGGAATCTCCGTATCCGTTGCAGCAACATCGATTTCCGGGCTGTCTACAAAGATTTCCGGTTCCCCCTCATCTTCATGGAGCGGACCTACGGCCTCGATAATAGGGCCTTCATAGTCTCCGGTGAAGAATCGACCCCATTGTTGTTTGGGGACGTTAAATTCAAGAGGATCATGGGTGTTTGATTCGAGGCCCGGGCCTTCATCCGTGTCTCCACTGGCGTCCTCTTCATCGCCTTCGATGTGAATGATGGTGCCGCTAGCTTCTTCATCGAATGCATCATCCATTAAGCCATCATCGGGGATCTTTTCGGTGCTTTCTGGGTCGGAAAATGCCTCGGCGATATCATCTACAGTCAGTGGTCTGTGATCGGAGTTTTCGTGGCTGATGTTTTCCGGGTCGTCAATCTCATCCGACGCATTGAGCCAACTGGGGAGTCTCTCCGAACCCTTAGCTGTTGGGAGATCATCCGGATTGAGCGCATCATAGACATGCTGGCACTTGCCACAGCGAACCCGACCTTCCGCTTGTTTGAGTTGTTCGGCGGTGATCCGAAAAGTGGCAGCGCATTTTGGGCATTGGGTAAACATGATGACCAACTACTTCTCACCAGCCAGCAGCACCCATCCATCGCGCTCTAAAATAATCGATAGAGGGATTTGTGGCGCGTAGGCCGAGATTACTGTTTCCGCCTGTTCTTCGAGTATGCCGGTTAATACCAGCAAACCCTCGTGTGTGACCAGCTTCGTCAAAGCCGATGATAAATCAATTAGTATCCCACTGAGGATGTTTGCGATAACTAAATCGTAGCTATTCCGCAAAAGAGTTTCTGTATTGCAGGTAAGCATTCTCTCACTAACTCTATTTCTTTCAGCGTTTGACCGTGCCGCAATAATGGCTTGCGGATCGATATCTATGCAAGCAGCTTGGCGCCCCCCGAGCTTGAGTGCAGCGATTGCCAGAAGGCCTGAGCCACAGCCATAATCCATAATGCTTTTGTTGGCGATATCGTGAGCATCGAGCCACTCAAGACACATTGCCGTGGTCGGGTGCTCGCCGGTGCCAAAGGCTAGGCCCGGCTCGAGTTCAACAATAACCTGATTGGGGTCAGTAACGGCTTCGGAGAACCACGGATAAACCCAGAGTCGATTGCCGTATTGTTTTGGCGACACGTCGCGTTTCCATTCGTGCAGCCATTCTCGGTCTTCAAGTATTTCCGCAGCCGCGCCAGCAGAGCTTTCCGGAAAATATTTAGCGACCGCATCAATCAGGGTTTCCGGTGGGGTGTCTTCAGCAAATAAAATAGCCGCAGAGATGTTTTGCCAGAGTGGCATTTCGCCGGGCTTAGGTTCCAGTACAGACTCATCGGCAGCATCTGTGAAGGTAATTGAAAGCGCACTCAGTTCTTCCATGAGTGATTCTAAGGCCTCAGCGCGATCTTTTTTTAGCTCCAGAGTGAGTTGTAGCCATGCCATGCAATCTGCCCTAAAAGGTTGCCGGTTAGCTGCCGGAAAAACGGTCGCTATTGTGATGCTTTATCCAGACTCACGAGAGCCCGAGACGGCGCTCGAGATAATGAATGTCAGTGCCGCCGGCCTTGAATGCCGCATGCTGGAAGATTTCTTTATGCAGCAAAGTGTTGGTTTTAATGCCATCGATAAAAAGCTCATGCAGCGCAGAGTTCATGCGGGCGATGGCAGTATCTCGATCTTCACCAAAGGAAATAAGCTTCCCAATCATTGAGTCGTAATACGGCGGCACACCATACCCATTGTAGAGATGGCTATCGACACGAACACCCGGGCCGCCCGGCGGATGCCAAGTGTCTACGGTGCCTGGGCACGGCATAAACGTTTTCGGGTCCTCGGCATTAATGCGACACTCAAATGCGTGCCCGCGCAGCTTTATTTCATCCTGGGTAAAGCGCAGCTTGTCGTTATTAGCGACGCAAATTTGCTCTTTAACAATATCGATGCCGGTGATCATTTCGGTAACCGGGTGCTCTACCTGCAGGCGGGTATTCATTTCAATAAAGTAGAACTCACCATTCTCATATAAAAACTCAAAAGTACCTGCATTCCGATAACCCAATGTGCGACAGGCCTCTGCGCAGCGTTCTCCCATGGACATGCGTTGCTCATGGGTAATGCCAGGAGCAGGCGCCTCTTCAATAACCTTCTGGTGCCGGCGCTGCATCGAGCAATCGCGTTCAAAAAGATGTACCGCATTGCCAAAGTTGTCAGCCAGAACCTGAAACTCGATATGCCGAGGCTTCTCGAGAAATTTTTCCATATAGACTTCATCATTACCAAACGCAGCACCGGCTTCGGCTTTGGTTGTCTGGATAGAGTTGAGCAGTGATGCTTCGGTGTGCACAACGCGCATCCCACGGCCACCACCGCCGCCGGAAGCCTTAATTATGATCGGGTAGCCGATGCTGCGGGCGATCCGCAGGCACTCATCTGGCTCATCGGGCAGCAGACCATCAGATCCGGGTACGCAGGGAACACCCGCTTTTTTCATTGCTTGGATGGCTGACACTTTGTCGCCCATCATCCGAATAAGGTCAGGCGTTGGCCCGATAAAAACAAAACCACTGCTTTCACAGCGTTCGGCGAAATCCGCATTCTCAGAGAGAAAACCGTAACCGGGATGAATGGCTACAGCATCGGTAACTTCTGCGGCACTGATAATTGCCGGCATATTCAGGTAGCTGTCTTTTGACTGAGGCGGACCAATACAGACGGTCTCATCAGCGAGTAGGACGTGCTTCTGAGTGGCGTCAGCAGTGGAGTGAACGGCAACGGTCTTAATGCCGAGCTCGCGACAGGCGCGTTGAATGCGTAATGCGATTTCACCACGGTTTGCTATCAATACTTTATCGAGCATTTTGGTTACTTATTTCCGGTTGCGGGCACAGCGAGGTTGCCGTGTTCCTGCTAATTAAATACGAGCTATCCGACCACGATCAGTGTCTGTCCGAACTCAACAGGGTCACCATTCTGTGCTTCTATTGCCAGCACGGTGCCTGCGACATCCGCTTCAATCTGGTTCATCATTTTCATTGCTTCAATGATGCAGACAATGTCACCAACAGCGACACTGTCACCAACGTTAACGAAAACATCTGCGGTGGGTGATGGAGACGTATACATCGTGCCAACCATCGGTGCAGTGATCGCATGACCCCGCGGTGTGCCGGACTCCGGGGCGGCGACTGGAGCGGCTACCGGTGCTGCTGCTTGTGCTGCAGGCGCATCTACTGATGCAGCAATTGCCGGCGTCTGGACGGCGACTGGTTGTGGCGCTGCTGCATACCCTGAGGTTGGATAACGGCTGATCCGGACAGAATCATCACCTTCGGTAATTTCGATCTCGGCGATGCCGGATTCTTCCAGTAGCTCGATCAGTTTTTTGACTTTGCGGATATCCATGATGAGGTTCCTGTCGGTTTAGCTTTTGAGTTTATTGTCTGCGGCAAGCAGTGCGAGTTCATACCCGTAAGTTCCGAGACCGCTGATGGTGCCAACAGCAATATCCGAAAAATAGGACTGTCTACGGAATTTTTCACGCGCATAGACGTTGCTGATGTGGACCTCGATAAAGGCAATCTCTGTACCGAGAATGGCATCCCGCAGAGCGATACTGGTATGAGTGAATGCCCCCGGATTAAACAGAATAAAGTCTGTATTGCCAGCAGCAGCATGAATCCGGTTAACCAGGTCGCCCTCGACATTGCTTTGTATGGCGTCAAGTGAGTGACCTAATTCAGCCGCGGCACTCATGATGTTGGTTTCCAGTTCTTTTAGCGTGGTGCCGCCGTAAACAGCCGGTTCGCGGGTGCCCAGAAGGTTGAGATTTGGGCCGTTAAGAAGAAGAATGGTTGCCATCGGTTAAGCTCAGATCAGCGAAGATGGCAGCATGATAACGGTTTTCCGCAGCAAATAAACCCATTTGTGCGTTATTTTGACCGTTGCGATGGGGTTTTTGGGTTGCGGTTATCCGGCCGGAGTGCCGTTAGCGACTGCGCTCATTTGACGCGCGGCTTCCGCGGCATCTATTTCTTTGGTTATTAGTAGCTTATATGCAGTTAGGTACTGGTTGAGCTGCGCCGCATGCAGTTCACCCACGTGAACGGCGAGTATGTCGCCCGTGTCGGTGGTGAACACGGTGAAGGGAAGCCCAAGAAACTCAAATCCGAACAGCTCCGTAATATCGAGCGCTTCTTGCTGGCCTGTCAGTATAGGGTAGGTGTAACCGGATTCGGCGATGTAGCTGCGGACGTCGTCCAGCCTGTCCACCGCAATGCCGATTACGATAGGACCGTTTTCGGAGGCCATTTCATGGGTCAGTTGGAGCAATGGCATTTCGCGCCGACAGGGCGCGCACCAAGTCGCCCAGAAGTTGACGATGAGCGGTCTTCCGTACCATTCCGAGACGCTGCGCGACTGCCCATCCAGATCGGGCAGGGTAATTGGAGGCAGTTGCTTGGGAATATCGCTTAACAGAGCTGCTTCGGCCCCGAGTTCGTGAACCTCAATCTTATTGACACTGTCCCGCAAATAGTTGGCCAAAAACAGCCCTGCCGAGAGACCTGCCACTATCGCGACAACACTCGATGCACTTAGAAATGATTTTGCCATGATAATTTATCGATTAAAGTTCGTTGGCGCGAGAGCAGCAGCTTTAACGCAATACGCTGCGCAGGTGTTCGCGGAATACATCCGCTGATTGAAAACCGATAACCCGCTTTTCTTCGATTTCCTCACCGCTGCTGTCGAAGAACACTATGGTCGGCGGCCCGAATATGCCCATTCGTTGCAATAAGGCTTGGTCGGCTTCGTCATTTTTCGTGACATCGGCTTGCAGCAGCCGGGTGTTCGCCAGCGCTTCTTGCACTGCGGGATCGGTAAAGGTGTAGTAGTCCATCTCCTTGCAGGAAACACACCAGTCAGCGTAGAAGTCAAACATTACATATTGATCATTTGCTTTTGCTTTGGCGAGTTCATTGTCGAGGTCGGCGATAGTTTTAACTTGGATGAATCTGAGATGTTGCTGTTGCGTGCCATTAATTGAGGCAATACTGTTGAAGGGGTTTGTGTCGCCCTGATACGCTGCGTACAGCGTAATGACACTGTAACCGGCAAGGAAAATCGCTAGCATTTTGGATGCTGCGGCAAAGATAAGCTTAAAGCCTGCGCTAAGCATCCACAGTCGCACCGCCACACCGAGAAGCAATAGGGCCCAAAGCACCATCGTGATGCCTCCGGGCAATAAGCGTTCGAGCATCCATATGGCGAGGCCCAGCATCATGAACCCAAAAAACTCTTTAATGGTTATCATCCATGCGCCGGCTTTGGGCAGCAGGCGTCCTGCAGATGTGCCAATAACCAATAGCGGGAAACCCATTCCCATGCTCAGCGCGAACAGAGCTGCACCGCCGCGGTAGGCATCACCGGATTCGGCAATCACGGTTAGTGTGGCAACGAGTGGTGGTGCGACACAGGTCGTGACAACCAAGGCAGAGAGCGCCCCCATAATGCCTGTGCCAACAAATGTGCCGGTTTTCTGTTGGCCGCTGAAATTGCTAATGCGGGTTTGCAGGAAACCCGGAAGTTGCAGTGTAAAGAACCCAAACATGGCGAGTGCCAGCACACCAAACAGCACGCTAACGGCAATAATAATCCACGCCTGTTGCAGCAGTGCCTGAACCTGTTGGCCTGCGGCGGCAAATAAAACACCAGCGAGCGTATAGGTCAGTGCCATACCGAGCACGTAGGTGAGGGACAACAGAAATGCGCGCAGTGTGGTGATGTCTTTGCCTTGCCCTGCGATTATGCCGGAAAGTATTGGCACCATTGGTAACACGCAAGGCGTAAATGCCAGCAATAAACCAAAGCCCAAAAACAAACCCATTACGGCGAGTATGTTGCCTTCGATAATCAATTCTGCGAGTCGGCTTTGCTCAGACACCGGAGACGTGAGCTGTGTCGGAATATCGCCAGACACAGCTGCTGGAAGGTCGACAGCAACCAAAGTGCTTTGTGGGGGGTAACAAATGCTGTCTGTTTTACAGCCCTGAAAACTGACTTTGACTTCAAGCAGGCCAGGATCAGGTATTGCTCGGGAGATGGGCAAAAGAGCCGAGGCCGTGTCGAAATAAACTTCGGTTATTCCGTACTCGAGATCATCCACCACGACGCCTTTAGGTAATTGCAGTTGGCCGGCCTTTGCATTTTTACTAACTACGGTTGCAGCGATTTCATTCTGATAGATGTAATAGCCGTCCTCGATGTCCCAATCGATCCTTACGTTAAATGCATCGACAGCGACGGCGCTTACTGCAAAGGCCTGCTCTGCCGGAAGTGGTGTATTGCTGTTACTCTGCCCGTTGATGAGTTGGCTCAGAGCATTTTTTGGCATCGTGGTTTTACCCGGCAGCGTTACAGCGCTGACCCAGCGTTGCGGTGGATAGCACAGCCCCATATCAGCGCAGCCCTGCGACATCACAATAATTTCTGCAGTCGTTCCCGGCTCACCGATATAAGGAATTCGGATTTCCGCTGAGTTGCGATAGACCTCTGATTTGCCAAAGAATTCGTCTTCGTGAGATTCGCCCGCTGGAAATAGCGGCTCGAGCAGTTCCAGAGACGGGTTCCCACTGGCAAAACTCATGCGCTTTTTGTAGAGGTAATAGCCTGGCTCGATTGTCCAATTGACGATAATCTCGCTGCTGTTGCTCTCTACTGCGTAGCGAAATGCTTTTTCCGGATGCATGGGTGGCGCAGCGTTAAGGCTTGCGCTCATTAGCAGAAGCGCTGAAAGCGCTGCAATAAAGGCCCGGTATTTCATGTGGAATGGCTTAATTACGGTCACAAAGCACCCTCTGCGCCAGCTTTTGCGGCAGACGACGTGGCCACCCAGTTGAGGTAGGCGGGCAGCCCACCACTCAGACTGACTGCGATGATCTCTGGAAGTTCATAGGGATGATTCTGAATAATAGACGCTTCGAGAGCCTGATAGCGGGCTGCGGGCGCTTTAATCAGCATGAGCGTCTCGGTGCCCTGCTTTAGTTCGCCTTCCCATAGGTAGTGGCTTTCAATGCCTTCAATAAGGTTAATACAACTAGCAAGCCTTTGACCTAAAAGCCTTTTTGTCAGTTCTCGGGCCGTCTCTGTATCCGGACAGGTGGTTTGCACCAAGAGAATCTCAGCTTGTTGGGTCATCAGTTTGCGCCTCGGGGTCGCCAAAAGGGCCAATTCATGTGCTCAGAGGATAGCCGCGCGCACCCAGCTTGTCATGGCATGTGTCACTTTGCTGCTATCAGCCCTTGAAAAATGCAAAGTCATCGCTATGATTAGCACTCACTCGGATAGAGTGCTAACAACAGCAATGACGAAAACGTGCTTTTTATAGGAAAAAAGCCCTTAGGCGTTTTTGGCGTGTTCCTGGAAATTGATTGGAGAACTGAACAATGAATATTCGCCCACTTCACGATCGCGTGATCGTTAAGCGAATGGAAGAAGAGCGCACCTCACCCGGTGGTATCGTAATTCCTGACTCAGCAACAGAAAAGCCCAGCAAGGGCGAAATTCTGTCTGTAGGTAATGGCAAACTGCTTGATAGCGGCGAGCTGCGAGCGCTCGATCTTAATGTTGGTGACAAAGTGCTGTTCGGTAAGTACAGCGGCACCGAAGTTAAGGTTGATGGTGATGATCTTCTCGTTATGCGTGAAGACGACATTATGGCGGTAATTGAAGGCTAAGCAGTTTCGTCCTTTCGGACTTAACTGAATACAGTATTTTTTAAGAGGAATTTATAACCATGGCAGCTAAAGATGTCAGATTTGGTGACGACGCTCGGCAGAAGATGTTCGCAGGTGTGAATGTTCTGGCCAATGCGGTAAAAGTCACTTTGGGTCCGAAAGGACGTAACGTAATTCTTGATAAAGCATTCGGCGCTCCCACCGTTACTAAAGACGGTGTGTCGGTGGCTAAAGAAATTGAGCTCGAAAACAAGTTCGAGAACATGGGCGCACAGATGGTGAAGGAAGTTGCCTCACAAACTTCTGATGTTGCCGGTGACGGGACTACTACAGCGACCGTTCTTGCGCAGGCTGTTCTCCGTGAAGGGTTAAAGTCAGTTGCGGCTGGTATGAACCCGATGGATCTGAAGCGCGGAATCGATAAGGCAACTGCCACTGCAGTTGCTGAAATTGCAAAACTATCCAAGCCGTGTGAAGACGATAAAGCAATTGCCCAGGTTGGCACTATCTCGGCAAACTCTGATGAAGCTGTTGGCGAAATCATTGCCGAAGCCATGTCAAAAGTTGGTAAAGAGGGTGTTATTACTGTTGAAGAAGGTTCAGGTCTCGATAACGAACTCGATATTGTTGAAGGTATGCAGTTCGATCGCGGTTACCTTTCGCCTTACTTCATTAATGACTCAGCGGCTCAGAGTGCTGATCTCGAAAACCCGTTTATTCTGTTATTCGACAAGAAAATCACCAACATTCGTGACCTGCTGCCACTGCTTGAATCAGTAGCGAAGGCAGGCCGTCCATTGCTGATTGTTGCCGAAGATATCGAAGGCGAAGCGCTGGCAACCCTCGTTGTTAACAATATGCGCGGTATCGTTAAAGTATGTGGTGTTAAGGCGCCTGGTTTCGGCGATCGACGCAAAGCCATGTTGCAGGACATCGCAGTACTTACCGGTGGCCAAGTTATTTCAGAAGAAGTTGGTCTCAGTCTCGAGAAGGCAACTCTGGACGATCTGGGCGAAGCTAAGAAAGTGCAGGTAAGTAAAGAAAGCTCAACTATTATTGATGGTGCTGGTAAAGCCGCTGAAATCAAGGAGCGCGTTGAGCAGCTTAACCGTGAAATCGTTGACTCTTCTTCTGATTACGACCGTGAAAAACTGCAGGAGCGTGTTGCTAAGCTCGCTGGCGGTGTTGCTGTCATTAAAGTGGGTGCTGCAACTGAAATCGAAATGAAAGAGAAAAAAGCTCGTGTTGAAGATGCTTTGCATTCAACCCGTGCTGCGGTTGAAGAAGGTGTTGTTGCCGGTGGTGGTGTTGCATTGATTCGTGCGCGAGCCGCTCTTAATGGCTTGAAAGGCGTGAACGATGATCAGAACGTTGGTATTGCGATTCTGCGTCGTGCGATGGAAGAGCCTTTGCGTCAGATCGTAGCTAATGCTGGTGGTGATGCATCTGTTGTATTGAATGAAGTTGCCGGTGGTGAAGGTAACTACGGTTTCAATGCGGCTTCTGACATCTATGGCGACATGGTTGGAATGGGCATCATCGATCCTGCTAAAGTTACACGCTCCGCACTGCAGAACGCGGCATCTGTCTCAGGTTTGTTGCTTACTACGGAATGCATGGTGACCGAAACGCCTATTGCAGAACCGGCGGTGAGCCCAATGCCGGATATGGGTGGCATGGGTGGTATGGGCGGCATGATGTAAGTTGCTCCTGACCAGCTTTCTTGGTTAGAAAAAAGCCCCGCCCAGCGGGGCTTTTTTTATATGTGCTCCCGAAACAGATGCTGATTCGTCTGCTTGCGAAAAAACCGACTTGCAAAGCCACCGTCTTCAAAACATGATGAATGTGATACCAATCGGGATTTTGATGTGACTGTTGCACCTTCGACTCTAAATATTGAGCAGCTCAGTATGACGCTGCCTGAAATCCTGCGCCCGGTGTTTGCTGAGGCGTCGCAGAAGTTAATAGAGCAGTCTATCGAAAGTATTCCTGAGGAACTGCTGCCATCATTTCCTATCGCTTTCTCCTGCAGTGAATATCTTGCCAATATACTTACCCTATACCCAGATTTAACTCGGGAGCTATTCTCCTCTGGGGATCTTCTGCGCAGTCTTGGTGGTAGTGAGCTGCTGACAGCTTGTCTTACTGCCACCGAGGGCCTTGACGATGAAGTCGAGTTTCAACGGGCTCTTCGTCTGTATAGGCATCGGCAGCTGGTGCGCATTGCCTGGCGCGACCTGGCTGGTCTGGCGGAGTTGTCCGAAACACTTGCTGACCTCTCTGCGCTTGCCGACGCCGTTCAGTGTGCGGCATTGCGCTGGTCTGAAATTAGCCTTTCTGAGCGCTATGGCAGACCGACATCCGTTGACGGGAAAGAGAGCTGCTTCGTGATTCTCGCTATGGGCAAATTGGGCGGCGGAGAGCTTAACTTTTCGTCTGATATTGATCTGGTGTTTCTCTTCAGCGAGTCCGCTGATACTAATGGTCGTCAGTCTGTGACCGCGCCTGAATATTATCGCTTGTTGGCGCAACGCTTTATTAAGGTGCTGGATGAGCGCACCGCCGATGGCTTTGTATTTCGTGTGGATGTCCGGCTGCGACCTTTTGGTACTAGCGGTCCATTGGCTGTTAGCGAAATGGCGTTTGAAGAGTATTTGATGACACATGGTCGTGATTGGGAGCGTTATGCCTACGTTAAAGCGCGTGTGGTAAATGATTGGCCTGGTGCGAAAGAGTTTTATGAAAATATTTTGCGCCCATTTGTCTACCGACGTTACTTGGATTATGGCGTGTTCAGCTCCCTTCGTGAAATGAAGGCGATGATTGAGGCAGAAGGTCTCACGAAGGACATGCAAGACGACGTCAAGTTGGGCCCGGGGGGTATTCGAGAAATAGAATTTATTGTGCAGACTATGCAGTTGGTAAGGGGTGGCAGCATTGCTCAGTTGCGCGAGCGCAGGCTGCTGAAGGCCGTGCAGCAACTTTCTGTTTATGGGCTATTGCCAGACGATGCTGTGAGTGAGCTTACCGCAGCGTATTGTTATCTGCGTTTGGTTGAGAATCGGATTCAGGCAATTAGCGATCAGCAGACGCATAAGCTGCCAGCCAGCCCATTAAACCGTGCGCGTCTGTGTTTATCTATGCGCGTTGCCGACTGGGATGCCTTTATGCAAGTCCTTGATGTGCACCGCGGTAAGGTTCACGATCACTTCAATAATATTCTGCGTCGCAGTTCTGGTGAATCCGACAAATCATCGGTAGTGAACCATATTGACGCGCTTTGGTCTGGCGATGCTGCTAGCCAGAGTGCGCTGAAAGAATTGGCGGAGCTTGGTTTTGCTAATCCACCTGATGTGCCGAAGCAGTTGCAGAAGTTGAAGCTAGATTCGGCAATAGTGCGTCTTGATGAGCTCGGGCAGGCTCGCCTCAGCCGGCTTATACCGCAGTTAATTCATGCTTGTTCCGCAGAGTCTTCTCCGGATGTGGCGTTAGGGGCTTGCCTTTCTATTGTTGAGGCTATTGGTCGTCGCTCAGCGTACTTTTCACTATTAAATGAGAACCCGGCTGCGTTAAAGCGGCTGGTTACCTTGGCGGCCCGCAGTGATTTTCTCTCGCGTCAGGTTGCCACACATCCGCTGCTGCTTGATGAGCTGCTTGATCCGCGAGTGTTCTCAAAAGAGCCTCGGCGTATTGATCTAGAGGATGACCTGGCACTGCGTCTAAGCGACCAACCAAGTGATGACCCCGAGCTGTCTCTCGAGAATATCCGCAACTTTCAGCAAGCCGCGGTATTCCGTGTCGCGGTTGCCGATATGAGTGGTGTACTGCCGCTCATGAAGGTTAGCGGACGATTAACTGATATTGCCGAGCTGGTGGTCGAAGCGGCACTGCAACTGGCTTATGGCGAGATGGTGGCTCGGCATGGACGTCCGATGTGCGACGACGGTGATGGTCTGCGCGAAGCGTATTTTGGTGTTCTGGGGTATGGAAAGCTGGGTGGTCTAGAGCTCGGGTATGGATCAGACTTGGATCTGGTTTTTCTGCATGATTCGACGGGTGAAGAGCAGCAAACAGATGGCTTGCAGCCACTCGATAATCTGACATTTTTTGCACGTCTTGCGCAACGACTTATTCATATGCTCACAATGCAGACGCTGTCTGGCTCATTATATAAAGTGGATACTCGGTTGCGCCCCAGTGGTAACTCAGGTCAGATGGTAAGTAGTTTGAGGGCATTTGAGAAATACCATAAAGAGACAGCATGGACCTGGGAGCATCAGTCTCTGCTTCGAAGCCGAGCCATTGCCGGGCCGCTGCAAATCTGTGACCAATTCGCAGCGGTTCGCGATGATGTGCTTACTAGTCATGTGCATTTTGCCGAGTTGCATGAAGACGTATTGAGCATGCGCGATAGAATGCGCAAAGA